>JADZFW010000169.1 GCA_020854235.1 Flavobacteriaceae bacterium
TCCAAAAAACAATACGATTGCAAAAGTCACAATGTGAGAAACATTTATTTTATGATTTCCATTTTCAATTTTTGAAGTACTTTCCATTTTCTGTTAAGTTATATTCTCGTGTTCTCGAAGCTTCTCACGTTTAGCGGTATGAAAAGTTGCCAATTGCGGGCGAATTCCTGTCAATTCAAACAAAAGTTGAAACGGGCTACAACCCTCGAATAACCTCTGTACCGGCAATTTTTTATACCGTTTGTTATAGCCGGTTGTTTGTTGTTTTCATTTATTTTTCTCGTATTCAATCACTTGATTTCTGAAATTTTGTATTACTTGAGAAAATTCAATAGTATATACTTCTTTAAATACTTTGTCGTTATCGCTTTCTATTAACAGCTTTTTCATAAAAAGTAGTAATTTTTCTTTTCCGTAAGTTTCAATTAAATAATCAACAATGCAGGCAAATTCAGCATACATAAAAGTTATTCTGTATGCTACATTGAGTTTAGTTTTATCTTCGTTTTTAGTTTTAAAATCTAATGGTTGTAAAAAATTACCTTGGTATATATAACGATAAGTTTCTTCTTTACTTGGATAAAAAGAAGTCCCCATTTGATTTGTACTATAAACAGCAATTCCTTCCATTAGCCATTGCGGATATCGAAAAGCATTAATTAAACCTGCGTTTTGGTCAATTAATGAATGCGATAATTCGTGACGCACATAAATTTCCAATGATATTTTGCCTTCTTTGTCTTCTTTTAATGCCCAAGGAGATATAAAAAGTCTGCCATTCGGATAAACGCAAAATCTCGCTTTGGAGAGAGAATGTCCAATAAAACTTATACTGTCTCGAAAAATAAATATTTTAGGTTTAGATGAGAATGTAAGTTCGTGAAAATCTTCAACTATTGGAATTAATGTGTCTATTCTTGTTAGGTTAGATATATCACCTCCATTTTGTACGTATACACTTGAATGAGGCAGTTCGTATTTCGTGAAGCCAATTATTATCGGAGAAAAAGAAAACAATTTTCCCCATAATAATTCATAAGTTAAAACACTAAATATTGTGACTAATAGTCCAATAATAAGTATTCTTATTTTTTTCTTTCGTGTCATTTTTGTTCTTTATACAATTGGCTATAACGGTTTTCGGGCTTGGCGATGTGGCGGATTTTTAGCATAAAAGTTAGTTCGGAGAACTGAACTTTCGGCTACCACAAAACTGTCAAGCGGAGACGGAACCCCGCCTATTGCCAATGTGCTGTTAGCAGCTGCCAAAATTTTCGTCACAAGGTTTGTTGCTTTCATATTTGCACCACTTTTTCTTTTGGTTCACGGTTTTTTGTAATGTCATTGTATAACTCGTCAATCGTTTGAAATTTGACTTGCGTCTTTTGTCTGTCTTTATATGCTTTTACAACTTCAGTTAATCCATGTCCCCAAGAAGTAAAATCATATCTTGTCCCACAAGCTTCTCTTTTTTCAGAAGGACATAGACACGACCATATAAAATCATTGACTTCAGTCCAGTTAATAAATTTGTCGGCATTGTTGCAATTAGGTCTTTCAGGGCTAAACATAATTGGTCTTATTGTCAAGTTACCAAATGATGTTGTGATGACTTGTGTTGAGAGAAAGGATTTTCTTTGAGAGTTTTCTATTGGCTGAACCAATGAATTAAGTTCTTTTGAAATTGAAGAAACTTGTTCATCCTCTAGAAGTCCAGTCCAATCTAATATTTTTTGCCACGGTTCAAAATCAGCTTGTTGTTTTAATGAGTCATTGAATTGAAGAGATTGTCCTTTCGCTTTTACTTCTGCTACAATAATGTCAATGTTATTTGGCACTTCCAAAAAGTCCGAAGAGTTATGCGTTGTATAATTTTGTTTGTGTCTGGGAAAACGAATAGCCAAAATATCAAGTTCCGCGTCAATGTTATTGTCGTCTGAATGAATAATAAACCCTGTTGTGAAATAGCCATTAAGTCGCAAGTATAGTGTAGCAATAAATTCCAGTATTATCGATTTTTCTTTTGTGTCCATTTCTTGTATGTCGATTGTTTGTGTTGTCGTCATTGGTTGCTGCTAACGTATAGCTATATGCGGCGTTTGCAAGCCTTGTGTTGCGCCTGCGGCAAGGCTTGCAAATGACCGTATATAGCGTGTTATGCGGTGTTGTTCTATTTCTTCATTTTATGATATTGATTTTATAACCAAATTAGACAAGTCAACTCCTAAATTAATATAACAGTCTAATTCATCTTTCCAGTCTTCAGACAGGCTCATTACAGCGATTTCATGAATTTCCTTATCCTTGTTTAATTGATTTAATTCATTTTTAAAAACTTCGATATATTCATTTCGCTCTGGTACTAAAATAAGTTTAGAATCAGGAATTTCTTGATGGTCGTTGATAAAAGTCGGACAGAAAAGGATTGTATTTAGAAGTCCGTTTTTGTTATTTGCTAAGTTCCTTAACTCTTCAAATATTTCAGAAAATTCAAGACTACTTGCGCTCATTAACAGTCCCCAAGAAATGTGGTGTTCAAAAGTGTAATCTTCTGTTAATTTTAGTTTTCTAATAATCTTAATGGCAATGTCAAGAATATATTTTTGAGCATTTAAATTGCCTTCGAATAGGAAAAATGTAAGTGCAATATAAAACGGAACATGGTCATGAATAAAAACATCATAGTCATAATTTAACCCTAGTAAATATTCAATTTTACTAAAAGTTTCCGTTTTTTGAGCTTCGACAAGTAGGTTCGTAAAATCTAAGTCTTTCAATTCCTTTCTGAAGTTTGAATACAATATTCCCAAATTGATAAACTCGGAAGTAATACTTGCAGAATAACTCTCATAACTTAAATACGATAATTTTTCTGCAAGGTACAATCTATAAATAAATTTAAAATATTGTTCTTGAAATGATTTGTCACGAGAAGCAAAGTCTGCATACACTTGGCCTATTCGGTAAAACTGGTTTTCATGAATTAAACTCTCAATATTTTTCAGTAATCTCTCAAATTCAATTTCTGATTTTATCTCTTTAGTTTCGTTTATTAGTCTAAGAATATAAAGTAAGTCTAATTCGTTATGAATTCTTCTGTGTTGAGATAATATTTTGAGCAGCAGATTTTCTGTCTCTCCATTGTTTATTCTAAATATGTCGTAATTAAACCTTCCAAAATTTCCGAGTAGGTCAGAGTATTTTTCGGAGTTTTCTGCTCCATCTATAATGATATGAAAAAAGAATAGAGGCTTTTCAAATTTTTTACTTTCTTTTCCGAAAACCTTCGTTGGATTGTTTGGAATTGAATTGTTGCTTGTACTTTCAATTTCAAATATGAAAAGTGGAAACTTATTTCCTTTTTCATTTAACCATGCAATATCGATTGCTTGACTTCCAAATGAATTTTCACTCATTGGGAATTCAATTTCAACATAATAACCTAGTCCATTTCCCAAGTCTTTTAGGAAATTGAATAAACTTAAACTTATATCTGTCGTGTGTTTACCCATTGATTTGTTGGTTCTTATTCAATACCGCATAACATTCCTATATACGCAACCTATCCATTTACAAACGCCTCTATCCCCAATAAACAGGATGAATTGTGTATATATCCACTTTGAGAGAATGGCACATTTCCCATTAAAAAAGAGGTGTGTTGTTTGGTAAACAGAAGGTTCTTGATCATATTGAAATTATTTTTCTTTTAATGACTCAAATATATCAATTTTTTAATTACAATTTTTATTTATCTTAAAATTTTTAATGCATCCATCGGACTCTTGATGGGTTCAAAACCTTTGGTGGTGGTGTGGTTATTAATCTCGGAAGTCTCATGATTTTGGTGTCCCAACAATTCCTATATATAATGCAAATCTGTCTTAACTACGCAAAATATAAAACTTTAATCTTTAAACCCTAAACTCTTAAATACTGAATAAGGTTTGATAGAGTTAGAATTAGATCGATTGGTTGGATTCTTCCCATAACCAACTACTTTCCAAACTTGCCTCTTCATAAGTTTAAAACGCTTAGATACAAGTTCTAGTCGCTTAGATATAAAATCTAGTTGCTTAGATACAAGTTCTAGTTACTTAGATATAAATTCTAGTTGCTTAGATACAAGTTCTAGTCACTTAGATGTTAAATCTAGTTGCTTAGATACAAGTTCTAGTTACTTAGATATAAATTCTAGTTGCTTAGATATAAAATCTAGTTGCTTAGATACAAGTTCTAGTCTCTTAGATGTTAAATCTAGTTGCTTAGATATAAAATCTAGTTGCTTAGATACAAGTTCTAGTTACTTAGATATAAAATCGAGTTACTTAGATATAAGTTCTAGTCACTTAGATGTTAATTCTAGTTGCTTAGATACAAATTCTAGTTGTCTAGATGTAAAATCTAGTTGCTCAACTGTAAAATCTAGTTCATGTATTTGAAAACAGACTAAAATTATAAAATTAATCAACTTTTTAACTTTACACACTTAATAAGATACTACCGGGATAGTGTCGGGATAGTTTCTTTATCCATGAGCAAAAACACTTTTTCTTCGAGCTAAAGGACTTTTTTCTAGAACTAAAACACTTTATTTTACATCTAAAACACTTTATTCTAGAACTAAAACACTTTTTCCTCGAGCTAAAGGACTTTATTTAAGAACTAAAACACTTTTTTCAGGAACTAAAACACTTTGAGCAAAGCGAAAAGAACTTTTGTGTACTTTGTGACTAAGTGGTGGAAAACCCTTTTGAGCGCAGCGAAAAAGAATTAGTGTTCATTCAAATCAACCCAAAAATCCGTGTAATCCGTGTAATCTGTGGCAAAAAATCCTTTTGAGCAAAGCGAAAAAAAACCTCCGTGCCTCCGAGCCACTGAGTAAAATCCCCCTCTGAGCAAAGCGAAAAAGCATATCAATTATAAGTTTAATAGACCCCAAAGAGCTCACAAAGAAATGTATTAGCATTTAAATAAAAAATTCAATATTCAGAATTCAGAATTCTAAATTCAGAATTCGTAATTCAAAATTTAATATTATTTTTATCACCTAAAATTAAACTGCCCATGAGCAATGTAATGCCCCAATTTCTCCGACCTGTGGAGATGTTGAAAGACACCAAAGTAGATTTGGATAGCTGGTATGAATGTACCAATGCCTTTGATGCCAAAGATTATCCTACCGCTTTTTACAAACTACTAAAATACATCAACCCTTCTTTTATCCATAAAATTGCCAATCCAAATGAATTTAAATTGGTCCAAAAACATGGATCAACTGAGATTACGGTTGAAGTATCCAATCAATTAATTACCGTTTCAGCGCCATTGGTGTATGTAACACCTCAGACCAATAGAGTGGCTTTGCTTAGAAAAGTTGTTGAAGTCAATTTCTACCCGATGACAATGGCTCAAATCTATTTGAAAGACGACCTTTTGTCGTTTTATTACCAAACCGAATTGGCATTGGGGCAACCCTACAAAATGTACGATGTCATGCGCGAAATTGCCTATTATGCCGATGTGTATGACGATGAATTTGTTGAACAGTACCAAGCTGCCCATTTTTACGAGGATCATAAGACGCCTTTACAAAATGATAAATTGGAAAAAGCTAAAGAACAAATCGCTTTTTACTTCAAAGAATACCAAGAGTACATGCTTTACTATGAAGAGAAAAGATGGGAATCCAGCAAATGGGATATCATCATGTTGACGCTTTTCAGAATAGGTTTGATGCCCTATGTACATGGCAATTTGAAATATGAAATCAAACGCCAAACCGAACAAATGTTGGATGCCGGTATTGATTATTACGTCAGAATCGATCGAGGAAAGAGTTTTATGAAAGCACTGATGGAAAAATCCCAAGATGAAGTGTATAAAGACTTGTATTTGGCTGAAGAATTTATGTCGATGAAATATCGTACCTCACCCAAAATTATTCAAGATTATATCGGCGGTATCCAGGAAGATGTGAAGAAATATCAAGGCAAAGATGACTTTTACAACTTGGCTTTTGCTTTTGAATATGCCTTTTTTAAATTAATATACGACTATACACTCAACGACGAATACATCGAAATGATATACGATTCGTTGGAAAACGCTTCTTCCAAGTCCTATGAAGAAGGGGCCAAAATATTGATGGAAACTTATAACCATTTGCTCAATAATACCTTTCCGGAAAAAACAAATTTGAATAAAGACAATTTTTTCACCAAATTATTTAAATCCTAATGGAACAATATAAGAACTCAATCTACAAAGTCATTACCGCTTCTGGTACCGGAAGTGGTTTTATGATTTCGGGTAAAAATTATATCATTACCAATTACCATGTGGTGGAAGGTGAACGCGAAGTGGCACTGGAAGATCTTTACAGAAATCGATTCCTAGCCAAAGTGGTCATGGTCAATCCCGATATTGATTTGGCTTTTTTACGCGCAGACGGATTAAATTATGAAAATGCGGCTATCAAACTCAACCCAATGGTCAGTATTGCCAATACCCAAAAAGTATACATCAATGGCTTTCCCATGGGATTACCCTATACCATCACCGAAGGTATCATTTCATCGGTGAGCCAACCTATGGGCAATCGACAGTTTTTACAGACTGATGCCGCAATCAATCCCGGAAACTCAGGTGGTCCCATTATTAATTCGGAAGGGGAATTGATAGCGGTCACAACAGCTAAAATCGATGCTGCAGATAACATGGGTTTTGGAATCCGACTGTCTGAAGTCATAAAAGAAATGGATGACTATACGTATTCCGACCAAGTTTTCCGTTTGAAATGCAATTCCTGCGATAGCTTTATCGAACAAAATGCTAAGTTCTGCTCCAATTGCGGTAGTACGGTCAATCCGGTTGTGTTTGAAACACTTGAAAAATCTTTTCTGGTTAATTTTGTTGAAGATACCTTGTTGGAATTAGGCGAAAATCCGGTTTTGTGCCGATCTGGTAGAGAATTTTGGGAATTCCATCACGGTAGTGCTTTGATTAGAGTGTTCATCTATAAGAAAGATTATTTGGTCGTTACTTCTCCGTTGAATAAATTACCCAAAACAAAATTGAGTGAATTGTACCAACATTTGACCGGTAGGGATATTCTTCCCTATATGTTTGGAATCAATGAAAACAAGATATTTATTTCCTACCGAGTTTATATGAATGATATTTATTCCGATTATAAGGACGCTATCAAACAAAAGATGTTGAATGTGATGAAAATAGCCGACGAACTAGACCATTTCTTCCACGATACATTCGGTTGTGAGTATTCATTTGAATCCAAAAACGAATAAGTTTAACAAAATGAATATGTTTTTTAAAAATTTAGTACTCATATTTGCATTTTCAAGTCTATTACTAACTTTTAATTTTTGCAAACACATGTCTACTGCTCAACCCACACAACCCGCCCAACAAGTAAATGACTCACTAGAACTAGCTACCTTTGGAGGTGGTTGCTTTTGGTGTACCGAAGCCATGTTTGATCAATTGGAAGGTGTAATCTCAGTCGAATCGGGATATGCCGGTGGATTGGTAGTCGATCCTTCTTATGAAGATGTTTGTACCGGTAAAACCGGACACGCCGAAGTCATTCGGATTGCATTTGATCCTCGAAAAATTGAATATGAATTTTTACTCGAAGTGTTTTTCAATACCCATGACCCTACCACTTTAAATCGTCAAGGTGGTGACGTTGGTACTCAATATCGTTCGGCTGTATTTTATCACTCGGAATCTCAAAAAATCACTGCCGAAAAAATGATTCGAGAATTGACGGAGGAAAAAGTCTATAAAGATCCGATTGTGACCGAAGTAACGCCCATTAATAATTATTCCCAAGCGGAGGATTACCATCAAGAATATCTAGACAACAATCCCGGTAATCCCTACTGTCAAGTAGTCGTAAGCCCGAAAGTGGAAAAATTTAGAAAGAAATACGCCGAGAAATTAAAGAAATAGAACTTGAATTTTAATTGAAATAGTGAAATGTTTTCATCTAAATTCATAATTCCTAATTCAGAATTGTTCTAACAATATTAAAATGTACAAATCCATCATAAGACCCATTTTATTTCGTTTCGATCCCGAACGAATTCACGGATGGGTATTTTTCTGGCTTAAGACTTTGCAACGAATACCATTTGCTTTAAATATCATCAGTAAAATTCACACGTATCAGCATCCAAATTTATCTCGTAACGTAATGGGTATTACTTTTCCAAATCCCATCGGTTTGGCTGCGGGATTTGATAAAAATGCTGAAGTTATTGATGCCTTTGCGGCCATGGGTTTTGGGTTTGTGGAAATAGGCACTTTGACCCCTATAGCCCAATCCGGAAATCCCAAGAAGAGAATATTTAGAATCCCTCAAGACGAAGCCTTGATCAATCGTATGGGTTTCAATAATGAAGGGGTAACCGTAGCGGTTGAAAAATTGAAAAGGAGAAAATCCAAGGTTATTGTGGGTGGAAACATCGGTAAAAATAAAATTACACCCAATGAAATTGCCGTTTCCGATTATGTACTGGCTTTTAACGAATTGTTTGACTACGTCGATTATTTTGTGGTCAATGTGAGTTCGCCCAATACCCCCAATCTAAGGGACTTACAAGAAAAAGAACCCTTAAAGGAATTGCTGAATGCCTTACAACAACAAAATTTTGCCAAACCGACTAGCAAACCCATTTTACTCAAAATCGCTCCCGATTTAACCGATTCTCAACTGTTGGATATCATTGAAATCGTCAACGAAACCAAGATACAAGGCGTCATTGCAACCAATACTACTTTGAGTAGAAACCATCTAAGTATTTCTAAAAATGTAATTGAACAAATAGGAAATGGCGGTTTGAGTGGCAAACCCTTACGCGAACGAAGTACGGAAGTCATTCGGTTTTTGGCCGAAAAATCCAATAAATCTTTTGTGATCATGGGAGTAGGAGGTATCCATACCGCAGAAGATGCTCGAGAAAAACTAGCAGCAGGAGCCGATTTAATTCAAATTTACACCGGATTTATATATGAAGGTCCCGGAATGATTAAAAAAATCTTGAAAAATCTATAAATCAATCAGTATAAAATCTATCTAAAAACTACACTATATTTTATGAATTTCGACCAACTTGAATCTCAGGTTAAAGCTATTATTGAAGAAAAAGTACCCAATCAAACCGAAAAGTTACAAGCCATCTGCGACTTATTACACAGCGAAATACCCTATTATACGTGGGTAGGTTTTTACTTTGCCGATGCAGCTTCCAAAACTTTACATCTAGGTCCCTTTGCCGGTATGCCTACTGACCACATCGCAATCCCTTTTGGTAAAGGCATCTGTGGGCAAGTAGCAGTGTCCAATCAAAACTTCATCGTTCCCGATGTCCATGCCCAAGACAATTACATCGCGTGTAGCTTAACCGTTAAATCTGAAATAGTCATTCCCTTATTCGTAAAGGGTCAAAACATCGGACAAATTGATATAGACTCCGATACAATCAATGCCTTTACCGATAAAGACGAAGCATTTTTGGTAAATATCAATAAACTAATAAGTGATTACTTAGAACAAATAAAGTAATGAATCAAGCAATCATGAAAATTTGATAGAATCCATTCCCCAACCCAATAACCATCCCGATAGCTATCGGGACTCAATAACCCAATAACCTGCCTCGCGGCAAGGCGGGCTCAATAACTCAATAACTCAATAATCCAATTTCGCCACAATAATTTCAAATTACTTATTATAATAATAAAGAAACTAGTATTTTTGCATCAAAATATAGGATAATGCCCACAACACAACAACTTCAGGATTTTGCACAACAAGTACGTCGTGATATCGTAAGAATGGTTCATAAAGTACAATCCGGTCATCCGGGTGGTTCTTTGAGTTCCAATGAATTTCTAACTGTACTTTTTCAGGAAGTTCTGCAATACAAATTACCTTTTCAAATGGAAGGAAAAAATGAGGATATGTTTTTCCTTTCCAATGGACATATTACACCCGCTTTTTATGCTGTTTTAGCAAGGAGTGGATTTTTTCCGGTATCCGAATTAGCGTCATTCAGATTGTTTGGTTCTAGACTACAAGGACATCCTTCTTCACATGATAAGCTTCCCGGAGTACGTGTAGCCGCCGGATCCTTAGGTCAAGGATTGAGTGTAGCACTAGGTGTGGCACAAGCCAAAAAAATGGATGGAGATACCCACATAGTATATACCTTACACGGCGATGGTGAATTGCAAGAAGGTCAAATTTGGGAAGCAGTTCTCTATGCCGGTGCCAAAAAAGTGGATAATCTCATTGCCAGTGTGGATTACAACAAAGCCCAAATTGATGGTTTTACTGATGACGTCGTTTCTTTGGGAAATTTGAGAGCCAAATTCGAAGCATTCGGTTGGGCTGTGATAGATGTTGAAAAGGGTAATGACATTGCCTCAGTTTCTGCCGGAATGAAAGAAGCCAAAGCCCTTACTGGGAAAGGAAAACCGGTTTGTGTACTATTGCATACGCAAATGGGAAATGGAGTAGATTTCATGATGGGTACGTACAAATGGCATGGAAATCCTCCCAATGATGATCAATTAGCTTCCGCTTTAGCGCAAAATGCAGAGACATTAGGGGATTATTAAGATATGCAAACCCCAAGGGTTTCTAAAACCCTTGGGGTTTATAAAATGTATTTATTAAAATGTACAAGTTTATTTCAGGCATACTCCTATTAGCGGTCTTAGGACTATTGAGTTGCCAAACACCACAACCTCCGCAACCTCAAAAACAATCCGAGATCATTCGTTCGGATTTTAAAAAATACTATGATCCTTACCATTTCGAAGGCTCATTTGTGTTATACAATCCTCAAAAAGACCAGTATACTTTTTACAATAAAGACCAATTCAATAGCGAATTTACACCTGCCTCTACTTTCAAAATTTGTAATTCTTTAATCGGATTGGAAACAGGTGTTATTCCCGATGTAAATTTTGTATTACCATGGGATGGCGTGAAAAGATTCAATCCCGATTGGAATAAAGATCACAATTTAAAAACAGCTTACCAAAATTCAGTGGTTTGGTATTATCAAGAATTGGCAAGAAGAGTAGGAGAGAAAGAGATGAAAAAGTGGATGGATACGATTCAATTTGGAAATAGAGATATTTCCGGTGGTATTGATCATTTTTGGTTGAATGGAGGAATGCGTATTACGCCCAAACAACAAATCGATTTTTTGAAAAGATTGCATGATAACCAACTTCCTTTTTCACAACGTACGGTTGACAAAGTCAAAGATATCATGATTGCCAAAGACACTTTGGGCTATGTACTCCGAGCCAAAACCGGTTGGGGTCAACAAGACCAAAAAGAAATCGGTTGGTACGTAGGTTATGTGGAAAAAAATAAGGAAGTGTATTACTTTGCCAATTGTGTTCAAACGACTGAAGAACCCAATAAAGAACTACTCAATGCTAGAAAAGAGATAGTCTATGCTATTTTAAAGGATTTGGGTATTGTCGAAAATTGGTAAATTTAAACCCCAAGGGTTTTTGAAACCCTTGGGGTTTGAACTATAACCCGGTAGTAAAAGTTCCAAATTCAAAACTCTCATACAAGATACTGTCACTTCCATTTTCAAGTTTCATATTATGTAAAGTGATATAATGTTTGTATCCGATATGAACATCATTACTGTCATAATATTTGGTAGTTTCAACCTGAATATAATTGTCAGCACCAGCTACACCTGTCCAGTTTTTGGTAACCGTAGGAGTAATAGGAGGTAAGGTTTGACAAAAATAATCGGTTCCTATAGCGCCATCAAAAATCCTATATTGTAGATTGGTTGCAGAAATATACAATTTTAAGGGTGTTGTGGTTTCAGCATTTGTAATGACCGTACTATTCAATACCAAAACCAAAGCTTCACTATCTTCAGAATTGGTTCGGTATAAGATATAGGTCCCACAATCCTGAACAGTCTCTTCAAATTGAAACGAAGGAATTTCAAAATCTCCTTTATCACAACTTGCCAATAAAACGATTGCTAGTATAGTTAATATTTTTTTCATGTCTTTGAAATAGTTTTCAAAAGTAAATGTATTTTATTGCTACAGTTAAAAAGTTAAGTTAAAATCCTTTTATTACTTGACGTAAGGCTACTAGATGTCTCAATAGGTTTTCCAAATAGTCCAATTTCAACATATTCGCACCATCCGATTTGGCAATGGAAGGATCAAAATGGGTTTCCAAAAACAAACCATCTACTCCAACGGCTATTCCCGCACGGGCAATGGTTTCGATCAATTCGGGTTTGCCTCCGGTTACACCACTACTTTGATTGGGTTGTTGCAATGAATGCGTAATATCCAAGACGGTTGTGGCAAATTTTTGCATTTCAGGAATTCCTCTGAAATCCACGACCATATCTTGATAACCAAACATACTGCCTCTATCGGTGACCATTACATGGGGATTACCACTTTCCTGAACTTTTACAACGGCATGTTGCATCGATCCGGGACTCATGAATTGGCCTTTTTTGATATTGATGACTTTTCCGGTTTGAGCTGCTGCTACCAATAAATCGGTTTGACGTGCTAAAAAAGCAGGAATTTGTAAAATGTCAACATATGCAGCTGCCATTTCGGCATCACTTTCTTTGTGAATATCTGTTATGGTTGGAACTCCAAAAGTCTTTCCAACTTTGGCTAAAATTTGTAGAGCTTTTTCATCACCAATACCTGTAAAACTGTCCAATCGAGAACGATTGGCTTTTTTAAAACTACCCTTAAATACATAAGGAATTTTCAATTCATCTGTTAATTTTACAACTTTTTCAGCGATGCGCATAGCCATATCTTCGCCCTCAATAGCACATGGTCCGGCTAGTAAAAAGAAATTACCTGAATCCAAATTTTTGAGTTGAGGAATGTTATGTAAGTTCATAGGTGAAAGATTTAGGATAACTTTTGTTTTTTGGAATGATATAAAAAACTGAGATAACTCAATCGGCACATATCAAATAAAAATAAAGAAGGATTTTCCTTATTTAATTTGTTTTCAAATTTGTTACCGAGATGTTGGTATATTTTTGATAATACACTCGTAATCCCATAGGATTTTAATTGCAAAAAGGTTTGAAGTAATTTATTGACCTTGGGATTTAAAATCCCCAATTCGTATAAATTTAAAAGATTTTCAACCGCAATCTTGGTCTTTTCTAAAAATATATCATTGGATTCAATTCCGGTGTGATAAATGGGATTATCAATGTGCTTGACTTTGTACCCTTTTTTGTATAAGTCATAACTAAATACGGCATCTTCATGTCCGTATTTTTTAATAATCGGATTGAGTTGTACCTTTTCAAATATACTTCTATGAACCAACGTATTGGACATCAACATCGACAAATGAGGCGTTTTACTTCTTTTTTCAACCGAATTACTTTCTCTTTCCATTCCATAACGATAACGCAAATGATTGGAGTCATTCAAGTCATTGGAACGATATTGAATACCTCCAAAAAAGATATTAAAATCAGGATTGATTTGAATTGCATCAACGTATTTCTGAATGAAATCTGTCCGAACAGGCAATGTATCGGCATCTAAAAACAACAACCAAGGATATTTTGATTTTTCAACCAATAAGTTTCTAATGCTACTTCGACCTAGATTCGTTTCTTGTCTGAGATGAATTACATTCGCATGATTTAATATTTTGGCTTTGTGGTTCAATGGGATTGTAGAGGCATCATCAATACAGATGACTTCATAGGGAAACTGGCCATTGAGTTTCAACAACAAGTCCTCTACTAAAACAGAGCAATCAATATTATAAACAGGAATTAAAACCGACAGCACAATACCAATTTTTTAATGTTTGACAACTTCAAATAGTTTACCTTCTTCACATTTAATCGTAGGATAATCATATTTCATGATGACAGAATAATCGTGAGTGGCCATCAATATTCCCGTTCCATTTTTGTGAATATCGTCCAATAATTGCATAATTTCAAGAGAAGTACGTGGATCGATATTGCCCGTTGGTTCATCGGCCAAAATCAAGATAGGGTCATTGAGTAAAGCTCGGGCAATAGCAATACGTTGCTGTTCTCCACCCGATAATTCGTAAGGTTTCTTCTGACCTTTATCCGATAATTTTACCATATCCAACACCATTTCAATGCGTTCATTAATATCGGTTTTCTCTGTCCAACCTGTTGCATGCAACACAAATTCGAGATTACCGTATATACTTCTATCATTTAAAAGTTTAAAATCTTGAAAGACAATGCCCAATTTTCTCCTCAAATAGGGTATTTCACTTTCTTTCAAATTCCGCAAATCAAATCCTACTATACTGCCGGTTCCTTCTGTTAAAGGTAAATCGGCATACAAGGTCTTCATCAAACTACTTTTTCCACTTCCGGTTTTTCCTATTAAATAGTAAAATTCCCCCGGAAATAGCTCCAAATTAACATCCGATAAGATGAGTCGAGAGTCTTGATAAATGGAAACATCATCCAATTTCAATATAGGTTGAGACATATAAATTGATTTTTTACAAAAATAGAGTTTTTAAGTCAATTCCATTTTATTTAACACTACTTTTTACCTTAAAAAAGATTAACAAACAATTTTCTTCTATTTTTTCGTTTATAAATATAGATTTTCTACTTTTGAACAATAGAGAATCTCTACAGTAAACGTTTAAAATTAACTACAAAATGCCTAAAAAGTTTTTCGTTATCCTTTGGATTGGGTTTGCATTCAATTATTTAAATGCTCAGGAAACTACCTATTATACACATGATGAAGCCGATTATTTTCATGCATTGGAATTGTATCACAACAAAGCTTACGTAGCAGCACAACATGCTTTCAAAGAAATCAGTAGTAATTACGATGAATTTTCTGAAATGCGAGCCAATTGTGATTATTACGTAGCCAATTGCGCCGTGCGATTAGGGGATCAAAATGCAGATGAACTCGTTACCGATTTTGTCGATAAATATCCAAATAGTACCAAACGCAACGATGCTTTTATGGAAGTGGCAACTTATTATTACAATACAGGAAAGTATGCTCATGCCCTTAAATGGTTGCAAAGAGTGAAACATAAAAATATGCCTCAACGGGCTTATGAGGATTTTTTATTCAAATATGGTTACGCCCTATTTGCTACCAACAACCTTTCTGAATCCAAAAAGTATTTTGTGCAATTGGTCGATTCTCCCGATTATGGAGCCCAAGCCAAATACTACTACGGATTTGTAGCGTATGAACAAGATGATTATGAAAATGCCGATAAATACCTAGGCGAAGTAGCCCAAGAATCGGAATATAAAAAAGATGTTTCCTATTATATGGCCGATATGAATTTCAAATTGGGTAAATTCCAACAAGCCATCGATGCCGGTTTGCCGTTGATTAATACAGCCGCTCCTGCCGAAAGATCGGAAATTAATAAAATTGTAGGGGAAAGCTATTTCAATTTGGAACAATACGGCAAAGCCATTCCTTATCTGAAAGAATACAAAGGCAAACAAGGTAAATGGACCAATACGGATTACTATTTACTCGGTTATTCTTATTACAAACAAAATGATTTTCCAAATGCCATTGCCCAATTCAACAAGATTATTGATGGGAACAATGCGGTAGCTCAAAATGCCTATTATCACTTGGCCGAATGTTATTTGAAAACCAATAAAAAATCGGAAGCGTTGAATGCTTTTCGAAATGCCAGTCAAATGTCATTCAAACCTCAGATTCAAGAAGATGCTTATTTGAATTATGCCAAATTGAGTTATGAAATCGGGAATCCTTATAAAAATGTGGCAGAAGTTTTACAAGATTTCTTAAAAGCGTATCCCAATGCTGCAGAAAAAGAACAAATCAAAAAACTGATCATCAGTGCCTATGTCGTTTCCAAAGACTATGCTGGGGCTTTACAATATTTGGAAAGTGAAAAACAAAATAAACAAAACAGCATATATCAAAAAGTGGCCTACGAACGAGGCGTACAATTGTTTAAGGAAGCGCGCTATCACGAAGCCGGAATTCACTTTGACAAATCATTGACCAATCCTGTAGACGCTGAATATACTGCCCGTGCTACCTATTGGAAAGGTGAAACGGCCTTCCAATTAAATGAGTACACCGATGCTTTACGCAGTTATATCAATTTTCAAAATTTGCCGGCTTCTGAAGTGTTGGAAGAAGGCAAAAATATTGATTATCAAATCGCTTATACGCATTTCAAACAAAAAGAATACACCAAAGCAGCCGAATCTTTCAATCGTTATGTCAAAAAAGCAAATACAGATGCCGAAAAGTTAAATGATGCTTACTTGAGATTGGGTGATACTTATTTTGTGACCAGTGCCTATCAAAAAGCAGTTGATGCTTATCTTAAATCGATTGATTTAAATTCCAAAACTGCCGATTATGCTACGTTTCAAGCAGCCGTAAGCTATGGTTTTGTTCAAAACAACAATCAGAAAATAACTTTGTTGAATAAAGTGGTTAACTCATATCCCAATTCTTCTTATAAAGATGATGCCCTATATGTAATGGGAACAACTTATACCAGTATGAATCAACCCAACAAAGCTATTGAATCCTATGATAAATTGATCAAAGATCTTCCCAATAGCTCATTTGTACCAAGAGCCTTATTGAAAAAAGGTCTAATTTATTACAATGAAAATCAAATTGAGGAAGCCTTGAAAACCTTCAAATTAGCAGTTAAAAATTATCCCAATACACCTATCGCGCAGGAAGCAGTTCAAAATGCACGTCAAATCTATATCGATACCGGTAGAGTGGATGAATATGCTTCTTGGGTAAAAGATTTGAGTTTTGTAAACGTAACCGATGCCGAATTGGATCATGATATGTATGAATCGGCTGAAAAACAATTTGTGACCGGTGATAATGCCAAAGCAGTAGTATCCTTTAAAAAATACTTACAATCTTATCCTAATGGACTACACGCTTTGCCTGCTCATTTTTACTTGGCTCAAGCCTTGGAAAGTATTCAAAAACAATCTGAAACAATTCCACATTATCAATATGTAGCCAATCAACCCCAAAGCGAATTTACAGAACAAGCTTTGGTTAAACTTTCTCAAATGTATCTGAATGCCGATAATTGGACCGATGCAACGCCAATCTTATTGAAATTGGAACAAGTAGCCGACCACAGTCAAAATGTAATGTATGCCCAAAGTAATTTGATGAAATCATATTACAATAAAGGCAATTACGCACAAGCGGTTATCTACGCCGATAAAGTTTTGAAAAGCTCTGAATTGGATGCCAAAGTCAAAGCCGATGCACAAATTATTATTGCCCGTTCTGCCTTTAAAACACAAGACTTTGACAAAGCTAGATCGTCTTACAAACTAGTGGAAAGTGTAGCATCGGGTGAATTGAAAGCAGAAGCTTTATTTTATGATGCCTATTTTAAAAATCAGGATGGTGATTACAAGAACTCAAATGTAGTGGTACAAAAAATAGCAGCCGATTATGCAGCTTATAAATATTGGGGAGCAAAAGGATTGGTTGTAATGGCTCAAAACTTTTACGGTTTAAAAGATGCCTATCAAGCCACCTACATTTTGGAAAGTGTGATTAAGAATTTCACCCAATTTGAAGATGTTGTAGCAGAAGCACAAGCCGAATTAAAGAAAATTAAAGCTGAACAAGCCAAAACCAATGACTCGGTTATTGAAGATTAACCCGTTGATAAGTTTGCTTTTATAAACCCATTTTAAGACTCTTATAAGATGATATCTCAAATAAAAAGAATAATTACAATTAGTATATTAGTAAATGGAATCGGATTCAATCTTTGGGCTCAAACGCCAAAAGATACCTTGAATACCGAAGTGATTGAAGTGGTAAAACCTTATGTCCCCACCATTTCCGATTCGTTTAAAATCACCGATCAACCACCCGTAACCGAAGAAGTGGTCGAAAAAGACAGCATTCAATATCAAATCAATTCAGTACCGGTGGCTTCTACTTTTACACCCAATAAGGGGAAAGCCAAAGGCGTAACCAAACCGGTTCCCGAAAAATTATTTGACAATTATATTTCTATTGGTTTTGGAAATTATACTTCGCCTTTATTAGATGCTTATGTTCGCACTTACCCCAATAGAGATGCAGAATTGGGTATTATTTTGAAACACCATTCATCACAAGGAGGAATCAAAGATGTGTTGTTAAAAGATGCCTATTCCGATTCCAAAGCCAGTATCTATTACAAACAAGAAACCAATGCCAACATTTGGAAAATGGGTTTGGATATCAAGCATGGTATTTATAACTATTACGGATTACCCGAAACGCCAGTTTTTACGGAAGCTTATTTGGATGAAATTGACCCCAAACAATCTTTTTTAGGTATTGAAATCAATGGAGAGATCGATTTTACTGATTTCTTTGTCAAAGGTGCAAAAATTCAAATGAGTTCTTTCACAGACCATTTCAATAGTAACGAACAAAGATTTAGAATACAACCTATTCTTGAATTGCCCATTTCTTCCGAACGCATCAATTTCCGATTTGATTTGGATTACTTAAATGGAAAATTTGAGAAATATTACAATTCAAATGATGAAATTCACTACAATTATCTACATGTGGGAGTTGAACCCAATTTTGAAGTGTTACGCGATTATTTAAGTATTAATTTGGGTGCAAAAGTCTATTATATGATGGATTTGAAAAACGGGGAAGGAGCTTTTAAAGCTTATCCCAATGTAGATGCTTCCTATATGCTTATCGATGAAGTGCTCACTATTTTTGGAGGTGCAACAGGTGGATTGACCTACAATACTTATGAAGATTTAACAATTGAAAATCCATTCCTTTCTCCCAATTTTTACAGCGTTCCTACAGATGAAAAATATCGATTTTATGCAGGTATGAAAGGAAAATTGGCTAGCAATATGAGTTATTTGGTTTCAGGTGCATATAGCCAGATTGAAAATCAAAGCCTATACCTTTTAAATCCTTCTAAAACCGATGGAATTATTGAAGTTGAACAACCATATGAGTTGGGGAATTCATTTGGAGTAATTTATGACAATACTTCATTGATTGCTTTGAATGGCGAGTTGAGTCTGGATTTTTCTAAAGAATTTACTTTTGGAGGTAATGTATCATACAAAATGTACAATTTTGAAAATGTCGAAGAAGCCTATAATTTACCGGCTTTAAAGACAAGTATCTTTGCCGATTACCACGATAAAAAATGGAGAGGCTCAGCCAAATTATTCATGATGAGCGACCGTAAAGATATGGAAGTTCCGTATGGAATAATGACATTTGCACCTGAAGACTATACGGTTTCCAGTGGTACCTTTATAGATTTAAATGCTGAAATGTCCTATACTTTTACTGAACGACTTTCCGCTTTCGCCAAAGCCAATAATCTGCTGACAACCAATTACAAGCGTTATTACAACTATCCTGTTCAAGGATTGCAAGTATTAGCAGGAATTACTTATAAGTTTGATTTGTAGAAAATTTTAAATATTTATGATTCTATTGATTGTCGAAAAATGTTATATTATCACATGATCTTTAATGCGAAAGCAGGAATCTAGCATAATCTAAAAAAGAGAATTCAATACTGATTTAGCTCTCACTGAGCTTAAATTAACCGTTCTTATAAAAACTTCTAACTTCTAACCTCTAATTTCTAAGTTCTAAGTTCCTATATTTGCCCCATGGATTCCAATTATAAAATGATTGCCACCACTTTATTTGGTTTGGAAGAAGTGTTGGCAGAAGAATTGCGCAAATTAGGCGCTATGGACGTGCAAACAGGTGTACGAAGTGTTTCATTTGTAGGAGACAAAGGTTTTATGTATAAAGCCAACCTCAGTTTGAGAACGGCTATACGTATTCTCAAACCCTTGAGAAGTTTCTCGGCAAGAGATGAACATGAGATGTACGACAAACTCAAAAAAATGTATTGGGAAAACATTATTGCAAAAGATCAAACTTTTGCTATTAATGCAGTGGTCAATTCACGTAATTTTACTACCAATTCACATTACATCAGCCTGAAAGCCAAAGATGCTATTGTCGATTATTTCAGAGAAAAATACGACGATCGCCCCGATGTAGATATCAAACATCCCGATGTCCGATTGCATATACATGTCGAAAATCAAGCATGTAGTGTAGCGATTGATAGTTCGGGTGATTCATTGCACAAAAGAGGTTATCGCGATAAAACAAATCTAGCTCCAATAAACGAAGTGTTGGCAGCAGGATTGGTATTACTGTCAGGTTATAAAGGGCATACACATTTCATCGATCCCATGTGTGGAAGTGGAACGATTTTGATTGAAGCAGCCATGATTGCAGCCAATATACCCGCTAATATCAACAGACCCGAATTTGGGTTTGAGAAATGGGAAGATTACGATGTCGAACTCTTTGATACCATTCACGATTCCTTGATGAATAAGGTGGTAAATCCTACGCACAAAATCATGGGGTTTGATAAAGCACCATCGGCAGTTGAAAAAGCCAAAGACAATATTGAAAATGCCAATCTTTCAGATTTTATCAAAGTGTTTCAAATCAACTTTTTTGAATCTGAAAAAGAGTGGGAAGGGCCTACAACTATACTTTTCAATCCACCTTATGGTGAACGTTTGGAATTGGATAATATCGAATTGTTTTACAAACAAATTGGAGATACACTCAAGCACAATTATCCCGACACCATGGCATGGTTTATCACTTCCGATATGGAAGCATTAAAGTATGTTGGATTGCGAACTTCCCGTAAAATAGCCATGAAAAATGGTGATTTGGATTGTAAATTTGTCAAATATGAAATGTATCCGGGATCTAAAAAAGGCAAATACTTAAACCTCAATTCCAATGAAGGTTCTTAACACCTTCCATTAATATAATATAAAATTCTATTTCAAATGAAGCCTCAATCGGTTCCTACAAATATTGATGCCTATATTTCTCAATTTCCACCTGAAATTCAATTGATTTTGAATCAAATGAGAAACTTAATTCTTCAAGCTGCTCCGGAATCAAAAGAAGTAATCAGTTATCAGATGCCGGCTTTTCAATACAAAGGGATATTGGTCTATTTTGCAGCTTATGCCAAGCATATTGGATTTTATCCAACACCTAGTGCAATTGAAAAATTTAAATCAGAACTTTCTGAATATAAAACTTCAAAAGGTGCTGTACAATTCCCAATTAACCAGCCATTACCTGAAGATCTCATAACCAGAATGGTCCAATTTAGAGTAAGGGAAAATGAAATGAAAGCCGATTTAAAAGTGCGCTCTAAAAAAGGTAAATAATTTTGTGTTGAATTAGAAACTTAAATTTTTCAAATGCATAATCCATTAAAAAAACCGATTTTTTAATTGGTTATTTCTGTTTCAAGAATCTATTTAAAAGATGAATAATGCCAATCAAATAGATGATTATCTAGAATAATTGGGTGCTTCTTTGGTAATGGTAACATCGTGTGGATGGCTCTCTCGCATACCTGCCGCAGTGATTTGAACAAATTGAGCTTCTTTGAGAAGTTCTATATTTTCAGCCCCACAATAGCCCATTCCGGCTCTGAGCCCGCCTACAAATTGATGCATGGTTTCGTGTAATTCTCCTTTGTAAGGTACCCTACCCACAATTCCTTCGGGTACAAGTTTGCCCACTTCATTTTCATTATCTTGAAAATAGCGGTCTTTACTGCCTTTTTGCATGGCTTCAACCGAACCCATACCGCGATACGATTTAAATTTTCGACCTTCATAAATAATCGTTTCTCCTGGTGATTCTTTGGTGCCGGCCAATAAAGAACCCAACATCACACTATCAGCCCCAGCTGCAATAGCTTTGGGGATATCACCTGTATAACGTATACCACCATCAGCAATGATAGGGACACCACTACCTTTTATGGCTTCGGCTACTTCCAATATGGCAGATAATTGTGGATAACCTACACCAGCTACGATTCGAGTAGTGCAAATTGAGCCGGGACCTATTCCTACTTTTACTGCATCTGCACCGGCTTCAACCAAAAATTTTGCGGCGGCTCCTGTGGCAATGTTTCCAACTACAACATCGGTTTTAGGAAATTTTTCTTTGATATTTTTCAAAGTTTGAACCACCCCAATGCTGTGTCCATGTGCAGTATCAATAACCAAAGCATCAACGCCTTCTTTTACCAAAGCTGCAGCTCGTTCCATAGTATCACCTTTCACACCGATAGCTGCCGCAACACGCAATCTACCATACTCGTCCTTATTGGCATTAGGGTTTTCACGAACTTTGATGATGTCTCTAAAAGTAATTAATCCTACCAATTTGTTTTGAGCATCTACAACCGGTAATTTTTCAATTTTATGGTCTTGTAAAATAATTTCTGCTTCAGGAAGTGAAGTGCCTTCGGGTACTGTTACCAAATTGGCAGCAGTCATGATGTCAACTATTTTTCGAGTATTGTCTTTTTCGAATCGCAAATCTCTATTGGTTACAATACCTATCAATTTGCCTTGACCATCTATCACCGGAATGCCACCAATATGATATCGAAACATCAAATGATTGGCATCGGCTACCGTTTTATCAGCTGTAATGGTTATGGGATCGATGATCATACCCGATTCTGCTCTTTTCACTTTTTTAACTTCATCAGCTTGTTCTGTTATACTCAGATTCTTGTGTAAAACCCCAATTCCACCTTCGCGGGCAATGGCAATGGCCATATCAGATTCGGTTACGGTATCCATAGCAGCTGAAATGATGGGAACATTCAAACTGATATTACGGGTAAATCGCGATTGGGTAACCACTTGATTGGGTAAAATCTGAGAAAATGCTGGAACTAATAATACGTCATCATAGGTAAGACCTTGACCGACAAATTTGGAGGAATGAGTTGTAGACATGAGGCAATTACTAAATTTAATAATGATTAATGGTATTGAGAAGTGCTCAACCCTTGCTTAATAATTGCGAGCAAAGATAATTGAATAATTGAATAATTAAAATGAAATTTTGTAATATTAGTCACTTAAAACTGTAGCAGCTATTACAACCTGATTATTAAAATCAAAAAGAGCTTGATTTTCCCAAGGTGAACCGTCGGTGGCTGTTGACCCGTTATAAGCTACTAATTCTGCTCCCCAATAAGCATATCCTAGACAACGATCATTACTGAGTAACAAATCATTGAGTTGTAGTAAATAATCTTTTTGACCTTGTGGCGTGGCAGGAAAACTTGAAATCAACTGACTTTCCAAACCAACAATATTATTGGTCCAATCATTCCAATCCAAACTAAATGGATAAGCTGTTTCGGCTATGACTAAATCTTTATTATAAGTGGAGATGAGCGAATTGATGTTGTTTTGCAATAAAGTCAAATCCTTACCATGCCAGATAGGATAATAGGAAAGTCCGATAATATCGTAATCTAAACTGGACATTTTATTGAAAAAAGTATATGCGTCGGAATGACCTGCATAGTGCAACATGATTTTAGCTTGTGGAGCATAAGTTCGAACGGCACTAATACCACTAGCTAGAAGTTCTTTAAACTGGGTTTCATTGGTGTTGAGATTTCCATTTGGAAAAAGCATTCCCGGATTGATTTCATTACCTATCTGAATATAATCAGGTTGCATTTGAAGGGCAATTTTTTTGGTATATTGAAAAACACTGTCTTTCAAAATAGGAAAAGATAAGGCTTGCCAAGCGGTAGGAGTAGATTGATGTCCCGGATCAGCCCAAGTATCTGAATAGTGAACTGTCAACCATACTTTAAGCCCGTTTTGATGGACACGTTGAACCAATTGTTTGACTTCTTCAAATCCGGAATGTGCATTGACTGGTGTATGCCAAAGTCTTATTCTGACGGTATTCATTCCATTTAATTTCAATATGTTGAGCATATTGTCAACTTGATGAGAAGCGTTGTAAAAGGTGATATTTTTGGACTCAATTTCAGGTAGAGAAGATAAATCACAAGCTTTGATAATCAATGAATCAGGTGGAGTAGGAGTTGGATTATTAGAATCTCCACAATTGGAAACTAAGAGTAGAAGAATTAAATATTGAATACGATACATCTGAAATAATTAAGACACAAATGTACTTAATTTCCATTACTTGGAATACGAATTGTGATTCAGAAGATTTTTTGCAAGTCTAATTACAGATGAAGTAATTAAATAAACCTTTTAGAATAGCAAAAAATAAAAAAGTGACTCGGCTGGGGCTTCTTCAACTAAGCTCAGGATAAACTTCTCGCCCCACACGGCTTTTGATGAAAATAGTGACCCGGCTGGGGCTTCCTTCGACTATGCTCAGGATAAACTTCTCGCCCCAAACGGCTATTGATAAATATAGTGACCCGGCTGGGGCTTCCTTCAACTAAGCTCAGAATAAACTTCTCGCCCCACACGGCTTTTGATGAAAATAGTGACCCGGCTGGGGCTCGAACCCAGGACCCACAGATTAAGAGTCTGTAGCTCTACCAACTGAGCTACCGAGTCAGGATATTTTAGAAATTAGAACTTAGAAATTAGAACTTAGAAATGCTAAGATGTTTTCTAAAATAAGTTTGCAAATATACAAATACCCTTTTATTTTTTAGGTTCTGAAGAACTAAATGATTTTAAATATACAATTACACTTTTACGAATATCAAAAGCATCCGAAGCGGGATTGGGTTCGCGTACTTTTAATACTTCTTTATTTTCATGTGTCAAGAATGGAATATCGTATCCGGTCAACAAGAAATCGGTTATAGCTGCTTTGTAAACCTTTTTGGAATCCAAAGGTTTTCCACCAATCATCCATGTTTGCGAAGTTTCATCCCAATCGGCATTGGCTCTTTGTAAATAGGCACCTTTACCTTTGTTATTTTGTCCAAAATCGAGAATTTTTTTCAAAAAGTCACCTTTTACTTCGATAGTAAAAATAGCACCACCATAAGGCAAAGTCCTAAAAATATCAACAGGTGTAATATTACCGTGTAATTGATCATCAATTCTCACAGAACCACCATTGAAGAAAGCCAAATCGGCTTTGGTGGTTTTCCACATGGCTTCGGCAATGAGTTTGCCTAAGTTAGTTTGTTCGCTTCTGATTGGTGTTTCTCGAGCTTCCAAAGGTTCCTCAGCTACAAAAATAACATCATCAGGATTAGAAACTACTTTTTTAACTTCCTCGTTGAGAATAACTTGCCATTTGTTAACAATTTTATCAATTTCAGAATCCGATTTAATTTGATCATTAATGGGTTTGACTGTGGATTTTATATCCAGTTTCTTGGTTTTTGTATTATAGGATAATTTATGGATATAAACTGTTCTGGCATTGGCATCGGCTTTTGCAATATTGGTTTTCCCAACAGGAACGAGCATATTTGTGTGTTCGTGACCACCCATGATGAGTTGTAAATCAGGGATTTGTTTGGCTAATTCAGTGTCTTCTTCTACTGATAAATGAGTCATAGCAACTACAAAATCACATTCGGTTTTCAATTTTTCATAAGCTGCCTTAGCCGAAGTATAAACATCGGAATATTCTACAAAATTGGGTTTGTTAACGGGTAAGCAAACACTGAAAATTCCAATTTTAATACTAGTTCCATCACTATCTTTAGCATTGATGATATAGGTGTCTG
The DNA here is from genome assembly GCA_020854235.1 of Flavobacteriaceae bacterium. Taxonomy (GTDB): domain Bacteria; phylum Bacteroidota; class Bacteroidia; order Flavobacteriales; family Flavobacteriaceae. The sequence continues at coordinate 25,727 of JADZFW010000169.1, forward strand.
GAATGAACATTTTCACGCCACTTTTTTCTGTATAAAATGGTCCGGTTATGCTGTCTATTTTATGTTTTACATTGGCAATAGTCCAATTGAAAGTAGATTCATTGAGTCGTTTTTGCAATTCTTTTTCCTTTAAATCAAATTCATGATTCCCAAAAGTAACAAGATCAAATTTCATGGCATTCATCACCTCAACCATTTGTTTACCTTTCACTTTTTCACCTTCATATTCCATAGTTCCCAAAAGAGATGGACTGAGAAAGTCACCGGCCAAAAACATAAAAGTATTTGGATTTTCTGCTAATAATTCTTTGTGAATAGTTTCAACCCGAGCCATTCCGGCTTCTTTTCCATTTGAAATGGGTGCAATTTCATATACATCATTGAGTTGAAGGAATGTTACATCAATTTGTTGATCACCTTTTTCTTTTTTGAAAAATTTGCAAGAAGTTGTGAAAATAACCAATGTAAGGAGTAGGAGAAGTCTGGTTTTCATTGTTTTTTAAATTTGAAATATTGGTCACCAAAAGTAGCTATTTTAATTTAAAATTTATTGATATTTATCATGATACACTTTCATTTAATATGAGAATAAATCATTATTTCTAGTAGAAATTATATCATTTTATAAAAAAATGCATTATGCTTAGTTTTTTTTTATATTTTTAGCACAGAATAAAAACAAATCATTGGAAAGTTTATTTAAGCATATCGGTTCCATTACCAATTTATCTTCTGAGGCTATGAAAGCACTGCAGAGTATTTTGCATGTTAAAACCTATGCTGCCGGTACAATTCTTTGTAAAATTGACGAAATGCCGACACAGGTATATTTTATTAAAAGTGGATTTGCCAGAGGGTATGCATGGTCGAGCAAAGGTACTTCATACAATAGAGCAATTTATACTAGTAATGAGTTTATGGCATCATTGTCAGCTTTGATTCAAAGGAAGAAAGCTGCATTAGCATTGGAATGTTTGACAGCATGTGAAACGGTAGAAACCAACTTCTATGATTTTATTGAATTAGGTAAAAAATATCCTGAGATTGCATTGATTTATTCAAAAGTGTTGGAAGAAAATTTTATCAAACTTGAAGTTGGAAATATTCAATTAGCCACAATGAATGCTACAGAACGTTATTTGGCTCTTCGAAAACGAATTCCCCGTATTGATAATCATATTTCTCAATTTCATATAGCTTCACATTTGGGAATTACACCCATACAGCTCAGTAGAATAAGAAAAGGTTTACTGACTTCAAAATAAATAACTTAGCTTTATTTTTATTAACAAATGTTAAGTGTATTTTATATAGATACACGTATTTTTGCATTATAATTTTTTTATAAAAAGTTTTAGTGTTCACTGTTCCCCCTTGGGATCAACCCCCCAATCAGTGCTTCACTATTTTTGGTTAGTTAAGGCTCACACAGTGAGCCTTTTTTTGTTTAATTAAGTTGAAATACATGGCTTTTGGGCTAAAGACAAAGCGTGTTTTGAATTTTTTAAATTTTTTAAATGTTTTGAATAGAGCCTTATTGGATATATTTTTGCTTTAATATTCCGGTCAAATTGAATGTCAGGATTTTTCTTAATTAATCAAGTTTTAAAGACTTGATTTTAAAAAACCAAGTCCATATCCTGTAAATTGAATAAGTGTAGCCCAAACCGATAAAATACCTATTTTAATACTTCTGTTTTGAATAGTTGCATGAATAAATATCGACAAAAGATATACACACATTAATATAGATGGAATATAGCAATTCCAAAAAAGAAGGATGAATGAAACGCAAAATCCAACAATAAATACAGTAGGAAACCAATAAGTTATTTTTTTTGTATGTGGAAATTGTTTGTTTAAAAGAGGTCTTTCTTTGCCAAAATTATTTGTTTGTTTGAGAAATTGACGAAAGGTACTTCGTCTTTTGTGATATACATATGCATCCGGAATCAATTGAGAATTGAATTTCATTTCCTTTAGTCTAAAACTGAGTTCGATATCTTCACCTATTTTGCGATTGGAATAACCATTTGTTTTTTCAAAAGCCAATCTCGAAATACCCATATTAAAACTACGTGGTTGGAAATTGGTTTGTGGTTTTTTACTTCCTCTAAGTCCTCCCGTGGTTAAAAATGAGGTCATGGCATAATTTATAGCCTTTTGAATAGGTGAAAAACTTTCATGAGCAGCATCGGGACCACCAAAAGTATCGGAGTAGTTTTTGGAAAGAGATTGATTTACAATTTCTAAATACTTTTCAGGAACAATAATGTCACTATCTAGGATAATGAAATAATCACCGGTTGCTTTTTGCATGCCATAATTACGACTCATACCTGCACCCGTATTTTGTTTTAGAAAATAGCTCAATTCAATACCCCGATTGGATGCAATTTTTTGAAAATTAGTAACAATAGATTCTGAATTTTGCTCAGATCCATCTTCAACAATTAGTATTTCAAAGTCCTGTTGGAAGGATTGAATCATCAGACTTTCCAGCAATTCTTTAATCTCATCAGGTCTGTTGTATACCGGAATTATTAATGAAAATTTCAATTATTTATAGATTTGAATTAACTTAATTCATTTACCACATCACCAGTCCCTAAAATACTATTAGGAGCAATTTCTATAGGATTTTTATTGGGTTCAAACCACTTTGCCATCAATTCACCTTTGAGTATAATTTGATCTCCGCTCACTTCAATCCAACTACCTTCTCTCAATCCAATAACTGGTATGGAATTGAATTCCAGATATTCTTTAATTCGGGTTTCCCGAGTTTCACCCATGTGAGTTGAATCAGGACTGGGATCTAAATAATGTGGATTAATATTAAAGGGAATTAACCCCATGGCTTGAAAACTAGGTGGGTAAACAATTGGCATATCATTGGTATTCATGATATTCTTTCCTCCGATATTACTCCCAGCACTTGTGCCTAAATATGGTTTGCCATGTTTTACTTCGTTTGCCAAAACATCCAATAATGAGTTCTCATAAAGTGTTTTAAGCAATAGGAATGTGTTGCCTCCACCCGTGAAATAACCTTTCGCATTTAAAATTGCTACTGTTGGGTTTTCATACTCGTGAATACCTTTGATGACAATATTTAAAGATGAGAAAGCTGATTTAACTTTTTCAGTATAAGCTTGATAAGTTAGGCCTCCTGGTCTTGCATAAGGAATGAAAAGTACTTCATCAACACCGTTAAAAAGTGTTTTTATTTCTTCAAATAAGTAAGAAAGGTAAGGTTTGCCATGTACTGCAGATGTGCTGGCTAAAATAACTTTATACATTTTTAAGGTTTGAAAATATTGAAAATATTGAGATTATAAATGGTAAATTATTCTTTCAAAACGTTTCTATAAACTTCTTCATACAAAGGTACAATTTTCTCAATACTAAATTGATTGGCGTGTCTTTTGGCGTTTTCTTTAAATTGAGCTAATAAGACTTCATTATTGAGTAGGTAAATTGCTTTAGCTGCCATTTCATCTACAGCACCCAAAGGTAGTGTATAACCGGTTTTTCCATCTATATTAACTTCGGGTAATCCACCAACATTTGTTGAAATTACAGGAGTTTTGGCAGCCATTGCTTCTAGTGCAGCCAATCCAAAACTCTCTTTTTCCGAAGGAAGTAAAAACAAATCAGAGTAACACAATACTTTATTGACTTCTTGACAATTGCCCAAAAAATGAACTTTGTGAAAAATACCCAATTGTTTGGTTAAATATTCTGCATTTTCTCGTTCAGGCCCTTCACCTATCAGTAGTAGTTTGGAATTAACTTTAAGTTGAATTTTGTAGAAAACTTGAATAAGATCAGAAATTCGTTTTACAGGACGAAAATTACTGATATGAGAGATTACTTTTTCACCATGATTGCTCAAATGTAATTCTTCACAAATAGGATCTTTGCGATCGGGATATTTGTTAAAATCTATGAAGTTGGGGATAGCAAAGATATTTTGTTTGATTTGAAATAGTTCGAGCGTTTCCCTTTTCAAACTTTCGGAAACAGCCGTAACTGCATTGGATTGATTGATGCTGAATTCTACCGCCGGTTTATAAGAAGGATGGCTACCTACCAAAGTAATATCGGTACCGTGAAGAGTGGTTACAATTTTTATATTAATACCTTTTTCCTTCAACATTTGTTGTGCCATATAAGCTGCATAAGCATGAGGAATTGCGTAGTGAACATGAAGAATGTCTAATTTTTGTTCTGTAGCCACTTCGAGCATTTTAGACGATAAAGCCAATTCGTATGGTTGGTAGTCAAACAAAGGATATTCTTCAACAAAAACTTGATGAAAAAAAATATCTTCATTGATTAATGATAATCTTGCAGGTTGGTTGTATGTGATAAAATGAACTTTATGACCTCTATTAGCCAATGCAATGCCTAATTCAGTTGCTACAACTCCACTACCACCAAAAGTAGGGTAACACACGATACCTATATTCATGAAAAATAATTGTAAGTTAGTAGTTAATCAAATGACTTGATTTAATATGTATAGAAGTAATGTTTATTATGACACAAATTAAATGAAAAAATGGAACTTTTCCTAGGTAAATAAATATATATTTTTGAAAGAATATATTTGAGTGAGATTATTAACTTGTTTAATATTTTGGATGATTTCATTTTTATTTAATTAAAATGTGAATAGAATTTTTCCTAAAATTTTAAAACATTTTATAACTTGAAATTTAAAAATGAAGGTGAAATTTTAATTAATTTTTAATATTCATGTAAAGTTTTTTTCAATTACTTGAATATTAACTTTTTTTTTATACATTTGGTTTTGGAAAATTTAAAAAAAATTAATCGTGTTTTAAAACCTTAGATTTGTTTTAAACATTTGATATTAATTTGTTTATAAATGTATTTCAAAATTTAAATTGTACAAAGAATCTGTTCTTACTAATCGATTTTTTATAATTAAAAGTTGATTGGTTGTTTTTTTGTAGTTTAAATTTGATGTTTTTATATCTGATTATTATTTTTATAAAATAATTAAATTGATACGCTATTTATTGTTTAAATTCAAATAACCATTAATATTCAAATAATTATATACACATGAAAAAAACAATTATTCTATTCATTTCACTTTTCAGTTTTGCAGTTTATTCTCAAGAATCTGATTATTCTGTTTACTTTAAATCAGGCACAAAATTAAATGTAAATGATTTAGATCAATTATTAGGACAAGTTTATCTTGAAAAAACACAAGAAATTAAACAAACTGTTAGATATGAGGATTATACAGAATTATTATCTCATAGAATGGCTATTGTTCAAATACCAGAAGGTAAAATAGGTTCTTTACTTAGTACCAATGATTTACCATTAAATATTGAATATAATTCAGAATTAACTTATGATAAGGATTTTAATCTTAGCACATTCAATCCTTTCAAATATGATATGAATTTCTTTCCAAATACTCCTTCTGTTTCCTATAGAATTGGTAATTCGAATTATATCGTCATTATTTTAGCTAAATAACAAATAAGATAATATAGTACATTTTGTTTGTATAACTTTTTCACAACAAATAAATATTAACACATGAAAAAATTACAATTACTTTTTATTTTTCTTTTCTTTTTTTCCACTTATGTGTTTGCTCAAGATTATAATATGCAAAACGGTACAATAACAACCTGTTCCGGTAATTTTTATGATACTGGAGGAGCAAGTGCCAATTATTTAAACAGTGAGAATATTACCATGACTTTTTGCCCTGAAACAGCTGGCATGGGAATTAGTTTGAATTTTTCTGTTTTAGATGTGGAGAGTGGATGGGACTTTATTTCGTTTTATGACGGAAATAGTACTGCTGCTCCACTTATTGCTACTATGACCGGTAATACTGTTATACCTGTGATTGCTGCAAGTTTGACCAACACAACGGGTTGTATTACAGTGAAATTTACTTCTGACTCTAGTGTTTCAAGAGTTGGTTGGGCTGCTGCAATTTCTTGTATTGTACCTCAACCAAACAATGATTTATTGATGCAAAATGGCAATATAACTACATGTGCTGCTACCTTGTATGATGCCGGTGGACCTTACGGTTTGTATGCCAATAACGAAAATAAAACATTGACTTTATGTCCTGAAACAGCTGGAATGGGGATTTTTCTCGATTTCAATATGATGAATATTTCTTCAGGAGATAATTTATATATATATGATGGAAATTCTGTAAGTGCTCCTTTATTGGCTACGCTATCTGGAACTGGTGTTCTTCCACAAATAGGAACTTCAACAGCCAATACTACCGGTTGTATGACTTTGAGGTTTACTTCCAATTCTTCTACTGTTAATGCTGGTTGGGCTGCTGATATTTCATGTTATGAACCAACCGTTCAAAATAATTTCTTTATGCAAAATGGAAGTGCCACTACATGTGAAGGTACCTTCTATGATAATGGTGGAGCTTGGGGCAATTATTCTGATAGTGCTAATTTAACCTATACTATAAACCCAGCAACTGCAGGTCAATCAGTTCAATTAGCTTTTACCACTTTAGACATTGAATCAAGTTATGATAGATTGTATGTTTATGATGGACCTACTACAGCTGCACCATTGATTACAATTTTATCTGGAACTTATACCACCATGCCTACATTAGTGGCTTCTGCTGCTAATACTTCTGGAAGTTTAACACTCAGATTTACTTCTGATAGTGTCGTAAATAGAATAGGTTGGGCAGCAAATATTTCATGTGTTACTCCACCGGTAGCTCCAACTGATGTGTATACTATGCAAAATGGAACCTTCAATACTTGTGGAGGGACTTTTTATGATTCTGGAAACATAATGGGCTATTACAATGACAATGAGAATAGTACCATTACATTCTGTTCTGGAACTCCTGGTCAAAGTATATTTTTAGATTTTACATCATTTAATTTATCATCAGGTGATACACTTGCTTTTTATGACGGTGATAGTACAAGTGCTCCTTTAATTGTATCTCTAACAGGAACTACCGTTCCAGATATCGGTGCTTCTTTTGCCAATACTTCTGGTTGTTTAACTTTGAGATTTATATCAAACACTTCTACAATTAACAGTGGTTGGGCAGCCAACATTTCTTGCTATGTGCCAGAATACGAAGAAATTATTTTAATGCAAAATGGTACTTTTTCTACTTGTGATGCTACATTTTATGATACTGGGGGAGAATGGGGAGCTTATCAAAATAGTGAAAACAAAGTGATTACATTTTGTCCAACTACTCCAGACCAAAGAGTTAGACTTGATTTCTCTTCTTTCAATGTTGAAAGTGGATGGGATTTCCTTACTATTTATGATGGAGCAAATACTTCTGGTGCAGTAATAGGTACTTATACCGGAACACAATCTCCTGGTATTGTTACCGCTTCTGATGATAGCACAACAGGATGTTTAACTGTGAAATTTACTTCAGATTCTATAATTAATGCTGCAGGTTGGGAAGCTGCTGTTTCTTGTATTATTCCATGTCAAGATATTACTGCTGCTTTTACTGTATCTCCAACTCCGGAGCCTACTTCAGCATTCTTGAAAATTTGTCAGGGAACCGAAGTGACATTTACTGCCAATGCAACTTTCTCAGTAAGTGGTGAAGGTGCTACATACCAATGGAATTTTGGTGACGGAACAACTGGAACAGGTATGACTGCTACACATGTTTATACAACTGCGGGTGGATATAATGCAATTCTAACTGTAATTGACAACAATGCTACTCAAGTTTGTTCTACATTGTCAGAAGTTCAAGTTATTCACGTATATTCAACTCCTGATTTTACTGGAACAGAAGCTGCCGAAACAGAAATATGTTTGGAAGATCAAACTGTTTTGACTGGAATAGTTGTTGCCGTTCCTGTTGAAGTTGATTGTACTCCACCAGTTAGTGAAACTACTTTCTTACCAGATGGAAGTGGTGTGTCTTATGAAACTTCAATTACCGTAAACTGTTTTAGCGCATTTCAAACTATAACTGATGTCAATCAGATATTAGGTATCTGTCTAAATATGGAGCACTCCTATTTGGGAGACTTGGATATTCAAATTACCAGTCCAAATGGACAAACAGTTATTCTAAAAGATTACTCTCAAGGTGGTGGTTCTTCCAATTTAGGTATTCCTTGGGCTACAGCAACTATTGATGGTAATAGCACTGTGGTCAATCCAGGGGTTGGTAGTTTATATTGTTTCTTACCAGATGATACACTTCCTACATTAGTTGAGGGATCAGTTACAGGTGGTGTTTTCCCTAGTGGTGACGGACCTGGAACTTACACCGACTCTTATATTCCTGCAGGTGACTATAGCTCATTTGAATCATTTACTGGGCTTTTAGGTTCTCCATTGAATGGAGATTGGACAATACAAGTAACTGATAACTTAGGTTTAGATAATGGATATATTTTCAGTTGGGAAATCAACTTTGATCCTAGTTTAACTACATCAAACCTCAATTTTACACCAGTAATTGTATCACAATCATGGACTCCAAATGCTAGTATAATTTCTACTGTTGGAAATCAAATTACAGTTTTACCAACTACAGCTGGTGAAAAATGTTATACTTATAATGCAACAGATGATATTGGTTGTACATATTCTTATGATGTTTGTATAACTGTTAATCCGCTTCCAAATGACGATAATATTCAAGAACTTCACGAATGTAATAATGGCAATAATCAAGCAGTATTTGATTTAGAATCTGTTGTATTGGCTAATGATAATTATTACACCAGATTCTATACTGTTCAAGCAGATGCAGAGGCTGGAAATAGCAATACCATTTCCAATATGGCTTACCTTTCATCAACAGCTGTGATTTATGTTCGTTTTGAAGATCCTGAAACGGCTTGTTATGATGTATTTCCATTAAACTTAGTAGTTGATGCATTACCTGTCGTTGCCGGTCAAATTGGAAATTTAACTGCTTGTAACGAAGGTGCTAATAATGGAGTTTTTGATATTCAGGCTCAACAAGGGCTTATTTTAGGTGCCCAAACCGGAATGTCTGTTTCTTATTATAATACACTTGTTGATGCTCAAGAAGAAACCAATGCAATTGTAGTATCCAATCTTTCAGAATTTAATTCTACACCTAGAACTTTATTTGTAAGAATTGAAAACAATTCAACAGGTTGTTATATTACTACATCTTTTGCGTTGATTGTGGAAAATTGTACACCAGCTATTCCAAATGGTTTCTCACCAAATGGAGATGGTAAAAATGATTTATTTACAATTGAATTCTTAAGAGGTGTATATCCTGATTTTAAATTTACAATATTTAACCGTTGGGGTAATGTAGTAGCTGAAAAAAATAGCGGAAATACGAGCTTTGTAAGTGGTAATTCTGGTGCAGCTATTATATGGGATGGAACTGTTGATGGAGTTATTTCTTCAGATCCTGAAGCTTCAACTTACTTCTTTACATTGGAACTCAATGATGGTGTCCACGGACCTATCAATAATTGGATATATGTGAATCCTTAACTAACCAAAGTGATTTATTTTAAAAACGTCCTGATTTTTTATCAGGACGTTTTTTTATGTGAATATTTTGTAATTTAGTACATTCTTTTAAATCAATAACTTCTTTACAAATGAACTATTTTTCTATTCAATTTCTAGATTTTTTTAAAGAGTTGGCTGCAAATAATCATAAAATTTGGTTTGATGAAAATCGGAAAACCTATGAATTATATGTCAAAAAACCTTTTTCAATTTTTGTGCAAGATTTTATTTTTGAAATTCAAAAGCTCAAATTGGATATCGTCTCAGAAGCTAAAGATGCCATTTTTAGAATCAATAGAGATATCAGATTTTCAAAGGATAAAACACCCTACAAATTACATATGTCAGCTTTACTTTCTCCTCAAGGTAGAAAAGATATCAGTAATCCTGGTTTTTATATGGAATTTAATCCTGAACACTTATCCTTATATGGTGGTATCTATATGCCCGATCCAACTCAAATTATTAAAGTAAGAGCTCATATTGCTCAAAATATTGATGCATTTTCAAAAATCATTTCAAATCCTGATTTTGTAGAGAAGTTTGGTGCTATTCTAGGTGATAAACAAGTTAGAATTCCTAAGGAATTGAAGGAAGCAGCTGAAAAACAACCTTTAATTTTCAACAAACAGTGGTATTTGCAAGCCAATTTAGATCCTGAGACAATCTTACATCCTGAATTGATGTCTGTTGTTTTAGACTATTATAAAGTAGCTCAACCATTACATGTATTTATTACCAAAGCTTTGCAATAACAAAGAAATTGGTTGGTTTTTGATTCAAGAAAAATGTTAATTTTGAAGTTATGAAGATACTCAATACGCAACAAATCAAATTAGCCGATTTAAACACGATTATTAATCTCAATATCAATTCGGTTGATTTGATGGAAAAAGCAGCAGGCAAATGTTTGCAATGGATAGAAGATCAAGATCACATTGATGAATTAAATACCATCCATATTTTTTGTGGAATGGGCAATAATGGGGGAGATGGTTTGGCTTTAGGTAGAATGCTTAATTTGGAATTTTATGATGCACAAGTTTATATTGTTCATTTTTCAGATAAAATGTCTGATGATTTTATAACCAATTACAATCGTGCAGAAGAATTTCAAATACATCCCATTAGTATCCATTCTGAGGATGATTTTCCGGATATTAAAGAAACAGATTTTATTATTGATGCGATTTTTGGAACAGGAATCAATAAAGCACCTGCTGGGTTTACAAAAAAACTCATCAAGCATCTCAATCAATCTAAAGCTACAATTATTTCTCTCGATATACCTTCGGGTTTGTTTGCTGATAAACCGGTTGTAGATAGAGATTCAGTTGTTAAATCAACAATAACATTGACATTTCAAATGCCCAAATTGGCATTTCTTTTACCTGATAATGGCGAATTTGTCTCACATTTTGAACTCTTGGACATTGGACTTGATCAGAATTTTATAAAAAGTTTGGATACACCTTATCATTTTATTACACGTGATGATGTTTTTAGTTTTTATAAAAAACGCTATAAATTTTCTCACAAAGGGTCGTATGGCCACGTATTAATTATTGGAGGAAGTTTTGGAAAAATGGGAAGCGTGGCATTAGCTGCTAAGGCTGCTTTAAAAATTGGAAGTGGTTTGGTAACAGCTTATATTCCTAAATGTGGTTATCATATCCTTCAGACATCAGTGTCAGAAGTAATGGTAGAAGTAGATGCTGAAAATGAAATAGAATACATCAATTTTAAATCAGATGCCAGTGTTATAGGCTTGGGAATTGGAATCGGTACTTCAGACTTAACTTCAGAAGCAGTTTGTGAGTTTTTGAAAACCAATAAACTGCCGATTGTTATTGATGCTGATGCCTTAAATATCATATCAAAGAATAGAGAAGTTTTGGATTTCCTTTCCGAAAATTGCATTCTAACACCACATCCGAAAGAGTTGGAAAGATTGATTGGTAAATGGCATAATGATTATGAAAAATTGGAACTTTTAAGAGCTTTTTCGATTCAATATCCCTTTGTGATGGTAATTAAAGGTGCCCACACAACTATTGTTCAAAATGGCGTTTTCTACTTTAACTCGACCGGAAGTTCGGCTCTTGCCAAAGCCGGTACCGGAGATGTATTGACAGGTATGATTACAGGTTTATTGGCACAACATTATTCGCCCTTACAAGCATCTATTATGGGCGTTTTTCTTCATGGATTATCTGCCGATGTATTCACTACAATCAATTCTCCTGAAACTTTTTTGGCAAGTGATATTTTAAATTTTCTTCCAGGCGCTTTTAATGCTTTTTTAACTCCATATGATCCTAAAATGGACGATGAGGATGAAATAAATGAAGATGATCCTAATTTTTTGGATGATGATGATGATGATTCACCATTTTAAATGAATTTATTATGAAAAATAGCAAGACTAAAGAGCAATTACTAGCTTATGCAATAAAAATGCGATTGAGAGGTGAAAATTTCAAAAATATTGATCGATATCTTTCAATGCATTCCGAAAATGAGGAAATGAAACGAAATATTTTGGAAGAAATTAATCAAAACCTAGAATTAAAAGATGTAGAACTTATAAAACCCAAAAGAAAAAAAACATTTAACATGCTCAGGTTGAGGATTTATGCTATTGTATTAATTGCATTTTTGATTTTTTATTATACACAAACTCACAATTCTTTTTCATTTATAGGAATAGGAATACTTTCATTATTTGTATTCTTTTCATTTTATAATAAAAAAAACTAGTTTTTGTTCATTTTTTTCCAAGCTTTTAATTTTATAGTGATTAATATTTCTTTTTTAAGATCAAATATGGAAACATATTTTTTTCCAATGATATAATGTGTGTTCCATTCTACATATTCTTTGTACATAAGTAAGGAGCAAATGTCAGTATAAGTAAACAAATCATTCAAAACATGTGAATGCATGGTAGCTTTTATAGGGTTTTCTTTGTTTTCTGATTTGAAGGGTATTTTAATTAATGAATTATGCAATTTTTCTTCATCAATTAAATCTCCATTTGAATTGAATTTTAAGCAATAATCATTGCCCAAGTATAGTGTATTTGACTCGTTGGTAGCAGTTAAAAAAATAACTTCCAATTGGCCTTCATATTCTATAGGAATTAAATTGAAATTGGTGTTTTTATAAAAAGAGAAAAATGCATTTTCATTTGAATAGAGAATTTCTTTTGCTTTTTTTCTAATGTTAATTAACTTTTTTTCAAGTGGAGTTAAAATTAGGTTTTCTGTTTCATACGATTTGGGAAATGTATTAGGGATACTATCAAATTCATATCGAACAAAAACTTTGTCTGTAGTTTTGGAATAAAAAATAGTCTTAGGGTGTTCTAGGTAATCATAGTAGGAAAGGTAGCCTCCAATACTATCTTTTAATTCAGGAAACCTGACAAGAAAATCATCAGTTCCATACCATGAAGCCTTTTCCAATCTATATAGGTATTTTCCTTTCTTTTCGTTTTTTTGATTTTCTTTTTCTTGAGCATTTATTAATGCCGTTGATAAAAATATGAATATTAAAATAAAATTACTCATAATTCTTTTAATTTACTAATTACATAATTTAATAGATTCAATTATAATTTCAAACTCTTGGGATAACTTACAAAATATTTCACAACAGGTTCAGTAAAACTCACTGAATTAAAATGTCCGTCAAATGCTAACCATTCTTTGACACTTCCATCTTTTAGTAAAATATTGATCGGACCGTATTTAGCATTATAGGTCCGATTCTTAACTTTACCTTGAAATAAAAAATAGTCTAAATTGCTTTCATCTACCCCAAATACTTGTAAAGTACTGGTGTGTAAAGCTTTGAGATATTCATCTGTAAATTTTTGTTCTGAAAGTTCAATGCGGGGTAATTTTCTCAAAATGATCGATTTGGATAATTCAGATAACACAAAATCATCGTGGTATTGCCATGTTTTGATTGCATTCCAGATATCAATATCATCCAAATCAATAAAACGATCTAAAACCACTTCTAAATCGGTTTGTGTCGAATTGGATTTATCGATAAAAAATTGCAACGACTTACCCATCGGAATATTTTCACCATATGAAGCTAATTCTGCAGCTCTTTGTAAAGCTTTGATGAGTATTTGTTCTGCCAATAAACCTGTTTTGTGTAAATATACCTGCCAATACATAAATCGGCGGGAAAGCAGAAACTTTTCGATGGAATAAATGCCTTTTTCCTCAACAACTAATTGATCATCTTTTACGTGTAACATGGCTATCAATCGATCCGAATTAATACTACCTTCCACAACACCGGTATAAAAACTGTCTCTTTTTAAATAATCCAGCCTATCCATATCCAATTGACTCGAAATCAATTGAAATAAAAATTTTCTCGGATATTGGTTGGTAAATATTTGAATGGCTACATCCAATTGTCCTCCAAATTCAAGATTAAGTTTATTCATTAACGCCAAAGATAAATCTTCATGAGATTGATCCTCAATGATGTATTGTTCTAAAGCATGTGAAAATGGACCATGTCCGATATCGTGAAGTAATATTGCAAGATGCAAAGCCTGCTCTTCCTTTGTGGAGATTTCAATACCTTTACTTCTCAATGTTTGAATCGCTTTTTGCATCAAATGCAAACAACCCAATGCATGATGGAATCGGGTATGTTGTGCACCGGGATAAACCATACTTGATAAACCCATTTGCTGAATGCGTCGCAATCTTTGAAAAATGGGATGTTCTATTACATCAAAAATCAGACTGTCGGGAATGGTGATAAATCCGTAAATCGGATCGTTAAATATTTTCAATTTGTTGGTGGTAGTTTGCACAGAATGAATTCTATAAAAATTTTATGCAAAAATAGCAACTTTAACGGAGTTTGACTTGAAAATTTCCAAACATTACTTTTATAACATTTTTTTAATAAGGACATGTAACATAAATAAGGTATTTTTACGTTTTAAAAAATAGTTGTTGCTATAAAAAAATGTAAAAATTAATAATTAAAGCTTTACAATCATTTCAATAACCTAATTAAACCAACTAACCAAAAATCCTTAACATGAGTAAAATTCAAATCCTCTGGGTAGATGATGAAATAGATATTCTAAAACCCCATATTTTATTTTTAGAAAAAAAAGATTATACTGTTGATACTTGTACAAATGGAGTAGATGCTTTGGATAAAATTGCGGCCCATAACTACGATGTAGTATTTTTAGATGAAAATATGCCTGGTTTGAGTGGTTTGGAAACATTAGCCGAACTAAAGCTGCAAAAACCAAATTTACCGGTTATTATGATTACTAAAAGTGAAGAAGAAAATTTGATGGAAGAAGCTATTGGAAATCAAATTGCCGATTATTTAATTAAACCCTTAAATCCAAATCAAATTTTATTGAGTTTGAAAAAAAACCTAGATCATTCTCGCTTGGTTTCTGAACAAACTACTTCCAATTACCAACAAGAGTTTAGAAAAATTGCCATGGATTTAGCAATGGTCAATTCATTGGACGAATGGATTGCTTTGTATAAAAAATTGATTCACTGGGAATTACTATTAGAAAATAGTAACGAACCTGCCATGCTTGAAATTTTGGAAAGTCAAAAGATGGAAGCAAATTCTTTATTTTTTAAGTTTATAAAGAAAAATTACAAAGATTTATTGACAAGTAATGATTTGATTTTTTCTCATACCTTATTTAAGAAAGTAATTGCACCTCAAATCCAACAAAAGCCTACATTATGGGTTGTAGTCGACAATTTGCTATATGATCAATTTCGAACCATCGAACCAATCGTGAATCAATTTTATAAGAAAAAAGCCGAAATAGATTATTTTAGCATTCTGCCTACTGCTACTCAATATGCTAGAAATGCTTTGTTTTCAGGTATGTTGCCTTTGGAAATGGAACAAAAATTTCCAAAATATTGGAAAAGTGATTCCGATGAAGGTGGTAAAAATTTGTATGAAAATGAGTTCCTGACCGAACAAATAAAAAAATTCAGATTTCCACTCAAACATGAATATTTTAAAATAACCAATTTGGAAGCCGGGAAAAAACTAGCTGACTCTTTTCAATCCATTAAAAATAATGATTTAACTGTAGTGGTTATCAA
>JADZFW010000170.1 GCA_020854235.1 Flavobacteriaceae bacterium
GTAAGTGGTATTCAGCCCTTTGAATCGAGTGATAAGGATTCCAAACGCATTTTCTGGAATGATGGTGGTGTTCACCAAAACCTGACCCATGCCGTACATCCCGATCCAATCAGTGGCATGCATGCCTGGCATCAACGTGTTCGCATTGAAAATCCAGGAGCATCAGATCAATACGGAGATATTTTTGTGGATACTGCCAAATCTCACGAAATATACAAAGAATGGTTGAAAATGACTCGACCTGCACCAGGCCCTGACAATTTGAGAAGACCTTTGTGGTTTAAGAGAGCATATCGTCCTGATGATGAAACGTATTATATATAATTTAGAATTTCGTAAATAATTAATTTATAGCTTGTTTTGCAGATAGAACGCTCCAAAATTTTCCCCTTTCTCCTTTGGTTACCCTTAGCCAAACAGTATTGGAAAGATGATTTGATAGCCGGAATTACCGGTACGATTATCGTGATTCCGCAAGCAGTGGCATTTGCTATGATTGCCGGGTTGCCTCCCATATATGGGTTTTATACGGCTATGGTTACACCTGTGGTAGCGGCGCTTTTCGGTTCATCCTATCACTTGATTTCGGGTCCAACTACGGCCATTTCAATTGTAGTGTATGCTACACTAGCCAACTATGTTAATCCTGAAACCCAAGTGCAAGTTTTTGTATCATTGGCAATGGTTCTGACCTTTCTAGGAGGATTGTTTCAATTGATCATGGGTTTGTTGCGAATGGGTAAATTGGTCAATTTTGTATCCCATTCGGTTGTAATCGGGTTTACGGCTGGTGCCGGAATACTCATTGCTTTCAAGCAACTCAAACATGTTTTTGCACTCAATGTGCCGCAAGGAAGTACGGTATTGGATACGGTAATTTTCATCTTCAAAAATATTACTGAAACCAATTGGTTGGTCTTTATTGTGGCCATGAGTACCTTATTCATTGCTATACTAATCAAATATTTTATTTCAAAAATTTCCCGCTTTCACATGTTGATTGCCATGTTACTTGGAACTGTATTGGCTTTACTATTAGGTGGTGAAAAGGTCGGTATAACGACAGTAGGACATGTACCCAATCACCTGCCACCTTTTCAAATTCCTGATTTAACTGCCGAAAATGTTCAAAAGTTGAGTTCGGGAGCTTTGGTAATCGCTATTTTGGGATTGATAGAAGCAGTGGCTATTGGAAGAGCTATAGCTTTAAAAACACATCAAAAAATAAATGGGAATCAAGAATTTATCGGACAAGGTTTATCCAATTTGACTGCTTCATTTTTCTCGAGTTATATGGGTTCGGGTTCTTTTACCCGTTCGGGAGTGAATCATCAAGCAGGAGCCAAAACCCCTATGTCTGCTATTATTGCAGCTTTTTTTCTCATGCTCGTTTTGCTTTTCTTGGCGCCATATGCATCTTATTTGCCCAAAGCAGCTATGGGTGGTATCATTTTGTTGGTCGGGTATAATTTGGTCGACGTACATCATATCAAACAAGTCATCAAAAGCAGTAATAAAGAAACGATTGTTTTGGGGATTACTTTTTTTGGGACTTTGTTTTTTGAATTGCAATTTGCCATTCTATCGGGTATTATCGCTTCCTTGTACTTTTATTTGGAACGCACTTCCAAGCCCAATATCGCTGTGTTGGGAATCAATGCAGAAAACAAATTTGTCAATGTGATTCGCGAACACGATTTAAAAGAATGTTCCAATCTTAAAGTAGTTCGTATCGATGGATCCTTATACTTTGCTTCCATCGAAACCATCTCCGATTTTTTTAGCGAATTGTATGAAGCCCAAGAAGTTCAAAATATTTTAATTGTTTCCAATAGTATTAATTTCATCGATTTAGGGGCAGCCGAATGGTTGACTACCGAAGTGGAAAAATGGCAAAAAACCCGTGGAGGTATTTATTTTTGTGGGATGAAAATTGTCTCGCAAGATGTGCTTAAAAAAGGTGGTTTTATGGAAAAAATGGGAATGGAAAACTTTTATAAAGGTAAAAGTGAAGCGATTGCCGAAATTCACAAAAGAATCAATAAACCTTGTGAAATGAAAGCATTCGAGGAATGTGAATCTTAAGCCTCTTTTTTGAAAAAGAAGTTACAATTATTTGTACGTTTGCTCCATTGGGTTACTCATGTTACACACATTCATTTTAGGTGACCTGTGTCACATAAACGCAATTGGGTTGACCCTACATTTGCGACTCTAAAAACACAACTAAAACTATTTCTTTTGAATCCAATTTCAATCAAACGGTTTTTTCCTATCTATCAATGGCTGCCCAACTATAATAAGAGTTGGCTGAAAGGGGATTTAAACGCCGGACTCACCGTTGGGATCATGTTGATACCGCAAGGAATGGCATATGCTTCTATTGCCGGTTTGCCTCCGGTTTATGGATTATATGCTTCCATTTTACCATTACTCATTTATGCGGTTTTAGGAACTTCACGCCAGTTGGCTGTTGGTCCCGTAGCCATGGTATCTCTGCTTACGGCTGCGTCATTGAGTGCTATTCCAGGATTGACACCTGAACAATATATTCAATACGCCATCGGATTGGCTTTATTAGTCGGTTTGATTCAATTTACGTTAGGGATATTCAGATTGGGCTTTTTGGTCAACTTTTTGTCACATCCTGTGGTGAGTGGTTTTACTTCGGGTGCTGCCATTATCATTGGGCTCAGCCAACTCAAACACATATTGGGAATTCAAATCAAAGGAAGCGAACACATACACGAACTAGCTCTTCAAATTGCTGAAAAAATGCACGAGGTGAATGGAATGGCTGTCATCATTGGACTCATTGGAATCGGGTTAATATTTGCCATCAGAAAATGGAAAAAAACACTTCCGGGCCAATTAATTGCAGTACTATTTGGAATTGCTGCAGTCAGTATTTTTCATTTGGATGAAGGACCACAAGGTATTAAAATCATCAAAGACATTCCCAATAATTTACCGGCCTTTAGTTTGCTAATCCCCGATTGGATGGTATTAAAATCATTACTCCCTATGGCTGTTACCATAGCTTTGGTCAGTTTTATGGAAAGTATAGCTGTAGCCAAATCCATTGAATCCAAACATAAAGATTACAAAGTAATGGCCAATCAGGAGTTGATAGCCTTGGGTGCTGCCAATGTCTTGGGGTCATTTTTTCAATCTTATCCCGTGACCGGTGGTTTCTCTCGAACAGCAGTCAATGATCAAGCAGGTGCCAATACGCCATTAGCCAGTTTCATCAGTGCAGCATTGGTGTTTTTAACCTTGTTGTTTTTAACGCCTTATTTTTACAATTTGCCTCATGCCATTTTGGCCGCCGTTATTATTGTGGCCGTAATAGGTTTGATCAATTATCAAGAGGCTATTCACCTTTGGCACAGCAATAAAATGGATTTTTGGATGTTGATGCTGACCTTTATATTTACTTTGGTTTTTGGAGTGGAAATGGGTATCGGAGTTGGCGTTTTTCTCTCATTGGCTTTGGTGTTGTTTTCCACAACTTATCCCCATACTGCGGTTTTAGCCAAAGTACCCGGATCGCATTTTTATCGTAATGTAGAGCGGTTTAAAGATTTGGAAATCAATGAAAATTTACTCATTTATCGTTTTGATGCCCAATTGTTTTTTGCCAATATCAATCATTTCAAGGATAAATTATATGAATATGAAGCCGATAAAC
>JADZFW010000171.1 GCA_020854235.1 Flavobacteriaceae bacterium
AATTTAGTAGAATAACCATATTCGTTATCATACCAAGAAACCAATTTGAAGAAAGTGCTATTCAATCCGATACCGGCTTTGGCATCTACGATAGAAGTATGGGTACAAGAAACGAAATCTTGAGAAACCACATCTTCATCAGTAAAACCTAAAACGCCTTTCATAGAAGTTTCAGAAGCATTTTTCAACACTTTCATGATTTCTTCATAAGTAGTTTCTTTAGCCAATTTGACAGTCAAATCCACTACAGAAACGTTGGCTGTAGGAACTCTCATAGACATACCGGTCAATTTTCCGTTCAATTCAGGAATAACTTTACCAACAGCTTTGGCAGCTCCGGTAGAAGCAGGAATGATGTTCAACAAAGCAGAACGTCCGCCGCGGAAATCTTTGCGAGATGGACCATCTACGGTCATTTGAGTAGCTGTTGTAGCGTGAATAGTGGTCATCAAACCTTCTACGATTCCAAAATTATCGTTTACCACTTTGGCCAAGGGAGCCAAACAGTTGGTAGTACAAGAAGCATTGGAGAATACGTGAATGTCTTTGGTCAATTTGTCGTGGTTTACACCCATTACAAACATTGGAGCATCAGCAGAAGGAGCAGAGATGATTACTTTTTTCGCTCCGGCTTGAAGATGTAATTCTGCTTTGGCTTTGTCGGTAAACAAACCGGTAGCTTCGATTACGTATTCAGCACCTACTTCATTCCATTTCAATTGGGTAGGATCTTTTTCAGCAGTTACGCGAATATCCATACCGTTTACGATCAACATACCGTCTTTTACGCTGATTTCACCGTCAAAACGACCGTGAACAGAATCGTATTTAAGCAAATATGCCAAATGCTCGGGAGTTAATAAATCGTTGATGGCTACAACGTCGATATTTCTTTTGATAGCTTCTCTAAAAGCTAAACGTCCGATACGGCCAAAACCGTTAATTCCTATTTTTATCATATTATTGTTATTTAATTATAATCATATTATATATTGAAAACTACTTCTAACTTCTAACTTCTAACTTCTAATTTCTAATTTCTAAACCCCCATAATATCCGAAACCCGAATCAACTCCTTATCAATATGGTGTGTTCCTTTGATGGCTTTGGATAGTTCGGTAGTTTCGATTTTGTTGTTTTTGATGCCAACCATCAAATTGGATTTTCCATCCAATAGGAGTTCGACTGCTTTTACACCCATTCTACTGGCCAATACCCGATCAAAACAGGATGGAGATCCACCTCTTTGCATGTGTCCCAATACGGAAACGCGTGTTTCGTATTCAGGTAAATTTTCTTCTACAAATTTTGCCAATTCGAATACGCTTTTCCCTGATTTTTCACCTTCAGATACCACGACGATACTGGAGGATTTTCCACTGCGTTTGCTGCGTTTCAATGATTCCAACATGCGGTCTAAACCTAAATCTTCCTCGGGAATCAATATTTCTTCGGCGCCTGCACCTACACCTGCATTGAGCGCGATAAACCCGGCATCTCTCCCCATCACCTCTACGATGAAAAGGCGGTTGTGCGAACTGGCAGTATCTCTGATTTTGTCAATTACTTCTACCACTGTGTTGAGAGCAGTATCATAACCCAAAGTATAATCTGTACCGTAAATATCATTGTCAATAGTTCCCGGAATTCCAATCACCGGAATTCCAAATTCCTGATTGAAGATCAAGGCTCCTGTAAAAGAACCATCACCACCGATGACGACCAAAGCGTCTATTTCGGCTTCCTGCATTTTTTCAAATGCGATTTGACGACCTGCTATGGTTCTAAATTCTTTGGATCGCGCCGATTTTAAAATGGTACCACCATGATTGATGATGTTACTCACACTTCTGGCTTCCATAGCTTTGAAATCACCTTCGATCAATCCTTCATAACCTCTGTATATTCCTACGCATTCTATACTGTAATGGGCACATGTTCTGACTACGGAACGGATGGCAGCATTCATTCCCGGAGCATCACCTCCAGAAGTAAGAACTCCGATTTTAAATATTTTCTTAGGCATTTAATCGTTTTAGGTTGCAAAATTACAAATTTTTCCCCTATTTTTTTCTTATATTTTCAAAATATGTGCGCAAACGATTTCGTTTTTAAGCGTTGCAAAAGTAAGCTTTTTTTCCTAATTTTTAAACCTTCGGTCTTTCCATTTAAAACCAAAAATCAAACCTGAAAATGTGACGAGTACACTGAATATGGGGTAAATAATCGGACTGATTACCAAACTTTGCAAATTGACTTTTGATTGCATTTTTTGAGCCATATAGGTTAAGAACAGCAAGTCAACAATCCATTTAACTCCCGATAACAATAGGAAATGTGGTAAATAGGAATGCCATATGATAGCAAACATACCTAGAAAAACCCAAGTAGCATTCATTGAAAACACGATTAATCCAATCCAAATGAGGTATTTATTTTTAATTTGACCTGTTTTAGCCATCCATCGTTTGTGTTGTTCATACACGGCGCGCCAGGTAGGTAAAGGTTTGGTAAACACCATCTGATCCGGCTGATAGAGGTAATGTACTTTGTCGGGATAGGCTTGCGTCATTTTTTGCAATAAAAACACATCATCACCACTTGCCAAATGGTCATTGCCGGTATAACCACCCATTTCAATAAAAATATCCTTCCTATACGAAAGATTGGCGCCACTACAGATCAATGGCTTTTGCCACCCAAAACCACTCATGGTAAAGCCGGTTAAACTCATCCAATCCCATTTTTGAAATTGTTGTAAAATACTATGATTGGCTTTCATTTGAACCATGCCGGCTACAAAATAGGGATCTTTTTCTTGTATAAATTGGTTTAAGATACGTAAACTATCTTTTGAAAATATACAATCTGCATCGCTGCTTATAATCCAATCATGTCGACTCACTTTGATTGCCGTATCAATAGCATCTTTTTTAGGTGATGGACTTTTTCTATTGTTTTCTAAAAGATGTAGGTTGAGATTGGGGTTTTGATATTGGAAAGTTTCTATGATTTTAAGATATACATCTGTTGATTCATCATTGACCAGTAGCATTTCAAAAGCATCAAGTGGATAATCAGATTGGAGCAAACTAGATAGCAAATCGTGTAAATTTTGGACTTCATTGCGAAAAGGAATGATGATGCTGAATTTGGTATATATGTTAGCTTCTTTTGAAGGTTGGAATGTTTTTAATTTTCCTATTCCCAACAGCATGCCTATAATCAGGGCGATATATGAAACAACAATTAGGGTCCATATGATTTCAAATCCATTCATTTTTGTTTGGGTTTAAGGGCAATTTGGTCGCTTTTCAAAGTTAGCATCACCAAAACACCTATCATGGCAGGCAGTACAAAATTCATAAACCACATCAAGGTTGTCGTTGTAAAAAGGATGGATTCAGAAACGCCTAATTTTGAAAATATTAATAAGGCAGCACTTCCTTTGATTACAAAATCAAATAACGTGAAAACGGGTAAAATCGAACTCAGGAAATAGGTTAGAAAAATCAAACTAATCACTTGTGCATAAGGAAATGTGAGTCCAAAAATCAGTAATATGAAATAAAATTGATGTGAAAAAATCACATACCTCAAAAAGGAAATCAAACCTATTTTGTATAGCTTTTCACGGTTTACTATTTTGAATTTATGTATTATTTGCTTGAAATAGGGTTGTTTTTTTAATACTACTAAGGTAATTCCTATTAGTAAAAGCGCTAATATTCCAAAAAGACGCATTTGTTTTGATTCAATCGGATTATTTACGACATAAAAAAGTGATAAAATCATCCAACCTAAGAATCCCATAAGTAAAGTGTTGCTCAATTGGACTAAGTTTCCCAATGCATTTAATGCCAATACTTTTATTTTTTTATCTTTTTCAAAAAAGAGCGTTTTAAACGCATAATCACCCGATTTGAAAGGTGTCACCAAGGAAAAACTATGCGAACTCAAGGTTTGTTTGGTAGCTTCCCAAAATGAAATACTCCGAATCTTTCGAATCAGAATTTGCCATTTTTTAATTTCCAAAATCCAATTCAAACCACTCAACAAAAACAAGAATAGTATTAAATAGGGTTGTTTTTCAAATTGAAGTAAAAGTACCTGAAAAACCTTTTTAAAGTTTTGATTGTCTGCTTGTAATTGTACAATTAGGTAGGCGCTCAAAAGAATCACTAAGGACCATTTGAGTAAAATAAACCAAAATTGCTTAAAATTGAACAAGTCTTTGTATTTTTACGCAAAGAAACAAATAATTCAGTGAGCGAAAAAATCATATTAGGAATTGATCCCGGAACGACCATCATGGGTTTTGGATTGATTAAAATTGTCGATAAAAAACCCGAACTGATCACCATTGATGAGTTGATGTTGTCCAAATATGATTCGCATTATTTGAGATTGAAAAAGATTTTTGAAAAAACCATCCAACTCATTGATCAATACCATCCGGATGAAATAGCCATTGAAGCACCTTTTTTTGGAAAAAATGTACAATCAATGCTCAAATTGGGACGAGCGCAAGGTGTGGCCATGGCTGCAGGCTTGTCTAGAGAAATTCCAATCATAGAATATGCACCCAAAAAGATTAAAATGGCCATTACCGGCAATGGAAATGCAAGCAAGGAGCAAGTTGCCAAGATGTTGCAAAATTTACTGAAACTCAAAACACTTCCCGATCACCTTGATGCAACCGACGGTTTGGCTGCAGCCATTTGTCATTTTTACAATATGGACAATCCCATTTCCGATGATAAGTATACGGGTTGGGCTGCCTTTGTTAAAAAGAATCCGGGAAAAGTGAAGGGTTAGTATTTACATAGCATTATAAAATTATTAATTCATTATTTCAAAATAGTATTCCAATGAAAGAAGTCGTAATCGTATCCATGGCTCGCACGCCAATAGGTAAATTTATGGGAGGTTTGGCAGGAGTTTCTGCTCCAAAATTAGGTTCTATTGCTATAAAAGCAGCATTAGAAAAAATCGGACTCCAACCCGATAAAGTGGACGAAGTCTATATGGGTAATGTACTTCAGGCTGGAGTAGGACAAGCGCCGGCACGTCAAGCTGCTTTGTTTGCCGGAATTCCCAATACAGTTCCTTGTACGACCATCAATAAAGTTTGTGCTTCGGGTATGAAAGCTGTTGCAATGGCTGCTCAAGCCATCAAGAGTGGTGATGCAGAAATTATAGTGGCCGGCGGCATGGAAAACATGAGTCAGGTGCCTCATTATTTTAATGCTCGCAATGGGGTCAAATTGGGGAATGTGACCATGCAAGACGGAATGGTACTGGATGGATTGACTGATGTGTATGCGCAAGCCCACATGGGAACTTTTGCCGATTTGTGTGCCACTGATTACAAGATTTCACGCGAACGTCAGGATGCATTTGCCATTGAATCTTACCATCGATCTGCTGCAGCTTGGGAAGCCGGAAAATTTAAAGATGAAGTTGTTCCGGTGGAAATCCCACAACGCAATGGTTCGGTTTTAATCATAGATAAAGACGAAGAATATACCAATGTGGTCATGGATAAAATCCCGACCTTAAAACCTGTTTTTACCAAAGAAGGAACCGTAACCGCCGCCAATGCTTCTACACTCAATGATGGAGCGGCAGCTTTGGTATTGATGAGTGCCGACAAAGCGCTGGAACTTGGTATGAAACCTTTGGCAAAAGTCGTGAGCTATGCCGATGCAGCACATGAACCCAATTGGTTTACTACTGCACCAGCCAAAGCAGTGCCCAAAGCATTGCATAAAGCCGGATTAACGGTAAATGATGTG
Organism: Flavobacteriaceae bacterium; assembly: GCA_020854235.1. Taxonomy (GTDB): domain Bacteria; phylum Bacteroidota; class Bacteroidia; order Flavobacteriales; family Flavobacteriaceae. The sequence goes on from JADZFW010000171.1 coordinate 5,800, forward strand.
GATTATTTTGAACTCAACGAAGCCTTTTCAGTAGTTGGATTGGTCAATATGGATTTAATGCAACTCGATCCTGAACGGGTTAATGTCAATGGCGGAGCTGTATCGTTGGGACATCCACTGGGAATGAGCGGCGCTAGAATCATCATAACCTTGTACCATGTATTGGCTCAAAATGGAGGTAAAATAGGCGCAGCCGGCATATGTAACGGTGGCGGTGGTGCAGGTGCTTTTGTGATTGAAAGGCTAAACTAATATTTACCTATATGGAAAATTATATTTTAATAGCAATTATTTTGGTTATAATATCATTTTTCGGTTACAAGACTTGGAAATTGTATCAACCCAAAAAGACATTGACCTGTATAGATGTAGCCGATTTTAAAAATGAATTGGGCAGCCATCAAAAAATCCAATTGATTGACGTTCGTTCTGAAGGAGAATTTGATGAAATTCACATTCCGAATGCCTTAAATATTCCCTTAGAGGATTTGAAAAAAGGATTAAAAAAGATCAGTAAAGACACAAAGATTGTTGTGGTATGTCTCAAAGGAGCCGAACGTTCGCAAGAAGGTGCCATTATTGCTGCTAAAATGGGTTTTAATGCTACCTGGTTGTGTGGTGGAACCCATGAGTTTTTAAGAAAGCAGTAATTTTGAAGTAATTTTTTTTATATTCCAACCAATTCCGGAGAGGAATTTGACTTTTCAATGTATCAAACTTTAAACTATATACCTCAAACTCAAATGTCGTATGCTATCTGTCATTTACCGGTTGTTCCGCTGCGAAGTCAACCTACCGACCCGAGCGAAATGGTTTCTCAAATCCTATTTGGGGAATGTTTTGAAATTTTGGAAAGAAATGGCAATTGGGTAAAAGTAAAGTTATCAAATGATGGGTATGAAGGTTGGATTGATTACAAATCGATTTTGGAAATAGAGGAAGCAACTCACACAGCATATTTGAAATCCAAATCCATTTTAACTTCTGAGTTGTTTGCCAAAATTTCCCATTCTGATGGGGATTTTTATGTGCCTATGGGTAGCAAATTACCATTTTTTCTCGATACGACATTTAAAATTGGAAAAGAATTATATAGTTATCAAGGAATAACAAGCCCTAGAAAATTCGATGAAACAACGTTGATACAAGTTGCCTTATCGTTTTTAAAAGCACCTTATTTATGGGGAGGAAAAACAATTTTTGGAATAGATTGTTCAGGTTTTACTCAAATTGTGATGGCTCAATTTGGAGTGTCACTTCTTAGAGATGCTTATCAACAAGCTACCCAAGGAATATTGGTGAGTTTTGCGCTTGAGGCTCAGACCGGAGATTTGGCTTTCTTTGAAAATGCAGATGGAAAAATCATTCACGTAGGAATAATCCTTCCTGATTCTCAAATCATACATGCCCACGGCGAAGTCAGAATAGACAGTCTTGATGATATGGGAATATTCAATAAAAAAACCGGCAAACACAGTCACCGGTTGAGATTTATTAAAAGATTTTTTTAATAGTATGGATTAAAATCCTCCAGATAAGTTAGGACAAGCTGATTGACGTGAGAATTTCTCTTTACAACCAAAGTTATAGCCTAAAGTAACTTGATGAAATCCTCCATCTGCAAATATAATATCATTTTGTTGACGGGTATAAGAGTAAGAGAACATAAAGTTTCTGTAGTTAACACCCAACAATGGCGTAAAATAATTTGGAGCATCATATTCGGTTACATCAAAACCTCTTCTGTACGATAGGCCACCCCAAACTTCCCCATTTTCAAATGGTACATAAACTTTTAGATTGGCATCCAAAAATTTCTCTTGCGTTCTTTCGATAAACTGAGCCATGATAGAAGGTTCAAATTGCACCATGGTTTCATCTCCAAAGTAATATCCCATTGAAGCGATATATCTTCTCAAATTCAAAGACTCATATTCGTCATTGTACAAGTTTCTAGCCGACATCAAAATGTTTTTAGCTGTGAGATAGGAAAAGAAACCTTCATAATGGTAAGCAGCACCTACATCAGCATTGAAATAATTTCTGCTGTTGATTTGCTGAGTTATAACGGGGTCTTCTAGTAAAAATTCGGTTTCATCCAATGTATTTCTTACCGCCATTAAAGATAAACCAAATGAAAATTGGTTCGTATCATAACGACTTCCCATATTGATATGATAAGCATAGGTTATTTGTCCGCCAATCTGAGAATGATATCCATTTTTATCATTAAATAAAGCTATACCTACACCGGTACTTTCCCCAACTCTTGTATGAAAGCTTATGGTTTGTAACTGAGGAAATTCTTCTGAGTCCATCCATTGTTGACGACCCGTTAGTCTTAATTTGGAACAGTTACCCACACCAGCCGCTGCCGGATGCAATAAATATACATTATCAGATAGGTAATCTGTGTAAACAGGTAGTGTTTCTTGCGCATGAATCATTTCACTTAGCAAAAACGCTACAGCGAGTAATAAGAATTGAATATTTTTCATTTTACCTTGAACAGTTTGAGGTCTCTCAAATATTCTCCAAATATAGAATATTATAAACATTTGAGCGATGTATGATTTAAAATAATTTTAATAAATGAAATAAATTGTCAAATTAAACTTTCATTACCTTCTGACCAACGCAAAATGGTCTTTATAAATGGTCCCATCTTCGAGTTCGATAGAGAACCAGTAATCGGTAGAAGGCAGTGGTAAACCGTTGAATTTACCGTCCCACCCTTGTCCATCGGGATCAATGGAAGCCAACAGCTTCCCAAATCTATC
>JADZFW010000172.1 GCA_020854235.1 Flavobacteriaceae bacterium
TCATCGAGGCTTTTGACAATGGCTTTGGCAACGTCGGGTTTTCCACTTCTGTTTAACACCAAAGCAATCAAACCTTTTTGATACAAACTATACTCTTTCCAATATTGTACTGCCTGACCTTGGTAATAGTCCACTACCTTTTTGAGTCGTTCGTTGATGGCAATCTCCGGATAAAAACTTCTGGTGTAGAGGTAATGCAATTGCATAGCTCCCAAATGATTGGCTTTTAGATAAGCATCTGCATCTTTTTGACCTTGTTTGGCATCTTTGGGCGTCTCCAAACGTTTCTGGGCTTCTTTCTGAATGTAATCGTAATCTTCAATAATTCGCGCATCCAAATAACCGATGGCTTTGGTCAACATTTCATGGGTTTTCTTGCCTTCATCATACGTCAGCATTTCTTTCGTGCGAATAGGAAATACACCCAATTTTTCCAAATGACCGAAACCGGCCGCAATGTGTTGGGTGATGTAACGATCGGGATAACGGCTGCCTTTGAACCAAGGGAAGCCACCATCTGAAAACTGCATATCTTGGAGTTTTTTTGCAGATTGCTCCAATTCTTTGGACATTTTCTTCAAATCAAACAACAATGCGATGCGTTTCTTTTGTTCAGTTTCACTTTGCACATCACGTAACCAAGGCGTTTCAGCTATCAACAAAGATTTGAGCTCTTCATTTTTTTCCAAATTGCTCAACAAAGCATCCGAATTTTCCCATTGGTCAAATACCGCTTTGATCTTTGGATTGTCACTTACAATTTTGGTAGCTAAAGCATTGGCATAATAGCGAGAAAATGTTTGCTCACTACATTCATAAGGATATTCCATCAGGTAAGGTAATGCTTGAATGGCATACCATACGGGATGCGAAGTCACTTCGAGTGTCAGTTTGTGATGTTGTAGGGTTGTAGAAGTATTGTTTTTTAATTTATCCAATGTAAACGTTCGGGTTTCCCCAGAATTGACCCACATAGGCATTGTTTCGGTCACCAACATTCTATTGGTCAATACCGGAAGCACATTTTGTTCGCCATCTGAAAAATCTCCGGCTTTGGCAACTACTTTGTACTGAACAGCCTGCAAACCTTGAGGAACGACAAGGTTCCAACTGACTATCGAATTTCCTTTGGCATCTATTGAAAATGTTTTTTGGGTCTCAACATTGGACAAAAGTCCATCGACATTGACACCGGTAATCGCATCTGTGAGTTCCAACATAGCCATACCATCCAATTTTTGATCACTGATATTGGAAAGTTTGGTGCTAAAAATAATAACATCTCCTTCTCTTAAAAAACGGGGTGCATTGGGTTGCACCATTAAATCCTTTTGGGTAACCGAAGTCGCCGAATGATAAACGGTTTGCATATCAACAGTATGTCCCAACAACTGCATTTTCCAACGGGTCAAGGCTTCAGGCGAAGTAAAGGTAAAGGTAATATTCCCTTCAGCATCGGTGTGTAATTGCGGATAAAAGAAAGCCGTTTCATTGAAGTTCGTTCTAATTTTTACATCAGAGAAATCGGTTTTTGGTTTGGTTTTAGTATCTTCTTTGCCTAAGCCATTTGCTATTGTATCTGCTGTAACGTTACCTACATCCAAATATCCTTGTTCTGCATCTGCGGCAATAGCAGCTACTTCTTCTTCTTTCATTTCCATCATTCCACCTTCACCAAGAATAACACCATTACCATTATTGTACGCTCTCGGCGAAGCCATTTTCATTTCCGATTTGTACAATCTATTATTATAAGCAAAATTAAACCCAAACCAATTCCATTGGGTCCATTCAAATTGATGGGTATCGATGTAATCACTTTCGGGTAATTGTCTAACCGTAAAGCCTTTTTGAGCAAAACTGTTGTATGCGCTGGCATTCAGGTTACTCCAATAAGTATTTTGATAGATATAAGGAACATTCCACTGATGTTCTTTAAACTGATCCAAGGAAGCGTCGTACATACTGGCCAACAATTCTGCTGCTTTTTGATCTTTTTGAAGTCCTTTGAGTTTAAAACTCCACGTTTGCTCACTTCCGGGTTGCATTTTATCACGGAAAGTAAGTGTTTCTATACTCAATACTGGTTTTTCTTCTATGACATTTACTGATAGGACTTGAGTTGAAAAAGCATTCAAATTGACTTGAGTTACCAATATAGAAAATCCTCCTAAATCTGTTTCCAAAACAGGTATTTCAAGAGATTTCTGTTGGTCATGGATTACAATAGGTATGGTTTGAATGATTTTTTTATCCTTTTCAACATATACATACATCATGGCATCTGGTGAAGCAGATCCTACTTTTAACACCACTTTTTCTCCAGGAAGATAGTTTGATTTGTCTGCGTAAACCGAAAACAAACGTTGATCGGCAACTTTTTGATCCTGAGGATGCCATACAGAAAATATCACTTTGTCTATAATTTCATTCCCTTGAGAATCTTTTGTTTCCAAAACAGCTTGATAACTACCACTTTCCCAGTTTTTATACTCTTTTTGTAAAATCAAATCTGCAGAACCTTCTTTAGTTTCATAGGTTTTTTCATACACTTTATCTCCATTTTTCCATTGATTCACATCTGAATCGCCTTCAAAGTAATCATTGGGAAACAACTTATTGAATTCACTTTCAGACCAAATAGGATATTCGGGCGCACTCCATGGACGTTGTCTTTTAACTTGTTTTGGAGCTTTTAATTTGTATATTTTTAAAACGCCATGCGACGGAACTTTCTCTCCGTTTAGATTTTGCGTCATTAACGTTATGGTTTGATTATCTTTACTCTTATCCCATTGGTTTGAAATTGAAATATCAGCTGTCATACTGTGATAACCCACTTGAACCACAGTTGTGGCTGAATGGGTTTCTCCATTGATATCGGTAATATCGGCGGTAATTTCATACCTGAAAATAGGTGTATTTTTAACATCTACACTCAAATCGGGAA
>JADZFW010000173.1 GCA_020854235.1 Flavobacteriaceae bacterium
GTTTCATCACCTTTTGAAGTATTGGAACTCGATGTGTTTTCGGCACCACTTGTTGATGTCTTCTTAGTAGGTTCATCAAAAACCAATGCACTGTTGTCTTTCAGTGATTTAATAGCTTTATTATAATCCTCTATACTGATATTTTCATTCCCTTTAATTTTCTTAATTGAATCCCTAAACCTTATGATACGATCTCTCTCTTCACTAAGTTCTCCAGATAACGAGCCATTATCATCAATAGCCAAATTGTATTTTAAGATCATCTCATCCAATTCATTTTCAACTTCTTTTTTTTGGCTTTCTAGGGATTGGAATTTCTTTTTAATCGTATTGCTTTGCCACATAACATAACCACCTACCCCTAATAAGATAAGTAAAAGGACTGCTACGAGAATCTTAGGAATCGAATACCCTTCGTCTTCTTCTTCTATTTCGGGTTCATAAATATATGACATAGAGAGTGGTTTTATATTATACTAATACTTTAATGCATAAAACATGTGTAAAAGTATTAAAACTTTGGAAAATACAAAAAACTTACAGGATATTTATATAAAAATTATTTAAGGGTTACTTTGGTTGAGCCTAAAAATCTGTTTTCTAAATAGATTTTAATAAAATATTCACCTTTGGATAAAGAGTTTTGAGGCACATCGGTAACAGCGATAACTTCAAGATCATTGTTGTCGTAATTGACATCTGTTTCATCTGAAAATCCTATTTGCTGACCATTTACATCATAAAAAGCTCCCTTTTCTCCAATGATTTTTCCGGAAGCATTTTGAATAACAATATGGGCTTTTCTATTACCTGATTCTGCAATAGCATTTTCTCTGATTAAGAAACTAATTCTGAAAGCATCTACTTTACTGGCATATTCAGACTCTTTTAACTTACCTGAACTGCGTTCTTTCAGTGCAATAGCTTTAACATTACTGATTTTCAATGCAGCTCCTTTATTTACTTTATCAGTTAAGTTAGTATTCTTAGAATTCAACTCTTCATTTTCTACGGTTTTAGTGAGAATAGTTGTTTCCTGACGTTCAATATTGGCATGCGCACTATCAATTTCAATACCCAAGAGCTTGTTGGCTACTTTCAAAGAATCTACATCTTTCAGTAGTTTGAGTTTGGTTTTTTCTAATTCAGCAATGCGCAAATTCAATTTATTAAAAGCTTGTCTATCGATAGTTTTCAATTGCATAATTGAATCTCTCAAACTCACAAGTTGGTTTTTAGTTTCATTGAGCTGATCATTCATATCTGCATTGGTAGTCATTGCCTTATCCAATTCTGCAATTTTAGTGTTCAGTTCGGTTTCAATTTTGGCTTTCGTTTCAGTTAGGTCATCTATTTTATCACCTGAACTTTTCAAATTAAAAATTGTAAATATTGCCAAGGCTGCTAAAAGTAATGACAATATGATGATGATGATTTTGGAATTGTTTTTTTCAGATGTTGTTTCCATGATGGATTAGGGTTTAAAATTGGTTTAGAAATGAAAAGGGTAAAAAATATTTTACTGTTTTTGAAAAATATATAAATTTGTAATCTATAACGCAAATTTAGGAAAAATATTGTTTACCCTGACAATACTATAAATTTGATTTAAATTGCACAATATGAAAAAGTTAATGGAATTATTACACTTATTTTTCCCTGATTCTTGTTTGATATGCGGAACCCACTTAATGGAAACCGAACAAATTGTTTGTTTATCGTGTTCGTTTCAGTTACCATTCACCGAATATACTAATTTTCCTGACAATCCATTTGAAAAAAAATTCAGAGGTCGCATTCCAATTGAAGCAGCAACAGCACTTTTGTTTTTTAGAAAAAAAGGAAACACTCAATTATTAATACACAAATTAAAATACCATGGATATCAAAAAATTGGTACTTTGTTTGGTAGCATATTAGGAAAAGACATCCAAAACAGCACTCGATTTCAAAATTTGGATGCCATTGTAATGGTGCCTTTACATCCGGAAAAAATGAAAAAAAGGGGTTACAATCAATTGACGTTTTTTGCAAACCAACTTGCGATTGAACTTCAAATTCCAGTATGGGAAGATGTGCTAATTAAAACGTATCAAACAGAAAGTCAGACACAAAAAAACAAATTAAACCGATTTGATAAAATAAACGAAAAATTTCAAGGTGTTCAATTGGATAAATTAAAAGGCAAACACATTTTATTGATCGATGATGTTTTGACTACAGGTGCAACTTTAGAAGCATGCGCTCACGAATTACTTAAAGCTTCATTAGTTAAAATCAGTTTGGCGACAATGGCAGTTCCTGATTATTGATGTTAATATTTAAGTCAATAATGAGTTTAAGTTATCGATTCTCTAGAACAATAGGGAGACATGGGTCTTAAAGTTTTGAAGTCTTTATATCTCTAATTCTAACACTTTACAAGATTATTTACAAAAGGAATTTATAATAACAATTATTTTGAAAAACATGAGTTTGATACATTGGTTCGTTATTTAATTTTAAAATAAAAAATCACAAAAAATGAGTTCATCATTTTTTAACTTAAATTTCAATAATTATTTTTTATTTTTGAAATCCATATTCTCAAAAATTGTTTCTTTGCTAAACAAAATCTAAACATGTCTAAAAGGTATATTTACATTATATTATCCATTGCAATAATAAGTGGTTGCGCAAGAGTTGGAACGCCATCTGGTGGTCCTAAAGATGAAAAACCGCCCATTTCCATTCATGCAACTCCCGATTTTGAGAGTGTTCGATTTAAGGAAAATAAAATCAAGATTTATTTTGATGAATACATCAAGTTTAAAGATTTGAATAAACAGTTGATAATTTCGCCACCCATGAAATATGCACCTGAAATCACACCTATTGGAACTGCTAGCAAATTTATTAGTATTAAAATATTGGATACTTTAAAAGAAAACACCACTTACACATTTAACTTTGGAAATGCTGTAACCGATAATTCTGAAGGTAATCCATTAAAGCAATTTAAGTATCTTTTTTCAACGGGTGATTATATTGATTCTTTAAAAATATCAGGAAATACAAGTGATGCATTCTCCCCAAAAAATGAAAAATCGATTTCAGTTTTAATGTATGAAATTGATGAACAATATTCAGATTCGACGATTTACAAAGAAAAACCCGATTATTTAGCCAACACATTGGATTCAACTTATTTTGAAGTAACCAATATTAAAGCTGGAAATTATGCAGTTTTTGCACTAAAAGACAAAAGCAACAACATGATTTTCAATCCTAAAGAAGATAAAATTGGTTTTCTAGATCACAATATTCAAATTCCGGGCGATAGCATGGTAAATATTGTTCTTTCGCAAGAAATTCCCAACTTTAAAATCGAAAACCCAATAGAAATACAGAAAAACCATATCGTTGTAGGCTATCAAGGCGTTTGGAATGCCAAAATCAATGCAATTCGTGAAAAAAATGGAAATCCTATTTCATATTTGGTTCAGAAAGATAATGTCAAAGATAGTGTACATGTATGGTTTCAGGAGGTTTTGACAGATAGTTTGTGGTTAGATATTCAGCAAGAATCTACAGAGAAAACATATCCTGTAAGACTGAGAAGCAAAGAAAAAGACAGCTTAAATATTGTTTTAAACACTAAATCGACTTTGCATTTTAGAGATACTATTACTTTTTCATCCAACGTTCCCATAATAAAAATTGATTCTAAAAAGTTTAATTTCATTGATGTCGATTCATTTCCTATTCCTTTTCAAATAATTGAAAATAATAATAAGGATAAGTTTTATATCGATTTTCAAAAGAAAGCTTCTACAAAATATCATTTAACAGTTCTTCCTGGAGCTATCACTGATTTTTTTGGGAATGAAAATGACAGTATAAAAAACACTTTTTCCATAAAAAAACTTGAGGATTATGGGGATTTGATACTATCTATAAAAACTGAAGAAATGAAACCCATTATCATTGAATTGATAAATGAAAAAAATGAGGTTGAAAGTTCAGCATATTTTTTACAAAATCAAAAACTTGAATTTAAAACATTGCAACCCGGAAAATATACAGTAAGGGCGATTTTAGATGAAAATGAAAATTTACAATGGGATCCTGGATTATTTCTATCAAGGAAGCAACCCGAAAAAGTAATTTATTACATTAAAACAATTGATCTACGAGCGAATTGGACTATTAATGAAGAATTTAACGTTCAATTTGTCCCTTAATTCAGAAAATTAATATATTTGTCCCGAAAAACTATTTATAAAATGCGAATTAATACATTTTTATCGTTAACTTTTGTGATGCTTTTCAGTATTAGCATACAAAGTCAAATCAGTTTAAGTTACGAAGCCGGTTTTAACGTTGGAATGGCTTCATTTCAAACCGACTACGGCGAAAGAGGTGATTTCCAAAGTGGCGTTTCTGGAAATATTGGAGCCTCAACTGCTGCCACTTTCTATCTAAACTTTTTCAATCGCTATGGTTTGTGGAATGAAAGATATGAATGGTTTACATCGCATTTCAAAGTGAAAACAGAAGTGTCCTATATGCAAGCTAAATTGGAACATTTCGGAAAATATGTTGAAGCTGGTACTCCGGCTGCAGATCAACTCAAAGCTATGCATGGTACTAGTTCTATTATTAATACCGGTACAACATTGGAATATCACATTTATGATGTATATGAATTCAATGTTAATAGAGAAAGATTATTAGACCCTTATGTTGGTTTAGGTGCACTTGTGACATTTAGCAAACCAACTTTTGAATATGATTTAGGAGATTATGTAGCTGACCCTTCCATATTATTTCCCAAATATCAAAACAATGCCATTTTCACCGATTCAGAAGTAACAGGTTCTATGTTGTTTAGCGCAGGGGCTCGTATCAAAGCTTCAGAAAAAGCTGATATCGTCATAGATACCCGTTGGCAATATTTTTTCTCTAATAAAATAGATGCATTAGACCCTGAAGATAGTTCAAATCAATTTAATGATTGGTTGTATTCCTTAACAGTGGGTTATGTTTATATAATCAATTAGAATTTCATAAAAAAAAGAGACTTAAATTTAAGTCTCTTTTTTTTTAAACATGTAATAAAGCAGCTCTCAAATCTTCAATTAAATCCCCAACATCTTCAATTCCCACACTTAATCGTATTAAGGAATCTGTTACTCCAGTTTTTTCTCTTTCTTCTTTCGGAATGGAAGCATGTGTCATAGTTGCTGGATGTCCACACAGCGATTCTACACCACCTAACGATTCTGCCAATGTAAACAACTTGAGATTTTCAACTACTGTAATAGCATCTGCCTTTTGATTACCCTTTACAGTAAAACTCATCATTCCACCGTAATCTTTCATTTGTCTTCGGGCTATTTCATGATTGGGATGGCTATCAAAACCCGGCCAATAAACCTTATCAATTTTGGGATGGTTTTTTAAATATGCTGCTACTTGTGCTCCGTTTTCACAATGCCTTTGCATTCTTACATGCAACGTTTTTAATCCTCTCAATACTAAAAAACTATCCATAGGACCACAAACGGCTCCGCTGGCGTTTTGTAAAAAATACAATTTATCGGCCAATTCTTTATCTTTAACAACCAATGCGCCCATTACCACATCTGAATGTCCTCCTAAATACTTGGTTGCCGAATGCATGACAATATCAGCTCCCATATCTAATGGTAATTGCAAATAGGGTGTAGCAAAAGTATTGTCTACCGCCAATAGGATTTTGTTTTGACGTGCTATTTGGATTACTGCTTCAATATCGATGATGTTTAACATTGGATTGGTAGGCGTTTCTACCCATATTAATTTTGTATTTGAAGTAACTTGAGCAGATATATTTTCTGTATTTTGCATATCCACAAACTTAAAAACCAAACCAAATTTTTCATAAACCTTGGTAAATAATCTATACGTTCCTCCATATAAATCATTGGTGGCAATGATTTCATCTCCGGGTTCAAAGAGTTTTAGAATTGCATCTATTGCAGCCAAACCTGATCCAAATGCCAAGCCGTAATTCCCATTTTCCAAAGAAGCAAATGCCTCTTCCAAAGCATGTCGGGTTGGATTGCCAGTACGTGAATACTCATATCCTTTGTGAACTCCCGGGCTAGTTTGTGCATAAGTCGATGTTTGATAAATAGGAGGCATCACGGCTCCTGTTGAAGCATCATGATGTTGATTGCCGTGTATGGTTTTGGTGTTGAATTGCATAATTAAAATTTTAAAATGAACTAAATTATTTTGATTTTTGATTCTAAAATTGTTTTCTGATGGATTGAATGACTCCTGCATGAATACCTTCGTGATATAAGATATACTGCGCAGTAGTTTCCAAATCGGATAAATTCACACCAATGCTTGTAGTATAAGGTGTAAAGCTATGAAAAAACCCTTTTTGATAATCCATTAAAGTGCGATTCAAAGATAAAATGAAATTTGATTTAATCTCATCCCAAAGTTCTTTTTGATAGGTAATTGGAAAAGTTCCCTTTCTAAACATTTCAATTTCTTGAACTGTAACAATAGGAATTTCCAAGTTACTCAACCCATAAGTCAACGTTTTTTCAGTAACCATCAGGTGACCAAAATTCCAAATGATTGAATTTGAAAAAGTTTTTGGCACAAAATTCAATTGTTCAAAACTATAAGGTTCAATGAGTTGCAACAAATATTGTCGGTTCTTGATTAAAATGTCATAGGTGTTTTGCATTTGTTGTATTTTTGCCCGAAAATACAATATTTGTAACAATGTACTCTTTCTACTATATAAAAACTTGCGATACGAGTTTAAGAATTCTCAAACAATTACCTGCAGATAAATTCCAACTCATTGATATTAAAACACATCCGTTGCATGTAAATCAATTGGAACATTTGAAAGCATTAGCCGGAAGCTATGAAGCACTTTTCAGTAGAAAGGCTAAAAAATACAAAGAAATGGATTTGAAAAATCAAAATCTCAACGAAATGGATTACCGTCGATTGCTTTTGGATGAGTATACTTTTCTTAAAAGGCCGGTAGTCGTTATGGATCTTGAAATTTTTGTGGGAAGTGAGAAAAAAAATGTGGAACGATTGGTTGAGAAGTTTAAGAATAATATTTAAAAGTCAAAGTTTTGAAAACATTTATTAAAGTTATGGCATTTATTGTAGTAGTAATGCTCGGCGTTGGTTTTTATATGCAAAACCAAAAAATGCCAAATGCCGAAAAAGTTATTGGAATCACCGTATTACTCATCGTTTTGGTGTTATTGCCCGTTTTTTTATACTACAGATACCGTAATAAAAACATGCAGGATTATATTTTGGATAAAGAAAAATGGGAACAAGTGAAGGAGAATTTTAAGAAGAATATGTGATTATAAGTTTAAAGTTATTCTCAATTTTAAAACCATTTTGTAAAAATAAATATCCTAACTTTTATCCTTTTTACAATTCAAGTATTCTTCATAAGTATTGATATTTTGAATAGCATTTTCATCAATTAGCAGCGTTTTTATAGGATTATTTTTCAATAGTTGAATGGTCTTAAAAATCCCTTTTTTATAATACTTTTGAAATTCTGAAATCATTTCGGGTTCCCAAATACAAGCCAAAGGTTCAGGATAATCCTTGCCTAAACCTTGGTAAGCTGTTGCTCTATAATGTAAATCCCTTTCTTTGACTAAAAATTTTAAATGTTCTTTCCCTAAAAAAGGGATGTCTGTAGCAAAAACTAAAAATGCTGCTTCAGGATAGGTTTGCATGGCAGTCATGATGGCTCCAAATGGACCTAAATCATCATACAAGTCTTCAATTAAATTATGATAATCTACTTGTTGACCTTTGCGAATCGAGATAAAAACCTTATCTGTTAATTCTTCAAGTAATTCCAAATTATACTTCCACTGCGGTTTGCCGTGATAATCCAACCAACTTTTATCCATTCCCATTCTTCGGCTGTGTCCGCCAATGAGCAATAAAGCATATAATGGTGGTTTGTTCATCCTATGGAAACACTTTAAAGTTGAGCATATCTTTTTTCAATGATTTCAAAATGCCAACGCTGGTGACCGGCTAAAATAAAAGGGAAAGCCAAAACAGATATTTCTCCAGAAGTCATTTTTCCGGTGTTTTGTAACATTTCAGGGGTGAAAGAAAGGTATAAACTCTGCAAACTTTTTCTAACATTTTTATATTCATCCAACAAATCAGCCAATGACCGATGGGAAACTTGAGCCGCTTCAGTATATTCATTTTCATCAAACGGTGGAATGATTTCTTTGTCTTTTCGAGCAAATGCCAAGGCTCTATAAGTGAAAATACGCTCGGTATCTATCAAATGTTGTAGTATTTGCTTGATCGTCCATTTGCCTTCCGCATACACTTTATCCCCAATGGCTTCCCACTGAACAATTAGTGTTTGATTCAATTCTTCAAGACTCAATTGAAGCAGGATTTTAAAATCCAAATCATCCGTTTTATGAATATATCGATAAAAATAATCGGGGCAATACTTTATATTGGATGCCTTCATTGAATAAAATTTTAGTTAATTTTAAATTATTTCTTTCTAAAATGTACCGCCATGGGAACTCCAGTAAAATCAAAGTTCTTTCTCAATTGGTTTTCAACAAATCGACGGTAAGGTTCTTTGACATATTGAGGCAAATTGGCAAAAAAGGCAAATTGAGGTGTTTGCGTAGGTAATTGGGTACAAAACTTAATTTTGACATATTTTCCCTTGGTTGCCGGCGGCGGATTGTTGCTGATGATGGGCAACATTACATCGTTGAGATGCTTGGTCGGGATTTTTCTATGAATGTTATTATATACTTCCACAGCAGTTTCAATGGCTTTTAAAACCCTTTGTTTGGTTAAAGCCGAGATGAATAAAATGGGAACATCGGGAAAAGACGCAATTTCCTCTCTGACTTGGGCTTCAATATCGCGTAAAGTATTAGTTTCCTTTGGCATCAAATCCCATTTATTGATGAGTATGACGATACCTTTTTTATTCTTTTCAGCCAACCAAAAAATATTTTGATCCTGACTTTCAAATCCTCGGGTAGCATCGACCAATAATAGAATCACATCCGAATTTTCAATAGCTCTAACCGCACGCATGACAGAATAAAACTCCAAATCTTCCTTGACTTTTCCCTTTTTACGAATTCCGGCTGTATCAACTAAATTGAATTCAAAACCAAATTGATTGTAATAGGTATCAATACTGTCTCGTGTGGTACCTGCAATATCGGTTACAATATACCGGTCTTCTCCAATCAAAGCATTGATAAAGGAAGATTTTCCGGCATTAGGTCTTCCTACAACGGCAAATCTAGGTAAAGTGATTTCCTCTTTTTCTTCTTCTATGGGAATTAATTCGGTAATAGCATCCAATATTTCGCCGGTTCCGCTTCCATTCATAGACGAAATGGGATAAAATTCACCCAATCCAAGTGAGTAAAATTCG
Source organism: Flavobacteriaceae bacterium (assembly GCA_020854235.1). Lineage (GTDB taxonomy): Bacteria > Bacteroidota > Bacteroidia > Flavobacteriales > Flavobacteriaceae. The sequence continues at coordinate 9,476 of JADZFW010000173.1, forward strand.
GTTGCATCGGTCATACGCATCGAATTATCCACTTTATTAACCACTAGAAAAACCGGTTTTTTTACTTTCCTAAGCATGTCAGCTACGGTACTATCCATAGGTGTAATGCCTTCTTCAACGTCAACGACAAACATAATAAAATCAGCTTCTTCTATGGCCAATACTACTTGCTTGCGTATTTCTTCTTCAAAAATATCATCCGATCCAACGGCATAGCCACCGGTATCGATTATGGAAAAATCCTTTCCATTCCAATTTCCTTTTCCGTAATTTCTATCTCGGGTAACGCCGCTGACTGCATCAACGATAGCTTCTCTGCGTTGAACCAAACGATTGAATAAGGTGGATTTTCCTACGTTTGGTCTTCCTACTATGGCTACTA
>JADZFW010000174.1 GCA_020854235.1 Flavobacteriaceae bacterium
ACCTTAAACTTTAAACTTTAAACATTAAACTATTAAATAACTTTTGCTTCGTTGTGTAATAAGTCTACTAATTCATCTACTGTGGTAACTATTTTACAGGCAGATTTGGGTTGAGGACGTTCAAAACTTTGGGTTGCTGTTTTGTTGACTGCTCCTACAGGTTCGACTACTTGTAAAGGTTTGGTACGAGCCGTCATGATGCCACGCATGTTGGGGATGCGTAAATCGTTGTCTTCGACTATGCCTTTTTGAGCGCCTACTACCAATGGAAAAGCAGCTTCTACTATTTCTTTTCCTCCGTCTATTTCTCGGGTGACTTTGGCTTTGGAATCGGTTACTTCGATGCCACTAACTGCATTTACAAAATTGTATTTCAATAAGGAAGCCAACATACCCGGAACCATACCGCCATTGTAATCTATTGATTCTCTTCCGGCTAATATCAAATCATAACCACCGTTTTTTACAACTTCTGCCAATTGAGTTGCCACAAAATATCCATCAGTAGCTTCTGCATTGACTCGGATGGCATCATCGGCACCTATGGCCAATGCTTTACGCAAAGTAGGTTCGGTAGTAGCATTTCCCACATTGACGACAGTAACACTAGCGCCTTGTTGTTCTTTAAACCACATGGCACGGGTCAAAGAATATTCGTCGTGAGGATTGATGATGTATTGTACACCATTGGTATCAAACAAGGTATCATTACCTGTGAAATTGATTTTGGATGTAGTGTCGGGAACGTGACTGATACAAACTAATATTTTCATCTGAATTAGGATTGTAAAGAGGGAATTTAAATGAGATTCCAAGAATCTTGTTTTAATAAAATTATCAACTTTTTGACTAAAAAGATCGTTTTAATTAAAGATTTTATTCACTCTGGTTAAAAAACGTAACAAATATATAAAGAAATTTGATAAATGCTATGCGCGCATAGTATTATTTAACATAGTTTAATAAGATTACGAAAACGTTTTCTTTAAAAACTTAATGAATCATCACTTTTTGAACGTGTATGCCATTTTCGGTTTTGACTTGTAAAACATACAATCCGGTAGCATAAGGAGCTTCAATTTCAAGTATTTCTCCTGAATTGTAGAATGCTTTTTGATTTAATATCTGCCCTGAAGTATTCAACAACACAACTTCGATTTCAGAATTTTGATTTTGTAAATATTTGAAACGAATCCAATCTTGGGTTGGATTGTTAATCAAAATCAATTGGTTTTCAGTTTCCAATTCAGCTGTGCTTAAATAGTGATTGTTGATTTCATTGAGAATGAAATTGAGATTCAGAGCTGACAAAGTAACATGCGGCTCATTTATAGTTGGTGCGATATACGCTTCAAAATTTGTAACCAAGCCAGCGTTTACTGTAGTATACCAATTGGGATTTTCTATAGCTAAACTACTTAGAGTAGGAATAAAACAAAATGCATCTACATTGATGGCATTGATGAGTTGTTGTATCATTGGATCCGTAGAAACGCCAACATAATCTTCAAATAGAACCGTTCCCCCAGGGGAACTATCTAAACCAGCTGAAGTTGATGGACTCGCCGCAACCGCAGTAAACAAATCAATTTGAATTATATTAAATAATGCTGTGCGTATGTAATCAACTTGAAAATTAGTAACATTGGCATTGGGTGTAAAATACATTTTAATTTGTGTATATACATTACTACCCAAATTTAGAGTTGTGTTGACAATTTCAGCACCAGGTGAACCAACCGTGGTATTGTTGTAACTACCATTGGCTATAGCCACTTTTCTGGCTTGCGTTGGAAATCCCAAAGTATTCATGGTGTTTGCAAAAGTACTTCTGAATGTTGTGGCGGGTGTAGGTAATTGCACAGCAGTATTTTGTAAATATGGATCTCCGGTTTGAAGATGTGCCGTGTAATGATCCAATAACATTTGTTTGGCTGCCGGACTATTTAAAGTGAGATCTCGTTGAGCACGCATGTCATTATCATCTGAATATTCGGCGATATAATTCAAAGCGTATTGTAAACTTATCGGCACATTGGCACCGCGGTGAGGAGAATCAAAGGAAAACCAGAGGCCGGTATTGTGATTCATACTATTATGTTCCATAAAAGTCAATGCGTACCGTGAAACCAATCCGCCCATACTTACACCCATTACGATACAGTCACTGCTTACCGGTATCTGAGTATTTATAGTTTCTAGTAAATTGACCAAAACCAATCCGTTTCTTTCAATATAATCGGCACCACCTTGAATCAAGGCTCCATCATCTGTACGTGTATAGGTTGGAAAACTCAGGATGATGACATCCATGCCTTGATTACGCATATCGTCCAAAAGGTTATTGGCTCCGGCATTATATGTTAAACTGTTGTAAAGGATGGGGATGGTGTTGCTGTCATCCGGATCAAATCCGTCAACGATGATAAACGGTTTGTCTAAAATACCATTGATATTGTCATAAAAAATTTGATATTGACCTAGCCCAAGGTGTGCGGTGGTTTCCTCATATCCTTGAAAGGCTTGGTAGGAATCAATATTCAGAATATCTGATTGACTACCGGGTTGAGACCAAGCGCTATAAACTAGAAGAAAAACGAGAATAGAAAAGTAATTTTTTATCATAAGTTTGATTTTAAAAGGTAGGGTAAAGATATAAAAAAAAGTAAATGTTAGACATTTAGTTGAGGATTGATGAGAACATACGATCGACTTGGTGAAGCACAAGGTTTATCACTTTGAATTCTATTTGGATGGGTAATTAGATGTATTAAATAGGGCTTATCTATGCTTTATGTACGGCTTTGATACGCCATATATACGCCATATATACTAATTATTATTATCTTTGACCTATTCAATCTATACAATATGGCAAAAGTTAACAGTCTTTTTGAGATACAAGGAAATTTACAAGGGCTGAATTTTTATTTACGCAAGGGCGTTGCTACAGTTCGGAAGGCAGGAGGTGGCTTTACAGCCAACACCTTAAAAAACAGCCCTACGATGGAAAGGGTACGTGCTAATGGAACTGAGTTTGGGCATTGTTCAAGCGTAAATAAGATTTTGAAGCAGGCAATGCGCGACCTATTGCCGCAAAAGAAAGATTTGAGTTTGCACAGTAATCTCATGCATTTGCTTTTGCAAGTTAAAAATTTAGATACCGTTTCATCACATGGGAAAAGACGGGTTGAGAAAGGATTGCAGACAGAAGCAGGCAGAAAATTATTTATATCTTTTCCCTTTAATACATCGAAGTTACTTAAAAAATTTCATGGTGGGGAGATACACTACCAAGCCAATGCGTATTCTTGTACCCTACAAAAATTGGATCTTTCTCCCCAAACTTTTCCCAAAGGAGCTACCCATATAGGGATACAAATGGGCATAGTGGTTATGGATTTTAGTCAGATGAAAGCTCAAACTTTTTTAAGCGAAGAGATGTTGTTGAATCCACAGGACCAAAGTACAACACTATGTCTCCAACCCAAGGAACCACCTATGGGAGAAGGAATGACTATAGCTGTACTTCGTGTAGCCTATTACCAAAAGGTGGCAGACACTTTGCATATACTGCATGAAGAACGATTTTTTGAGTTACAGGTTTTAGATGTTTATGGATATTAAAAGGGTATTTGGAATTTTGAGATAGCTATAACTTGCAAATATTTTTTGATGCAATATCTTGGCTAATCACCCCAATGAAAAACTTTGGGTTTTTAAATAATGAACAGCAAAAATAACTGACAGATGATTTTTTTAAAAACCTATTTCACTTATATCCCTAATGGGATTAGAATAAAAAAATCAACGTTTGATATGAGATCAAACGTTGATTCGAATAAAGATTATTAAATTGAAATCCGATGGGTTTGGTTTTAGTTATCTTACCCCAAGAAAGGATATTTATAATCCGTAGGTGGTAAGAAGTTTTCTTTGATACTACGGGTATTTACCCATCGCAACAAATTCCAAACACTTCCGGCTTTGTCATTGGTACCGGAACCACGTGCGCCTCCAAAAGGTTGTTGGCCTACTACAGCTCCCGTAGGTTTGTCATTGATGTAGAAATTTCCGGCAGCGTCTACGAGTTTGCGTTGAGCCAATTC
>JADZFW010000175.1 GCA_020854235.1 Flavobacteriaceae bacterium
CATTGCCAAACAAGAATTTGAAAACTATTCTTTGAGTTATAACAATGCCAAAGAACAATACAATTCTTCTATAAGTGATTTGCAAATCATCCAAAAAGGTACTGCTAGTGGTATGGGAAATGTAGCCAATACCAATATCAGAGCTGAAATTTCAGGAACCGTATTGGAAATTCCGGTACGTGAAGGTATGTCTGTGATAGAAAGTAATACATTTAGTGCAGGTACAACCGTTGCTACCATCGCCGATATGAGCAAAATGATTTTTGAAGGCAAAGTAGATGAGGCTGAAGTAGGTAAATTATTAAAAGGAACTAAAATTGACGTGGAATTGGGCGCTTATCAAGAAGTGAAATTTCCTGCAGTCCTTACTTTTGTTGCCCCAAAAGGGACTGAAGAATCAGGTGCAGTTCAATTTAAAATCAAAGCCGATGTTGATACCAAAGGGGAATACATGATCCGAGCCAATTACAGCGCCAACGCCAACATCATTTTGGAACAAAAAGATTCCATCTATGCCATCAAAGAATCTTTGTTGAGATTTGACAAAAAAGACGACAAACCTTATGTGGAAATTGAAGTTGGCGATCAAAAATTCGAAAAAAAATTCTTGAAACTCGGTATTTCCGATGGAATCAATGTGGAAATTTTAGAAGGTTTAAAACCAACCGATAAAATTAAAATTTGGAACAAAGCTTCCAAAGAAGATGATAAAGATAAAAAAGATGAATCTGACGATAAATAGTTTTGAGTTTTTGAAAACAAATGAAATAAATTGAAAAAAATGCATTTCATTTAAGTATCTATAAAAAGCATAAACTTAAATATAGCCCTTTTGGTTTTACAACTGAAAGGGTTTTTTATTGATAGAAAATTCCAATAGATTAATATCAAAATATTATAAGCAGATTTTCATAAATCCTTTTAGTTTACTAACTTTGACGCAATTAATGATTAAAAATGAGAGTAACCGTCAGTAGAAAAGCCCATTTTAATGCAGCCCACCGATTGTACAATTGCGATTGGTCGGATGAACGCAATGATGCCATGTTTGGCAAATGTGCCAATCCGCATTTTCACGGACATAATTATGAATTGATTGTTTCCGTTACCGGCGAAATTGATCCTGAAACAGGTTATGTCATGGATATGAAAGTTTTGAAAGATTTGATTGCTTCAGAAGTTGAAGAAGCATTTGATCATAAAAACCTCAACGAACAAGTGCCCGAGTTTAAAACGCTAAATCCAACAGCTGAAAACATTTCTGTTGTCATTTGGCAAAAACTTCGTCCGCTGATTCCAACTTCTTTAGATTTGGAAATTACTTTATACGAAACACCTCGTAATTACGTGACCTTTAAAGGGGAATAAATAAAAAAGTAGAACGCCTAATTTAAATTAGGCGTTCTACTTTTTGGGCTATTTGTAATACTACTTAAGAAGACAATTTTAAGTCTATTCATTTAGTTGGGGCACGACTTTGAGTCGTACCCCAACTAAATGACTTAGAGTCATGTCCTGATTTGATTAAAATTCAGCAAAGGTCTTTTCAATAATCGCTACACATTCCATCAATTGGGCTTCACTCATGACCAATGGCGGTGCAAAACGAATGATGTTTCCATGTGTAGGCTTGGCCAATAATCCGTTGTCACGCAATTTCAAACAAATATTCCAAGCGGTTTCACTGTGCTCGGTGTCATTGACTACGATAGCATTTAACAAACCTTTCCCTCTGACCAATTTCAATAAAGGATATTTAGGAAGCATTTTTTGAATTTCTGCTCTGAATATTTGACCCAATCTCTCTGCGTTTTCGGCTAATTTTTCATCTTTAATTACATCCAAAGCAGCCATTCCAACTGCTGCAGCCAATGGATTTCCGCCAAAGGTTGAACCGTGTTGACCCGGCTTGATGACATGCATAATTTCATCATTCGCCATGACAGCCGAAATAGGATAAGCACCACCTGACAATGCTTTTCCCATTATCAAAATATCGGGTTTGACATTTTCGTGATGAACTGCCAATAGTTTTCCGGTTCGGGCAATACCTGTTTGCACTTCATCTGCCACAAACAACACTTGATGCGCTTCACACAACGCTTTGGCTTGGCTCAAATAACCATCTTTAGGCACATACACACCTGCTTCTCCTTGGATGGGTTCCACTAAAAATCCGGCTACGTTAGGTATGGTTTTGAGTGCTTGTTCCAAAGCAGAGATATCATCATAAGGAATACTGATAAAACCTGGTGTATAAGGACCAAAATTCTTTTTAGAATCTGGGTCATTGGAAAAGGAAATAATGGTAGTGGTACGTCCGTGGAAATTTCCGTCACATACAATGATATTGGCTTGTTCTTCGGCAATACCTTTCGTTTCATAAGCCCATTTACGGGTGAGTTTGATAGCTGTTTCTACAGCTTCTGCTCCTGTATTCATGGGTAAAAGTTTGTCGTATCCAAAATATTCCGACATGTATTTTTCAAATTTACCCAACATATCATTGTAAAAAGCACGCGAAGTCAAAGTGAGTTTTTGTGCTTGCTCGACTAATGCGCCAACGATTTTGGGGTGACAATGACCTTGATTGACGGCAGAATAAGCCGAAAGAAAATCATAATACCGCTTACCTTCTACATCCCATACATATACGCCTTCCCCTTTGGTCAAAACGACAGGCAGTGGATGATAATTGTGCGCTCCATATTGGTTCTCAAGCGCAATGGCTTGTTCTGAAGTTAAAGTTTCTGAATGCATAAAATTGATTTTGTTGAATAATTTTTAAGGCGGAAAATTACGATTTATTTTTGGGCTAAACACCATTTCAATCGAGATTTTAAAGCCCATATTTGTTTAAGAAAATCTTTTAAAGTCACTATCGCAACTTTAAAAAAAGTAGTATATTTGCCACTTAAATTTAAACTTAACCCAATCAATTTTTATCATGAAAAAAGTAATTTTATCTTTATTAGTTGTTGGTTTTGCTGTTGCTTTTTCTTCTTGTGGAAAAAAAGAAGCCAAACCTGTTGAAACGCCTGTTGAAACTCCAGCCGTAGTAGAAGCTCCTGCTGCTCCTGCTGTTGAAGTATCTGCTGAAGAAAAAGCTTTCTTAGCAGTTGTTGACAAATTGGATCCTGCAAACAAATGTACTGTTTGTCACCATGCCACTAACGCTGGTGTTGGTCCTAACTACACTGAAGTAGCCAAAATCTACAAAGAAAAAGGTGGCGATTTGACCAAATTCTTAAAAGGAAATGCAAAAGCTATCGTTCTTCCTGAAAGATTTGCTGAAATGCAAGCCAACTTAGAAGTTACAAAAAAATTATCAGGAGATGATTTAAAAGCTTTAACAGATTATATCCGTTCTTTAGAATAATCTTACCAAACTTATTTTTAAAAAAGCATTTGCCAAAAGCAGATGCTTTTTTTTTATCTTTACATTTGAGATTTCAGTATACTAAAATAATACTTTCAATATTTAATCAAATGACAAAAATTTATTTTACCTTGCTTGTATTACTCATCATCTTTTCTTGTAAAACTGCTCAAA
>JADZFW010000176.1 GCA_020854235.1 Flavobacteriaceae bacterium
TAAACAATTAGCACATTCCTTAAGTGAACTCATGTGCCTTTTGTGGTAGAAAAAAGAACTACTTCATCCTTCTACTCGTACACAGACTTTGAGTGGGTTCACTAGTAAAAAGCAAAAAAGTTTAGTATCGGGTCGTGCAAGTTTCGTTTCGGGTCGTGCGTATGCCTTGTTGAGTTGTGCGTATGCCTTGTTGACTTATGCGTATGCTTTGTTGAGTCATGCGTATGCCTTATTGAGTCGTGCGTATGTCTTATTGAGTCGTGCGTATGCCTTATTGAGTCATGCGTATGCTTTGTTGAGTCGTGCGGATGCCTTATTGAGTCGTGCGTATGTCTTGTTAAGTCATGCGTATGCCTTGTTGAGTCGTGCGTATGCCTTATTGAGTCGTGCGTATGTCTTGTTGAGTCGTGCGTATGCTTTGTTGAAGTGTGCGTATGCTTTGTTGATGAACTGAAACACATTACAGAAATATGTTTTTCCATTTTCACATTTTGCCGAAAGTAGTATCTTTGCTTGGTCTAGAAAATAGAAATTAGAAATTAGAAATTAGAAATTAGAAAGTTGGAAGTGTTTTTAACGAACTTTAAACTTTAAACCTGCCTCGCCGTTTAGGCGGGCCTTAAACTTTAAACGCATATATGAAGATAGCATACAACTGGTTGAAAGAATTTTTAAATACAGATTGGGAAGCCGAAAAAACTGGTGATTTACTGACAGAACTGGGTTTGGAGGTAGAAGGTATTCATCCCTTTGAAAGTGTAAAAGGCGGATTGAAAGGAGTTGTCATCGGGAAAGTTCTCACGTGTGAAAAGCATCCCAATGCCGATAAATTGAGTATCACAACCGTGGACTTAGGAGATGGAAAACCGGTTCAAATCGTATGCGGTGCGCCTAATGTAGCTGCGGGACAAACCGTTCCGGTGGCAACCATCGGAACTGAATTATTTGATAAAGAAGGCAAATCTTTTGTAATCAAAAAAGGCAATATCAGAGGTGAAGAAAGCCACGGAATGATCTGTGCCGAAGACGAACTCGGTTTGGGTGAAAGTCATGACGGCATCATGGTATTGGATGGTAAACTCAAATTGGGTAAACCCGTAGGTGAATTATTTGATATTTCGGTTGATGAAGTTTTTGAAATTGGGTTAACCCCCAATAGAGCCGATGCCATGAGTCACTACGGTGTAGCCCGTGACTTAAAAGCCGGACTGATGCAAAGAGGCATCAATCTGGAGTTGATTACGCCATCTGTAATCGATTTTAAGGTAGATGATACTACGATGAAAATTCCTGTGGATGTATTGAATAAATCTCTTGCTCCAAGATACACCGGAGTGAGTATCTCCAATATCACGGTTAAAGAATCTCCAAAGTGGTTGCAAAACCGTCTAAAATCCATCGGCATCAATCCCAAAAACAATATTGTGGATATCACCAATTTCGTTTTACACGAATTGGGTCAGCCTTTGCACGCTTTTGACGCCGATCAAATCAAAGGTCATAAAGTTTTGGTCAAGACATTGCCTACCGGCACTAAATTCACTACTTTGGATGGTGTAGAACGCACTTTACACGAAGAAGACATCATGATTTGCGATGCCGAATCCAACCCGATGTGTATGGGCGGTGTTTTTGGTGGTTTGCATTCTGGCGTAACCGATAACACGAAAAATATCTTTTTAGAAAGCGCTTATTTCAACCCGGTTGCCATTCGTAAAACTTCCAAAAGACACGCCTTAAATACCGATGCTTCTTTTAGATTTGAAAGAGGAATCGACGTCAACTTAACCAAATATGCCCTCAAAAGAGCGGCTATGTTGATTGTGGAATTGGCCGATGGTAAAATCACTTCCGATATTCAAGAATATTATCCTGAAAAAATTGAAGATTTTCCGGTCGTTGTGAATTACTCCAATATCAATCGCCTCATTGGACAAGAGATTTCTAAAGACGTGATTAAAAATATATTGGCTTCATTGGACATCAAAGTGCAAAGTGAAACCGATCAAATTTTAGGTTTACTCGTGCCCTCCTACCGTGTAGATGTACAACGCGAAGCCGATATTATCGAGGAAATCATCCGAATATATGGATATAACAATATCGATTTTTCTTACAAACTGAATACGTCACTTTCCTATACGGAATTTGAAAAAGACAAGTACGAAAATATTTTAGCCCAACAATTGGTTTCTCAAGGGTTTTATGAAAACATGTCCAACTCGTTAACCAAACCCGAATATGCCGGTTTGACCGAACATTTGAATAAAGACCATTCCGTGCTCATGCTCAACCCATTGAGTTCGGATTTGGAAGCCATGCGTCAATCCATGTTGTTTAGTAGTTTGGAAAATGTAGCCTACAATCTCAATCGTCAACAGAACAACATTCGGTTTTTTGAATACGGTAAAACCTATCACAAGTACAACAGCGGTTTTACGGAAACCAAACATTTGTCTTTGATTGTTTCCGGTAAGCAATTTGAAAACCAATGGCAATTGAGCGAACAAGCCTTTGATTTCTTTTATTTGAAAGGCGTTGTGACCGGATTGCTCCAAAAAATAGGCATGCAAGCCTTGGTAAGCAAACCTGCCAAATCGGATATTTTTTCGGAAGGAATCGGATTGTACCATCAGAATAAATTGGTAGTAGAATTGGGATTGGTTCGAAAAAATCTCGCCAAGGAATTTGGAGTCAAACAAGATGTTTGTTATGCTGATGTAGATTTACAAGTCTTATTTGACTTTGTTCAAAAATACGAAATGAAGGTTCAGGAATTACCCAAATATCCTAGTGTACGAAGAGATTTGGCACTTTTGGTAGATCAAAAAATCACCTTTGGCGAGCTGTATCACGCCGCATTCCAATCGGAAAAGAATTTATTGAAAGAGGTTGATTTATTTGATGTTTACGAAGGAAAAAATCTACCTGAAGGTAAAAAATCGTATGCCCTTTCTTTTATTTTGAGAAATGATGCCCAAACGCTGCATGACAAGCAAATAGAAGTTACGATGGGTAAGTTATTGCAAAGTTTCCAAAATCAGTTTGGTGCTGAATTGCGGAATTAGTTTGACGCAACTTGCATTTCATCGGGAATTACCCGTTGGGAATGATTGAGGTAAACATCAATGACATTGACCTGTTGGTTTACAATCGATAAGTTGATGTCATTTATAGGTTATTAGACTACCTTGTAAAGCTATATTTCCTTTGTGGAACTATGTAAAATCAGCTTGAACGTCTGTTATCCATAAGTCCTATTTCAATCCTTTTTTAAGGAGGAACTTTTTTGATGCCGTCACATTTATATTTCAAATAAAATGAATGATTCCAAAAATTGGCTTGTAGTATGGCTTCTTCTTTTGAATTTAGCTGCATTTTCACATGAAGTTCCGGCAAAAACCAAAAAAGAAAAAGCCGATAAGGAATTGAAACGCAAAGAAATCAAAAAAGCAAAA
>JADZFW010000177.1 GCA_020854235.1 Flavobacteriaceae bacterium
CAACCGTTCCTTCTCTGGATTTCATTTTTCCTTCAGGCAAATCAACCATTCCATAGGATAGATGATAGAGATTTTCTGCCCATTCGTAACCTAATTTTTTCAAAATTAAAAACAAGACTTTGAAATGGTAATCCTGTTCATTTCCAACTGTATAAACCATACCGCCTACATCCGGATAATCTTTGACGCGTTGAATGGCGGTTCCAATGTCTTGCGTCATATAAACTGCCGTACCATCTGATCGCAATACGATTTTTTCATCCAACCCATCTGACGTTAAATCAATCCACACCGAACCGTCGTCTTTACTATAAAAAACACCTTTTTCCAAACCGTGTTGTACCACTTCTTTCCCCAACAAATAGGTATTACTTTCGTAATAATTAACGTCAAAATCAACACCTAATGCCTTGTAAGTTACGTCAAATCCATCGTAAACCCATTGATTCATCTTTTTCCATAACGCCACTGTTTCAGGATCTCCGGCTTCCCATTTGAGCAACATTTCTTGTGCTTCAACCAACATCGGAGCTTGTTTTTTGGCACTTTCCTCATCCAAGCCTTTCGTCATCAATTCTTTAATTTCTGCTCTATAGGCTTTGTCAAATGCCACATAATAATTTCCAATCAACTTATCGCCTTTTAATCCGGCAGATGCAGGTGTTTCCTCATGTCCAAATTTTTGATAAGCCAACATGCTCTTACAAATATGAATCCCACGATCGTTGATGATTTGGGTTTTATATACTTTATTGCCGGCTGCTTGCAGAATTTGGGCAACCGAATACCCCAATAAATCGTTTCTCACGTGCCCCAAATGCAAAGGTTTGTTGGTATTGGGACTGGAATATTCCACCATGATGGATTTCTTATGCGTATCTGCAGGCAAAAACCCAAACGTAGGGTGATTCCATATGTTGTAAAAATTTTGACGATGATAAGCATCACTCAATACTATATTGAGAAACCCTTGAACGACATTAAACTTGCTGATTTCAGGTAGTTTTTCTTGTAAATAAGAACCAATCCTTGTCCCTATTGACATTGGATTGTCTTTAATCAATTTGAGAAAAGGAAATACCACAACCGTGATATCACCTTCAAAATCCTTGCGAGTAGCCTGAAATTCGACTTTGTCGATGGATACTTGGTACAATTCGGAAAGTGCTTGGATGGTTGTGGTCTGAATAAGCGTTTGTATGTTCATGTAATCTGGAATAAAAGTGCAATATTACATAAAATAGAAGAGAAACTAAAATGAAATGTTTGCAACTCAATTTTAATCCTCCGAGAAAATGTTTATGAGTGCGCTTCCACTGATAACTTTAGGGGTTTTACACTAACAGATAGCGAAAAAAACGCAAAACAGGTATAAGGCTATAAACTTATAAATACATATTATAAGTCTAAAACCTTATAAACACATATTATAAGGTTATTATCTTATATTTATTTGTATATTTGCAGTAAATATACCAACCTATGTCCACAAGAGCCGTACTTACAGGAGACATCATCAACTCTCGTCAAATTCAAAACAAAGACCATTTAATCAATGTCTTACATAGTATATTTCACGATATTGAAAGTCGCTTTTCTCCCGAAAATCCCTTTGAAATATTCAGAGGTGACAGTTTTCAGGTCCTTTTCAAAAAACCAACTTCATCGCTGAGAGTCGCTTTGCTGATTAAATCGGGCTTGATGAGTCAATCCAATGAAAATCAAATATATGATGCTCGTATATCGATTGGAATCGGAAGCGTCGCATTTCCTCAAAACAATGTCAAAATCGCAAATGGTATCGCTTTTGAACTATCGGGAATGAACTTGGATCTCATGAAAGAAAAAGGTCGTGGAATTGCCATCAACTCATCCCAATCCAAAAATAACAGTACGCTAGAAACCATGAACGTGTTGTTGGATGCACTACTCAGCAAATGGACCAAAAACGCCGCAGAAGTGGTCTATTTAAGTTTGCTATTCGGTTTCACACAATCTGAAATAGCCGAAAAACTCCACATTTCACAATCGGCTGTCCAACAAAGATTGGCATCGGCGCAATATGATGCAATTTATACCTATATTCGCTATTTTGAAAATTTAAAATGGTAATGTATGCCTTATGCTTTACTTCTCATTCGATTATTGACAGCCCATATATTGGGTGATTTTTTCTTGCAACCCACCAAATGGGTTGAAAGTAAAAAAACCAAATCCTTTCGGTCTCCTTATCAATACATTCATGCATTAGTTCATGCTGTATTGGCATATCTATTGGTCGCACAATGGGATAATGCTTGGATTCCTTTCTGGATTTTCATTTCTCATTTGACAATTGACCTCATCAAAAGCCGTTTTTCAAACAACTTATGGAGTTTTGTTTTGGATCAAGCCGCACATGTCAGTGTCATCGGAATCATTGCGTTGAGCAATACCCAATCCTTTCATTCTTTTTACGCTCAACTTTGGGTGTTTTTTCAAAATGAAAATCTGTGGTTGGTACTCAGTGGATATTTAATTATCACCAAACCCGTTGGACTTATCATCCAATTTTTTACACAAAAATGGCAAGATGAATGGAGCGAAAAACCCAATGAAGGTAGTTTGAAAAATGCTGGAAAATGGATTGGATATTTGGAAAGAATTCTCACTTTAACCTTTATTTTAGTTGGTCAATTTTCAGCTATTGGGTTTCTAATTGCCGCCAAATCCATTTTTAGATTTGGGGACTTAACCAACGCCAAAGAACGCAAAATGACTGAATACATTTTAATTGGTACTTTACTGAGTTTTAGTACAGCAATATTGCTAGGCGTTTTAATACTCAAATGGATTGAATAACATGCAAAAACAAATACAAGATTTACCCAAATTAGCTTTAGATAAAAAAGTCGAAAACCAACTTTTTTTCAAAAAACTCAAAAAACATACGCCAAACAATCTGGATCTAGTCATGCAGGATTTGCATGAAAAAGTATTCGAACATACCGATTGTCTGGCTTGTGCCAATTGTTGTAAAACCGCCAGTCCCATCATCACAGAGAAAGACATCCAACGCATTGCCAAACATTTGCGATTGAAAGAAACCGTATTTATTGAGAAATATTTATTCAAAGATGTAGATGACTTTTGGGCTTTCAGAGAAACGCCTTGTCCTTTTTTAGCTAGCTACAACTATTGTCTCATCTATGAAAACCGCCCCAAAGCCTGCTCGGAATATCCACATACCAACAGACGTAAATTCATTCAAATTACGGATTTAACTATAAAAAATACAGAAATTTGCCCGGCAACTTACGAAATTGTCGAAGCTTTGAAGAATGTGAAGTTCGAAAAATAAGAAATGCTTACATCAAACTCCACAAATACCAAAAACTGAAAGCAATTAAAATCACGATACCTATAATACTCCATATTCTCATCGACAAAGAAGGTCTGTGTGCTTCAGGAAAATCCTTTCGAGTCACCAAAATGAGATTGAGTATGGCATAAAAAGGAGCTGTGAGAAATGAAATAATCGTAGCCAACATCACCATACTTTTCATATTCTTGGTGAAAAACGCTAGGATGATGATCGTGCCAATAGCCAACAAACTGATCCAAAACAAATACTGATATTTATAAACCTTTCCGGTAAACTTCTCGGTAGTTTTGGTCATCACCCGTGGCGAAGCATCCAAAGTGGTTAGTGTCGTACTAAACATCGTTGTAAAGGCAGCTATACCAATAGCAACGCCTATAAAACCACCTAAATTTTGTTTATAGACTTCTATGAGTTGATTGGCAAAAGCTCCGGCATTAGGACTCAATTCTACTGCAGTTCCATAATAAGCCAGTGCACCTAATATGATAAATAACAAACCTGTAAAAACGGTTCCAATATACCCAATATTAAAATCAAATAAAGATTGCTTGGTGTCAAATGCTTTACCTATTTGCAATTGCTTTTCTTGTGTCCACAACGATTGCCAAACACTTACATCCAACGGCGTAGGCATCCATCCCAAAAAAGCGATAAAAAAAGCTATCTCCATAGTTCCGTGAGGTATGGTTTGTACCCAACTGATGTCTTTTTCGTTTTGCCCAAGCGCTGCTACAGTTGCTATCATAGTGCTTATGGTCAACACAATAACAATCAACTTCATTACCTGATCCAATGTCTTATAACGTCCGATAAACAACAAAGACGCACTCAAAACCGTAATGATGATACTCCACACCAAAACATTATCGGTTACCCCAAATAAGTAACTCGCCAAACCTGCCGTTACAATCGTTACGGCCGCCTGTATGGAAAACATGGTCACAAATGTCATGACGTAATAAAACCCCAATACCCATTTGCCAAGCTTTTCATAGCCATCGATTAAATTGTCTCCGGTAACAGTGGTATATAAAGGTGCATATCGGATAAAAGGATATTTAACTGCATTGATGAGTAACAAAGCCCAAACCAATCCATAACCAAAATCGGCTCCGGCTCTGGTAGATTGAACCAAATGCGAAACACCTATAGCGGCTCCGGCAAAGATGATTCCCG
Organism: Flavobacteriaceae bacterium; assembly: GCA_020854235.1. Lineage (GTDB taxonomy): Bacteria > Bacteroidota > Bacteroidia > Flavobacteriales > Flavobacteriaceae. Next base: position 4,541 of record JADZFW010000177.1, read on the forward strand.
GACCTAATTTTTGTAGAAATTTAAACATACCTAGTCAACGCGCGTTATTTTAGCTCCCAAAGCTCTTAATCTTTCATCTATTTTTTCATAACCTCGGTCTATCTGCTCAATATTGTGAATCGTGCTGGTTCCTTCAGCGGAAAGCGCCGCCATCAAAAGTGAAACACCTGCACGAATATCTGGCGAACTCATCGTAGTAGCGCGCAATGGCGAACTGAAATTCTGTCCGATAACGGTTGCTCTGTGTGGATCACACAAGATAATTTGAGCACCCATATCTATCAATTTATCTACAAAGAATAGCCGACTTTCAAACATTTTTTGATGTATCAAAACACTGCCTTTGGCTTGTGTGGCTACAACCAATATGATACTCAACAAGTCGGGTGTAAAGCCCGGCCAAGGTGCATCGGCTATAGTTAAAATGGAACCATCCATAAAACTCTGCACCTCATACGAATCTTGCTGGGGTATAAAAATATCGTCGTTTCGCTGTTCTAATTTGATACCTAATTTTTGGAAAACGCGCGGAATCATACCCAAATCTTTCCAACTCACATTTTTGATTGTCAATTCACTGCGTGTGATCGCTGCCATGCCTATCCAACTTCCTATTTCTATCATATCGGGTAAAATATGATGTTCACAACCATCCAATTTTGCTACACCTTCTATGGTCAACAAATTGGACCCGATACCCGAAATACGAGCACCCATAGAAATTAACATCTTGGAGAGTTGTTGGATATAGGGTTCGCACGCTGCATTGTAAATCGTCGTTTTCCCTTTGGCCAAAACCGCAGCCATGATGATATTGGCAGTTCCGGTTACAGATGCTTCGTCCAATAAAATATCAGCTCCATACAAATGTTCGGCTTCTACTCCATAAAAATATTCTTTGTCATCATAGCGAAATTTGGCTCCCAATTTCATAAATCCTTCAAAGTGCGTATCCAATCTTCTGCGACCTATTTTGTCTCCACCCGGTTTCGGTATAAACCCTTTTCCAAATCGTGCCAACAAGGGTCCGACCAACATAATAGATCCTCTCAATTGGCCGCCTCCGGTTTTGTAATCTCCTGAAAACAAATAATCGACATCTACATGTGAGGCTTCAAAAGTGTATGTGTGAGGTGCAATTCTCTCTACCAATACTCCGAAAGCCTTGAGAATATCAATCAACTTTAAAACATCGACTATTTCAGGAATATTGTAAATGGTCACTTTTTGATCAGTCAATAAAACCGCACTAATAATTTGTAAGGCTTCATTCTTGGCTCCTTGAGGGGTAATGGCCCCGTGAAGTTTATGTCCTCCTTCAATTTTAAATGTACCCATTTGAAAAGTTAGATATTAAAAATAGATATTGGGAAATTTTATACAGATTGGATGCTTGAGAACTCTAATTCAGTTCAACCCAAAATAGAAAATTGATTATTTCTTCTTTTTAGGCTTTACTTTTCCCATAGTACCATCTTGAATTCTTGTCAAAATTTGGGAATCGGTTAAGGGATGATTCTCTGC
>JADZFW010000178.1 GCA_020854235.1 Flavobacteriaceae bacterium
ATTATAATAAAGCTATTAAATCACTGAAAGACAACAGTGCATTGGTTTTTGATGAACCTACTAAGAAGACATCAACAAGTGGTGCCGAAAACACATCGAGTTCCAATACTTCAAAAGGTGATGAAACTAAGGTTGAACTTAAAAATCCTACCGCCACTGAAACAAAAACAGATCCGGTAGCAACAAAAGAAGAGGTTAAAGATAATCCTACAACTAAAACTGAAAATTCAACTGTTGAATCGAAAGCGGTTTCATCTACTGATACCGAAGTCAAATCTTTTGAACGGGTTGAGATTCCACCAACATACCCAGGATGTACGGGTGATATAGTTCAGAAAAAGGCTTGTTTCAATCAAAAAGTAAGAAGTGCTTTGGTTAAAAAGTTTGATCCGACTTTGGCAACTGATCTTAATCTAAGTTCGGGTACCCAAAGAATTATGGTCAATTTTACAGTGGATAAGTTTGGTAATGTTACTAATATCACTGCCAAAGGATCTCATCCAAAAATGGAAGCAGAAGCTGTTAAAGCTGCTAAATCACTTCCCAAAATGACAGCAGCACGTCAAAATGGAGTACCTGTTGATGTGGTTTTCAATGTTCCTATTACTTTCGTTGTTGAATAACAATTGGAAGCCAAATATAAATTAAATGGAAATATCTAGCATATTTCCATTTTTTTGTTTTATAAAACTAAAAGGTTTTTAACTTTGCAACATGGCAAATCAAGAAGAACAATTTAAAAAAGTAGTAGCACATGCCAAAGAGTATGGCTACGTAGTACAATCAAGCGAAATTTACGATGGTCTAAGTGCCGTGTATGACTATTCGCACAATGGAGTTGAACTCAAAAACAACATTAGAGAATATTGGTGGAAAGCTATGGTGCAATTCCATGAAAATATCGTTGGAATTGATGCTGCAATTCTCATGCATCCTACTACATGGAAAGCATCGGGACACGTTGACGCATTCAATGATCCACTCATCGATAACAAAGATTCTAAAAAAAGATACAGAGCAGATGTACTTATTGAGGATTATGCTGAAAAACTCTTGCAAAAAGCGCAAAAAGAGATTGAAAAAGCAGCTCTAAGATTTGGTGAAGCATTTGACGAAGAACAATATAAATCCACCAATCCTCGTGTATTGGGTTATTTGACGGAAAGAGATCAAGTGCTAACTCGAATGGCTAAGTCATTGGAAAATAACGACCTCGCCGATGTGAAAGCTTTGATTGACGAATTGGAAATTACTTGTCCGGTATCGGGAAGTAAAAATTGGACAGAAGTCAAACAGTTCAACTTGATGTTTGGAACTAAACTTGGAGCCGATGCCGAAACCGCAATGGATCTTTATTTGCGTCCCGAAACTGCGCAAGGTATATTTGTTAATTTCCTCAATGTGCAAAAAAGCGGTCGTATGAAAATTCCATTTGGAATTGCTCAAACCGGGAAAGCTTTCAGAAATGAAATTGTTGCCCGACAATTCATATTCCGCATGCGCGAATTTGAACAAATGGAGATGCAGTTTTTTATTCGTCCGGGTGAACAAATGAAGTGGTATGACATCTGGAAAAAGCGCCGTATGGCTTGGCATTTATCCTTGGGAATGGGTGCTGAAAACTATCGTTTTCACAAACATGAAAAGCTAGCCCATTATGCCGATGCCGCATCCGATATCGAATTTAATTTTCCATTTGGATTCAAAGAATTGGAAGGTATTCACTCACGTACCGATTTTGATTTGTCCAGTCATGAAAAATTCTCTGGAAAAAAATTACAGTTTTTTGATCCTGAACTCAATGAGAGTTATGTGCCTTATGTAATAGAAACATCTATTGGTCTTGATAGAATGTTTTTGGCAGTATTTTCCAATTCCTTGATGGATGAAACATTGGAAGACCAATCCGTTAGAACGGTCTTAAAATTACCAGCTATTCTAGCACCGGTTAAAGCAGCCATATTACCATTGGTTAAAAAGGATGGTTTACCAGAAATTGCACACCAAATCATAGCAGATTTAAAATTCGATTTTAATGTAATTTATGATGATAAAGATGCTATCGGAAGAAGGTACAGAAGACAAGATGCTGTAGGTACTCCATTTTGTATAACGGTTGATCATCAGACTTTGGAAGATCAAACTGTGACCATTCGTCATCGAGACAGTATGGAACAAAATCGTGTTAGAATTGATGCATTAAAAAATATCATAGCTCAGGAAGTATCAATAAGTAGCTGGTTGAAAAAAATGCAAGAAGCATTATAATCTTTTCTAATCAAGGAGATTATAATTATTTTTTTGTATTTTTAAACCGTTTTACACAATATATAGAAACGGAATAGGTTTTTATGTATACAAATTTTATACATTTTGAAAAAGTTTATCAATATAATTGGGGTTTTGACTTTGTTTTTTTTGAGTTCGTGCTCAACTCGAAAAGATAATTTTGCCAGTCGTTCGTATCACAATGTTACGACCAAATACAATGTACTGTACAATGGTAACGTCGCATTGGACAAAGGTATTTTGGATTTAAATACTGATTACGAAGATAATTATTGGGAGGTACTTCCCGTTGAACCTTTAAAGATTAATGAAGAGGTTATTGATTTACCGGGACAAAAAAGCGAGGATACACCCAAGACCACCTTTGATATAGCAGAAGAAAAAGCAGTAAAAGCGGTACAAAAACATGGAATGTACATTGCTGGAAGTGAAAAAAACAAGCAAATAGACGATGCATATTTGTTGTTGGGAAAAGCGCGTTATTATTCCCAACGTTTTGTGCCATCTTTGGAAGCTTTTGAGTTTACGCTTAAAAACAATCCCAATTCCGATCTCAATTCTGAACTGCGAATTTGGAAAGCTAAAACGCTAGTGAGATTGCAAAATGAAGAAACGGCTGTGGATCAATTGAAATTGCTTTTGAGAAAAGACAATCTTAAAAAAGAAGAATTAGAACAAGCGCATACAGCTTTAGCAATGGCTTATATAGCATTGGATAGTTTTCCTGCAGCAATCAAGCAATTACATTTGGCTTTAGAATCGGATGAAAATAAAGAGCAACACGCTCGAAATTTATTTGTTTTAGGACAATTATACGATTTGCAAAAATCAAATGATTCAGCTCAATGGGC
>JADZFW010000179.1 GCA_020854235.1 Flavobacteriaceae bacterium
GCCAATTCAGTAGGCGAAATGCTCTATACAGCGCTTTACAACGATTATCAAATTTATACACTAACGCATCAAGTTAAACAACTCAAGCATGTTGAACCGAATAAATCGAAGAAATCCAAGTCTTAGTATTGGATTTTTTGCGATACTTTTTATAGGTGCTTTTTCAACATCTTTTGGGCAAAAAGTGTTGAAAGATATACCTGTTTATACTTTTTTGGATTCAACTTTAAATAAGATATCCTATCCGAGTGATGAAAGTGTTTTGAATGGTTTTTTTACCAAATTAGACACCTTAATCAAAGAAGATAAAGGTAAAATCAACATCGTACATATGGGAGGTTCGCATATTCAAGCCGATGTGTATTCCAATCAACTACGAACCAATCTTTTAAATTTTCATCCCAATTTGGTAGGACAAAGAGGCTTGATTTTTCCTTTTTCTGCTGCCGGAACCAATAATCCGAGAAATTACCAAACTACTTTTAAAGGTATTTGGGAAACAACGAAAAATACGCAGAAAGATTTGACATTGCCTTTAGGTCTTAGCGGAATATCAATTACAACTCGTGATAGTCTTCCCGAAATCAGTATCAGCTTACGCCAACCCGAGAACTATCGTTTAAATTTTAATCGCGTACGTGTTATCGGGAAAAAACAAAACTACCAAGCTGTGATTTATACCGATTCTTTACATGCCTACGAAGCCGTTTACGATAGCATCAGTTCCTCATTTCTCTATACTTTTGACAGCCTACAGGAACAATTTACGTTGAAATTGAAACCTTTGGATAGTATTCGATCTTTTACAATTGAAGGAATTCTTTTGGAAAATGATACTAATGGAGTGACTTATCACTCTATAGGAGTCAATGGTGCAAGTACCAATTCATATTTAAAATGTCTAAATTTAGAACGGGACCTTACACTCATTCAACCCGATTTGGTCATTCTCTCAATAGGAATTAATGATGCTTCCGGAGAGGAATTTGACGTAGAAAAATTTAAAGCAAATTACCGTTTATTGATACAACGCATCCGTTCGGTAGCACCGCAAACCTCCATATTATTTACGACCAATAACGACAGTTACCGTAAGAAAGGGAGAAAATATTATGTCAATACCAATGGTCTATTGGCAAGGGAAGCTTTTTTTGAATTGGCTCAAACCGAACATGCTGCAGTATGGGATTTATTCAGTATTATGGGTGGGTTGCACGCCATGAAAGAATGGGAAACATCCGGATTGGCGCAAAAAGATAAAATTCACTTTAATGCTGTAGGTTATATCATCATTGGAGATTTACTTTTCAATGCCTTAATCAGTGATTATTTGTATCATTATTTTTAAGTAGAGTATATATCTAATCCCGATAGCTATCGGGACTAAAATCGTAAATCTAAAATAAAATGTCATTTCTTCAAGAAGTTTTGGATTATTTAATAAGGTTGTTTTCTTACAATGAGAAGAACCCTTTGATCTTTACGCAATTTAACTTTTGGGCTTTTTTTGCATTGGTCATGGTTGTTTTTAGTATGATTCACAACCGCAGATTGATGCGTAATACCTTTTTGTTTTTTGCCAGTTTATTTTTCTATTATCAGACCAGTGGCATTTTTGTACTCATCCTTATTTTTGCCACATTTTCCGACTTTTTCTTGGGAAAAGCCATATATAATTCCACCACCCAATTAAAACGCAAGATTTTTGTATACACCAGCGTCATCATCAATCTATCGGTATTGTTTTACTTCAAATACGCTTACTTCTTTACCGATGCCTACAATAAGATTTTTGACACCAAACACCATGTTTTCAACCATTTTGCCCATTGGACCAATGGCTTTTTTAATACTGAATTTGCAGTAGATAAAATCATGTTGCCTATTGGGATATCATTTTTCACTTTTCAATCCATCAGTTACTCATTGGAAGTTTATCGAGGTAAAATCAAACCAGTTTCTCATATTTTGGACTTCGGTTTTTATGTGAGTTTCTTTCCCCAATTGGTTGCCGGACCCATCGTAAGAGCCAATGAGTTTGTCCCTCAAATCTATAAAAAGTATTTCATCAGTAAGAAAACCTTTGGATTGGCAGTGTTTTGGATTTTAAATGGACTTGCCAAAAAATTAATTTTAGGAGATTACCTAGCCGTCAATTTTATAGATCGCGTCTTTGAAAATCCGTTGTTGTATTCTGGATTTGAAAATGTCATGGCCTTGTTTGGTTATTCTTTGCAAGTATACGCCGACTTTTCAGGCTATACCGATATAGCCATAGGTGTGGCCTTATTGATGGGTTTTAGATTGCCGGTCAATTTCAATTCTCCCTACAAAGCCACCAATCCCGGAGAGTTTTGGAAACGTTGGCATATTTCTTTGTCCACCTGGTTGAAAGACTATCTATACATTCCTTTGGGAGGTAATCGCAAAGCCACTTTTGGTACTTTTTTATGGACTTCAGTAATCGCTTTGATGGTTATTCTTTTGACCGAAAATATTTGGGTTAAAGCCTCAGTTATACTGATGCTGACATTATTGTTTTTGCTTTGGTATCTTTCTCCCAAAGCACGTCAAAACATCACGACCAACATCAATCTAATGGTTACCATGTTACTCGGAGGAATCTGGCATGGAGCCAGTTGGAATTTTATGATTTGGGGCGGATTAAATGGAAGTGGCATCGTGGTTTACAAATATTGGAAGAAAATGAGTGCCTTGACCAAAATTGGATTGACCTTTGGTTTGTTTGCCATCTTTTTAACTTGGCTCAACATCAGTCCATCACCCTTGTTACACATTGGAACTTATTGGATAGGATTCATCGCATTGGGAGAAATTATCGAATGGGGTTATAGCAAATCCGATTTCTCTTTTGATTTTTCATGGGCAAAAAGAGCTTGGGCAATCTTACTTACTTTTATTTTTATCACTTTCACCCGTATCTTTTTCAGGGCAGGGTCCAACCTAGATCCTGTTGAATCCAATAGAGCCGCTTGGGAAACAGCTTCCAATATTGTACGTCAAATGGGAAGCAAATGGAATACAGCCATTATTGATGACATCTTAATGCAGTACAAATACGTTTTTATCATATTTGTATTGGGAATGATCATACATTGGTTGCCCGTCAAAATCAAAAAATGGTACAGAATCAACTTCCTGTTATTTCCCCGATACGTTCAATTATTGGTGGTCATTTTCAGCATTTTTGTGATGTATCAATTTGTCACAGCCGATTTACAAACTTTTATCTATTTTCAATTTTAAAGATATTCAAGGCTTCCAGCCTTTAAAGGCTGGAAGCCTTGAAAAATTAGAAAGCGTAATTGAAACCTACTCCAAACACTTCTTTAAACTGCACTTCTTGCAACATATTGTCATCGTAAATGGTGTGCAAGCCCAAATTGGCAGAAATGTATTTATTGACTTTCATCACCACACTCAATTGGTGCGAAATATCGATGTTTTGAGGATTGTCCAAATAATTGGAATACAAAGTCAATGTATTTTCTAAAGTCACGTTTTTCATAATATCAGCTTTGTGATAAGCGCCGGCATAAAAGCCTAATTCCATACGTATATTTTCTCCGGGTTCAACTCCAAAAGCTCCTGCATTGGCCAAAGTTTGATCCAATACAAAAGTCATTTTACCGGTTGCAGGTGATAAATTCACTTTAAAATTATCAGATTTTTTCCACAACATACCGGGACCAAAACTCAAATAAGCAGGCGATCCCGCTCTTGAAATAGGATTTTCTTGCTCAGGGTCATTGGCATAATCATAACCATTGGTAAACTGCGTCATAAAATTGGCAAACATAGAATAATACCAATTTCCGGAAGCTTTTTTACCTGCCAATGAATTGATTTCCAAACGGTCGTCGGTTTTGATGGTTCCTTTACTTTCAGAATTGGCGATTCCATAAGCCATCACCAATTTGTTATCCCAATTCCAATCTCCTTTTACCAAATTGGCATTGTAATTAACCAATGCATTTCCGGCTAAGGCATTTTCACCACCGGCTACCCAGTTGCTGAATGAGGATTGATTGAACATCAAACTGAAGTTGCCACTTCTCTTCCAACCGTCTTTAGGAGCTTCTTCTTGGGCAAATACGGTCATGAAGCCCATTGTTAATAAGAATGTAA
>JADZFW010000180.1 GCA_020854235.1 Flavobacteriaceae bacterium
ATGAAAATCCGATGAGGTAATAATAGTATTTCTTTGATTTTTCTTCGCCCATTTTAACTGCCATGGTATTTTTTCCGGCTTTCATATCTGAAACTCTGTCACGCATATTGTTGAGGTGTAAAACGCCTACACTCAACAAACCCACAGACAAAGCAGGCAGAAATAAGGTCCAATCCAACTCATGGGTATATAAAAAATAACTCCCAACCACACTGAGTAGTCCAAAAAATAACAAGACAAACAAATCGCCCAAACCAGAATACCCATAGGCGTTATTTCCTACTGTATATTTGATGGCAGCAGCTATACTCGCCATTCCCAAGAAAAAAAACACGCTGATGTACAACCATTGGTCGGAACCAAAAGAAACAAAAATCAGAGCCAATGCCAATAACAAAGTAATGATACCAGTAATAAAAAGTATGAAAAGCATTTGTTTTTGGGTAATACTGCCGCTTTGAATGGCGCGCTGTGGTCCAATGCGATCTGCATTATCGGTACCTTTGACTCCATCGCCGTAATCGTTGGCGAAATTGGATAAGATTTGAAAACCTATAGTGGTACATAAAGCCAACACTAAGATTCCCCATTGGAAAACATGCTGTTTAGAAGCTAAAAAACTTCCGACAATAATTCCGGAAACCGAAAGAGGTAACGTTCTTAATCTAGCCGCTTGAATGATGGATTTTAAGGTTGGCATATAGTGATTTTACAAATCTTTAGCAATCAATTCCGCTACATCCAATACTTCAATTTCATTTTCTTTGTTGAGTCCTTTGATGCCATCGGTGAGCATGGTGTTGCAATAGGCACATGCTGTAGCAATGACTTGGGGTTTTTGAGCCATCAACTCATCCGTGCGTTTTTCAAAAACTTCACGATTGCCTTTTTCAGCTTCCTTAAACATTTGAGCACCGCCCGCACCGCAACAAGTGGCCTTGGCCTTGCTTTGTTCAACATCCTGTAAATCGGATTCGAGTTTTTGTAATACGTTACGGGGAACTTCATAAACCCCATTGGCTCTACCCAAATAACAAGGATCGTGGTAGGTCAAGCGTTTGCCTTTATAACTTCCGCCTTCTATTTTGAGTTTGCCTTCTTTAATCAAGGCGTCTATGAGTTGGGTATGATGAATCACTTCATAATTTCCACCCAATTGCGGATATTCATTTTTGATGATGTTGAAGCAATGCGGACATGTAGTTACAATCTTTTTGACCTCATAAGCATTCATGATTTCAATATTGGTCAATGCCTGCATTTGAAACAACATTTCATTGCCGGCTCTTTTGGCTGGATCTCCGGTGCAACTCTCTTCAGTGCCTAACACGGCAAAATTGACTTGTGCATGTTGGAGGATTTTGACAAAAGCACGGGTAATTTTTTTAGCGCGGTCATCATAACTGCCGGCGCATCCTACCCAAAAAAGGATATCGGGTTGTAAACCTTTGGCTGTCAATTCAGCCATTGTTGGAACTTCCATGATCAATCGGATTAAAGTTGAAGAAGTTGCCTGAAAAACGATGTTGGATCATCTTTCGGACAACTTCTACAAAAGTACATTCTTTCCTCAAAAGAAAATAATTCTTTTAGGAAAAAGAATGGTATTTAATAATTATTTTCAGTAACCTGATATCTCCATCCAAATGGATCGGGAGCTAGATTGTACTGAATATTTAAAAGTCTTTCTTTGAAACGAGCCGCGTAAGATTCGGCAGGTGGGATTACAGGATAATCCACTCCATCGTAAGCAAAACTCTTTACAGGTCCGACGGTTACAGCTGTTCCGGCTCCAAATATTTCCTTCAAACTACCATCTTTGGCAGCAGCGACCAATTCGTGTACGGTCACTTTCCTCACTTCTACCGGAATGCCTTCATTTTCAGCTAAATCAATAATGCTCTTTCGAGTGACACCATCTAAAATTCGATCACTAACCGGTGCTGTCAACAAAGTATCGTTGATGCGGAAAAATACGTTCATTGTTCCGGCTTCTTCCAGATATGTATGCGTATTGGCATCTGTCCAAATAACTTGTTGGTAACCTTCCTTGGCTGCTAAATTGGTTGGGAAAAACTGACCGGCATAGTTTCCGGCTGCTTTTGCAGCACCAACGCCTCCATCGGCTGAACGACTGTAATGTTGCGCAATCACCACACTTACGTCACCTCTAAAATAACTCTTCACCGGTGACATGATGACCATAAACTTATACGTTGTGGATGGTGCAGCCAGAATGGCTGGTTCGGTTGCAAATACAAAAGGTCGAATGTATAATACATTGCCTAAACCCTTTCTAATCCATTGTTGATCCAAAACCAAAAGACGGTTTAAAGCTTCGAAAAACCATTCTTTCGGAAATTCAGGAATGGCTAATCTCACGGCAGATTTGTTGATTCGTTCTTGATTCTGGTCGGGACGAAACATGAAAATTTGGTCGTTTTCATCCTTATAGGCTTTCATACCTTCAAATACCGCCTGTCCATAATGGAATACTTTCCACGAGGGTTCTACCATAATGGGTTGATACGGTCTGATGGTAGGTGTTTGCCATGCTCCATCTACAAAATCACACTCAAACATGTGGTCTGTAAATACCTTTCCAAAAAGTAAATTTTCAAAATCTACTTCGTGAAAACGAGATTTTTGGGCCTTCTCAATAACGAACTTTTTAGAAATATCTGCGTTCATGATATAAGTATTTAATGATGCGACGAAGTTAAAAAAAAATTACGAATATTGCAGTATACCAACCCGTATTTTAGTGCTCTTTTGTGATTTTCATAATTACTACGTCAAATTGATGCTGTTTTTTTAATGATTCAACAAAAAATATGAAATCGTTATAAATTGAAACTATCAAATTATATGGTATTTTTGCCTAAAAATACTACAACGATTGAGTAAAAAGTCACAATTTAATCAAGTTCATCATGCAAACTCGAAAAATCATACTAACAGCCGATGGTTCAAGCAGTTTATTTGTACCTGAATTGAATGAAACATTTCACTCCAAACACGGTGCTATACAAGAAGCTTATCATGTTTTTATCCAAAGTGGTTTATCTGAAATATCCAAAACCGAAATTGCCATCCTCGAAATTGGATTGGGAACGGGATTGAATGCTTTAATTACGGCTTTGGAAGCCGAAAGGCGATCCATTCATATTCAATATACCGGCCTTGAAGCTTATCCCATCAATAATGAAGAATTTCAATCACTCAATTTTTGTCAAATACTTTCATCTCCACAATGTTCAACCCTAATGGAACAAATCTTTAATTCACCATGGAATGAAACGTCTGTTGTAAACGCTCATTTTACATTGAACAAAAAAGCTATGAAATTTGAACAATTCCAATCGGAGGAGGCTTTTGATCTGATTTATTTTGACGCCTTTGGACCCGATGTACAACCCGAATTATGGACAGAAAAAATCTTTTCAAACCTGTATCACGCTTTGAAAACAGATGGGATTTTGGTCACCTACTCTGCCAAAGGCAGTGTGAGGAGAGCATTGCAAAGTGTTGGCTTTACAGTAGAAAGATTGCCTGGGCCGGTGGGGAAGCGGGAGATGCTTCGGGGACGGAAGTTAGAAGTTAGAAGTTAGATTTAGGTTCCTGCGAAAGTGGGGATGGAATTTGGGATTTGCTTTTTGTGATTTAAAATAAAACATTTTTCTTACTTTTACACCAAATAACTGAATATGGAATTTATCATTGGATTGATTATTGGGGCTGCGGTTGTGGCTGTTTTGGCTTATTATTTCCGTACTATTTTTATCAAAGACAAATCTGAACAGCAGTCGGTTATTCTATTGGAGAAAATTAGAAATGTATCGAAATTGATTACAATAGAAAGCGATTTTACCGAAATCATGCATCATAAAGATTCGATGAATCTGTTGCTCAATCTGCTTAAGAGCGATAAAAAAGCAATCATTTTATCACAATCCAAAGTAATGGTAGGATTTGATTTAAAACTTATCAAAATCAAACCCGATCCCAAAAACAAAACTTTGGAATTGACCCATTTTCCTCCACCACAAGTACTCAGTATTGAAACGCAAGTGGAATATTATGACATCAGCAATGGCCTTTTTAATAAATTTGATGCAGCCGATTTAACTCAAATCAACGTCAAACTGAGAGAAAACATCGAAGCCAAAATTCCCCAAAGTGGCATACTCAACACTGCTCAGGAAAAAGCATTGGACACGATCAGAATGATTGAACAAATTGTTGAAACTTTTGGTTGGAGATTGTTATATCACGAATTAGAATTGCCTCAAAACATAGAAATTAAAAGACTAACTCATGGAAAAAAAGATTGATTTCGGACGATTTAAAAAAAGAAAAAAAGCCAACTATACTAAATCATTAGTAATTATTGTAATCCTATTGATCTTCTTATTTTTGTATATAAATTCATACGAATGGTTGGTTCGATTTTTCTCTAAATAAACCCAAAAATGGCTCAAAATACCAAAACCCATATTGAAGATATTCGAAAAATCGGATTGCCTCCAGGTACTTTAAAACACGTTGGTAAAGTTGCTGTCGAAAAAGTTAAGATTACGGTCATCGACTATTTCAACGAGCAATTTCAGGAATTGGAAATTGATAAAATTTCCGATGCTTTTGCTTTTAAAGAAAGTACTTCGGCTACTTGGATCAATGTAGATGGATTACACGACACCAATTTAATTTCCGAAATTGGGACTTATTTTGGGATTCACAATCTAACATTGGAAGATATTTTAAACACCAATCACAGGCCTAAGCTCGAAGACTACGACGATTATTTGTTTTTGACGTTAAAGATGTTGGCTGTCAATTCCAATAATCATGTTGAATCGGAGCAAGTGAGTTTGGTGTTGGGTAAAAACTGGCTGATTACTTTTCAGGAAGCAGAAGGTGATTTGTTTGACAAAATTAGAGTCAGATTGAGAGACAGTCAAGGGAAAATCCGTCAAAAAGGGGTTGATTATCTCTTTTACGCCTTGATAGACATCATTGTAGATAATTATTTTGTCGTTACCGAACATTTTAAAGATGAAATTGAAATCATAGAAGATAAAGTTTTATTATCTCCTGATAAACGGTATTTGACAGATATTCAAAAAATGAGAAACCATCTCATTGATTTTAGAAAAGCCATTGTCCCTTTACGTGAAGCATTGGGAGATTTGAGAGCCAATATCTATCCGCTCATCAGCAAAAAAACCAATCCTTACCTCAGTGACGTGTATGAACACACTTTGTACTTGTATGAAAGCACTGAGTATTTGCAAGAAAGTCTCACGAGTATTCTAGATCTTTATCATTCCGGCATTAGCAACAAGACCAATCAAATCATGCAGGTGTTGACCATTATTTCTACCATCTTTATTCCCTTGACATTTATTGTAGGCGTCTATGGAATGAACTTTGAGTTTTTCCCCGAAATTCATTGGAAATACGGCTACCTCTTTGTTTGGATTTTCATGATTATCATTGTATTGGGAATGATGCGCTATTTTAGGAATAAAAAATGGCTTTGATGGTTTGCAAAATTCTAATTTCTAATTTCTAATTTCTAATTTCTAATTTCTAATTTTATAAAATGTCTTATCAAAACATCCAAACCGCCGTACAATCAGGGATAACCACTATCACCATCAATCGCCCTCAAAAACTGAATGCCTTAAACAAGGATACGATAGCCGAGTTGAGTCATGCCGTTTCGGAAGCCGATACGGATGAAAATTGCCGTGTCATCATCTTGACCGGTAGTGGTGACAAAGCCTTTGTAGCCGGAGCCGATATTGCCGAATTCTCTGATTTTGACGAAAGTCAAGGTGCTGATTTGGCAGAAGAAGGACAACGACTTTTGTTTGATTTTATAGCCAACCTCAACACACCGGTGATAGCAGCCATCAATGGATATGCTTTGGGAGGTGGACTCGAATTGGCCATGGCTGCTCATTTTCGCATTGCTTCTGAAAATGCCAAAATGGGTTTGCCTGAAGTATCTTTGGGGTTGATTCCCGGATACGGAGGGACACAACGCTTGCCTCTATTGGTTGGAAAAGGCAAAGCGATGGAACTCATCATGACGGCAGGTATGCTCAATGCGCAAGAAGCTTTACAATGGGGATTGGTCAACCACGTGGTAAGTTCGGAAGAATTGATGGAATTTACGCTTAAAATAGCAACTCGAATTGCACACAACTCTTCTACTGCTATAGCTGCTGCTATTCGTAGTATCAATGCCGGGTTTGAAAAAAGTATCAATGGATTTGAAGCTGAGATTTCAGAATTTGGCAATTGCTTTGGCACGGAAGATTTTGTAGAAGGTACAACGGCGTTTATGGAAAAGCGGAAACCTGAGTTTTAACGCTGTCATTGACGTTAGAGGATCATTTGTTCAAAAACATTTGATTATACTTTAATTGTACAAACAGAGTTTTTAAAATTTGGCGTTCCAAAAGTTATAAGTATCGGATTTTTTTAAATAAACACTTCGGCGTAAGAAGACTGTATCAAAAGAAATAACTTCATTTCTAACAACTTTCCTTTGAGAAAAATTCTATTTCACATAACCAATTTCAGAGAGATTCATCCCATCCTTTTTCAGTTGGGTGTATTTATTTTGTTTTTATTGTTGGTTTTGTTGGTTTATTATATCATTTCCTCTTTTTTGAAAAGGATTCAGACAAATGCCAACCGTTTGCTGAAAAAGAAATCCTCCACCCGATCAAAAGGAACTGTTAGGGGTAAAAAGATTTACCTGAGCATCATCTTTTTTCAGTTGGTCGTGATTGTTGGATTGGTGCGGTTTATCATGGTAAGCTTGCCCTTTAATGTCATTGAAAACCTTTCGCTTTCCAGTTCGGAATACGTATTTGGGATTGACATTTCACATTATCAGTACAAAATCAATTGGGAAGAATTGCGTACTTCGCACCATCCTATTGAATTTATTTTTATAAGAGCTACCATGGGTAAGGATGGTATAGACCGCAGATTTGAAGAAAATTGGAAAAGTGCCGGAAAACACAAATACCTGAGAGGTGCCTATCACTACTACCGACCCAATGAAAATTCAACTGAACAGTTTGAAAACTACCAAAGTAATGTTATCCTCAAAAAAGGTGATTTTATTCCCATTTTGGATATTGAAAAAGAGAGCCAATTGGGAGATGAAAATTTGAGGAAAGGCGTTTTGAATTGGCTTAAACTCGCCGAACAAAAATACGGCGTCAAACCGATGGTCTATACGGGTTTGGATTTTTACAATCTGCATTTGAAAGGTTCTATTGAAGATTATCCTATCTGGATTGCGGCTTATTCGGGAAAAGACCGATTGGGAGATTTGGATTGGACTTTCCACCAATTTACGGAAAACGTCAAAATCAAAGGTATCCGCACTTCGGTAGATGGGAATGAATATAAAGGGGCCTTGGAGGACTTGAAGAAGATGTGTATTAAGTAGAATTAGGCTTGGCGAATTACCTTTTGAAAAGACAAAACGCGGCTGTCAGTCTTTTTTGTGAGCAGTTGATGGTTTTAGTTGACTTTTCCAAGCAAAGACTTGATTTTTGCCTTAAAAAATAGATTGCTACCGGCATTGATAATGTGGTTAAGTTAATCCATTTTGGATTATTACTTTTTTCATGGAAAAACCGTATTATACAATTGGGCTAAAATTTAGTGCCGGAACTTATAAGCTACTAAGGGCATTTCTTTTTCTAAAAAAGGGAGCTCAAATTTTTCAAAACACTTTTTTTCACAGTACGCTTGCATAACCAAATTCAAAACGAAAATAGGGTATTGTTTTGAATTGTGCAAGTTTTTGGTGTTTTTTATGCGTTTTGTGTAACTTATGTGGCTTTTTGGGTTGGGATTGGTAATGGGGGGATTGGGGGTGTGGGGGTTGTGAAATGGGTGTTAGAGGTGGTTTATTTTTTTTTAGGGGGGGATTGGTTGAGAGTTTGGTGGTAAGGCGCAGTGGCGGTATTTATTCATTTATGTATGGTAAAATTACAAAAAATTGATTATTCACAAAAATTTGAAAAATGTCTTTAACCACCATATTGCTTACATAATGTTAGCTGTTCGGTTTTTTACATTTCAATTGTTTTTGTTGTTTCCAATATTTTTTCAATTTCAGTTTTAAATATATCAGATATTTCTCTATTATGTATTGCTATCATTGCCTTACTGCCCCAAGTATTATATTTAGGGAAATTATTCCAAACCCAATTTTCATTACTTCTGCTAAACTTTGTTTTTAATTTTTCAAAAGATTCATGATTTCTGATTTTTGGATCAATATGACAAATTCCAATTATTAAATACCTTAAATCTTTTGCTTCAAATTCTAATCCGATATTATAAGTTTTCCATTTCGGATTTTTTATCTGAAAGCCAGACCAAGAAGTATTTACTCTATCATATTCAGTGGATTCGTTTATCAGACCTAATTGCTCACAAACAATATCAAGTTGTTTTATTAAAACTTTATTAATGATATTATTTTTTACATTAGTTAAATTTTCACCGATTGAAAAAACAGATTCGATGTTTTCGGACTTACCTAAATATTCAATTAATTCTTCATTCATTTTCGCGTAATTGTTATTATTGGTTAAATATTTTAAATGGTTAATATATTGTATAATTGTTTCTCTAATTATTGGACTTCTTGCCGATACTTCAACACATCTTTCTAACCATTCTATTATAGTTTCTTGGTAAGAAATTTTTTTATAATTTACACCCGCACCACTTTGATCATCAGCTTCATTGCCCCAAAGTGTAAGATAAATAAGTTGATATTGATTAATATAATTTTCTCTACCAAACAAATCATATCTTTTAAGTTGCTCAAATTGGTCAGAAGCATAAATTTTATTTTCAATTATTATACATTGATAATCATTTCTTATTAAAATGTCAATTCTTCCATCTTTTGTAGGGTATTCAGTGTGAACATTAACATTTTTAAAACTAAAATCAAAACCCAAATCAAATAGATTCTTATTTTTTAAAACTAAAATAAATTCTTCAAAAAATTTATTTTTAAAATTATGACTTCCGTTATTTTTTAAAAATTCAGCGATTATTGAAGAGTGTGAATTTTCATAATGATTAACTCCACATATTTTAAAAATATTAAAACTTTCATCAGAAGCTGCTTTTAATAAATTTTTATATTTGTTTTCTACGTTTAGCTTTTCAATTATATTTTTAGTTATATTCATTATTTATCTCTATTAATTTTTAAACTGACAGCTAACGATTGGTGTAAATAATTTGGCTGTGAAGTTATCACTAATGCTTGGTAAGATTACGAAAATTTGGTTTAAAATGCCTTTACTCGCCATATCCCCTAATAATGTTGAGCGTTCGTTTTTTATTCTACTAATTCAATATTATTTAGTTCCACTTCTAAAATACACTGAATTTCATTTATCAGTGTTAAGTAACTTTTCTGTTTACCATCTACAACCAAATTGTTATATTCATTTTCTACTGAGCTTGCAAATTCTTGTGCTCTTTGTTTTATTAAATATGTTTGTTTTCTAATATTCCCAATTAATTCAACGATAGGTTCTAATCTCACGTCATAATTGATTCCCTCAACTCTTAATTTTAAAGCTTCTTCATTAAAATATTTTAAGATTTGCGTATCAATTTTTTCAAAATCCGTTTCTTTAATCGGATTCCTATTTTCATCAAAACTTTCATCAATTATATCATAGTATTTAGCAATGGTATCGTTAGCCAATCTGCTTACTGGAAAACCTAAATAGTTATCTTTATGGTTTTCTTGAAGGTAAACATTAATAATTTTTGAAAGTTCATCCATTAATTTGATTAAACTATTTCTAACATCCATCTTTTTTTCAAAGATGTCTTTTGAATGATAATTATATTTGTTATAAAGGTCTTGGAAAAATTCAGGTAAAAAGTCTAGGATGTTATATAACCTACTAAAATCTTTGATCCAATTTTCTCTGTGACTTAGAAATAAGCTAAATCCTTGAAAAATAGCTAAACGGTCAATTTCTAAAATCCTTGCATAATTTCTAGAAGAAGTACGTTTTAAAAAATTAGTTTGAAATGGAAACTCTTTTTCATTTTCGTAATAATTTTTAAGATTTTCCGATTTTGATTTTATGTCAGATTGAATCACTGTCAAATCAGTATTTAAAAGACTTAATTTATTGAAAGAATCTTTCTTTTCAGTCAATATTCTTAGGTCCTTTTCCTTTTGCAATCCTGTGTGAAATTGGTAAATTTGTATTTGATTAGCTTTAATCTGCATATAAAATGCTAGAAATGTTAGAAAGATTCCAGCTAAGGCAATAAATGGATTTAAAATTCCTCCAATTGTGTCACCTATTTCACCTGTTTCTGTAAAATCAAAAGATTTGAAAGATGTGGAAGAAGTAAAGATTAAAGGGGAAAAGAAAGAAAATAATATTACAAGAATTGACACTCCCAATATTATTTTGGTAACTAAATCCCAATTCTCAATTTTTCTATTTTGTTCCTTCATGTCGTTTTCTCAAAATGAAGTATACCGTTTTGCAGCTACCCGAAGGTTGCGATTTCGAAGCAATTCACTGTTAACCAAGCACAAACTTTGATAGAAGTACAAATCTTGATTTAATAACTGAACCGCCACTTTTGGGTAGGTGCTGTTATGTGCCGTATTTCTTTCGAGTTTTAAGTCAGCCCATTTTACGAACCAATTTTTTTGTTTAACACGCCTTTTATAAACCTCAATTTCATTGTCAATACAAAATTGAGTTGGCTTGACAATTAAGTTAAGCAAGTCGTCAAGACCGTATGGCGAAACAATATTCCAGTTTTTATCAACTGCAATTGCACTGCAAGTCTCAGGAAAAGCACTTAGAGCGTCAAATACCCCATTATAAGGTGAGTGTCCATTTCTTATATGCATCCGAGCTTGATTCTTAACAGACCAATTAATATCAGGATTCAGGTATTCTAGTTTGCCCTTAATCGACTCTTCGTATGCTTTAGAAAGACAATTCGAGTTATAAAATATTATGTCACAATCCTCCAATTCATATTCTTCCCTGAAGAAATGCAGATAATTCCAAACTACATTTCTTAATGAACCTCCTGTTAACATAAGGTTTTCTGAGTCAATTAGTTTTATAGTTTGAATAATGCTTGTTATTCTATTACTATGTCTAATTATTTCAAGCACTTTTTGATTTGCTAAATCCATAGTATATGCCATTTACGAGTAAAATAGTTCTTGTTATCATATTCTTCACTTTCAATGAATTTTTTGATTTTCTTTTTCTTTTTTATGGTCTTTAATGCATAAATATAGTCACTGTCCTTTGTCGCTGGAAGTGAATTAATAATTGATTTGTATTTTTCAGCATATAGCCCTATGTCGGTATCTGTAAAACTTGTCGAGTTAGGGTTATTGTCCCCAAGATATGTAAACTCAACTTGTGAGATAAACTCTGTCAAATGAGTAACAGCATTGTTGTGTTTATTTCCCTTTTGCTCAAAACGTAGAATCAAGCTAAGAATTGTAATTACTAAAATGGATAAAGTCATTAAGTCCATTATTAACTTTACATTTTTGCTCTCCGTTTGATCAGCAGAACTGTTCAAAAAGTCAGCTATGGTTTGTGGTCCACTAAAACCTATGAAGGTTACTACAACGGCAACAATTATTGTAATAATTAAATAATAAAAATTATAAACTGCGTAAACTCTTGCTTTGTTCGAGTGTATTGTTCTAATAACTTTTAAGTCGTCAATTAACTCTTTTGGATTATTTTTCATATTCTGTCGAAGATTGTTGTCGTCTATTTTTGTCAATATTGCACATAACGGTCTCGTATATGAAAAGTAGTGGATTTTACACTCTAACTTTTCAGTTGTTAAAAGACCTTTGATTTATTCAATTTATTTAAATTAAGCGATTAAACCGCTATTTTTTATATATGTTGTTAGAGCACGTTTTAATTTAATATTTTAAAATCAATTTTATTTTTTTGAGTTTGAGATTCAATAAACTTGTTTAAATATTCATAATTCTTTTCTGTATCAATGCTCTGCATTAATTCATTTCCAGCAGGAGTAAATTTTACTTGATTAAACTTATACTCTTTCGAATTTTCTTTATTGCATAGAATTATCTTATTGCCAAAATATAAAATTGTACCACCTAATTGGTTAATATGATTGTATGTGACATTCAGAGTGTCACTATCGTATATCAATCCAGCTTGCCTTAAAATCAGTAAACTCGAATAGTTAATTCCAAAATCTTCAAAAGAATTTTCTCGATCAAATTTTAATATCATTCCGCCACTAAAAGCAATTTTACATGCTTTTTCGAATAGCTGAGCCTCTACTTTGGATAAATTGCTTATCACCTCGAGTGTCCTAAATCCAATTTTACCAGGTTCAGTTACTTCTTCTGCAAGAATTTTGCCCCAAATTTCTTGCATATCTTCATTTGTGACGTCCTGTGCTTTATTGAAAAATTTATTTCTCCAATCTTCGTCAACTGGTTCTTCTGAAACTGATTCTCCAAGATATTTAGTTGACTTTTCAACTATACTTTCTAAATTGATTTGTCGGTTTATTTCTTTATGTGCAAACCGTTCTCGTGCTCTTTCTATAATTTCAATTTCCGCATCAGCTTTTAATATCAAACCTTTTGCCTTAGCTTCTTCAATTTTTTCAACGCGGTAGGCTTCTGCATCGGCTTTTTTCTTAATCCTTTTTGGTTCATAGAGAACTCCAATTCCTTTGCTCACGGTGTCGATAAGCTTCTCAATAGGTTTGCCTGAAAATTTAACTATTGCCATAAATGTTTTTTTTAATATCCTATAAACGCAACCTATCCCTTTACAAACACCTTTATCCCCAATAAACAAGCATACTTACATATATATCCACCTAATGTGCCTATCATGTTTCCTGTTAAAAAAGGTAAATGGAGATGGGTAAAAAGAAGGTTCTTGTTCATTAAGATGCAGTTTTAGGTTTTCACGTATCAAATGTATAAAATAATTTTTTGAAATTCAATTTTTTATGTAAAATTTTATTCATTCATTAAATGCTATGTTGCGTTCCTCACCCCTATCACCCGAGCTGCTATACTGATTCCAATTTCTGCAGGGGTTATGCTGTTGATGGGCATGCCGATGGGTGCATCGATGGCCTCTATAAAGGTGGGGTTTACTCCTTTTTCCAACATGCCTTTTAGCATGGTTCTGATTTTGGATTTACTTCCCAAAACGCCTATATACCGCAGCGGGACGTCTTGTAGGCATTCCAAAACTTCTGCATCTGATTGGAAATTGTGCGTTAATATGACTATATAGGTTTCAGGTCCACTGATGATGTGCTCTTGAATCTTTTGAAAATCGATGATTTGCTTTACATCTGCATACGTGTCTTGTTCGAAGGTGTTCAACCCCGGTCGGTTGTCATACAAATACACTTCAAAATCCAAATTCTGAAAGATCTTGGCAGTTGCTACGCCTACGTGTCCGCCTCCTATGATGTACAAACGGGATTTTTTATTTAGGTTTTCGGAATAAGACCAATCTCGTTCGGTGTGGTAGTTGAAATGATAGGGCGTTTCCAAAGTGGTTTCTCTATACAACCAATTTTGTGAGGTAATCGTTAGACTCCCCTTTGTAGTGTTTACTAGTTTGCTTACTTCGGCTACCTGTATGGGTTGCATAGGGATTAATACCACCCATTGTTCTCCGGCGCATATCATCCCTGAGGTATTCTCATCATCTTCTCGATGCACTTCTTTTTTGAAAACAAAATCAGGGTTTTGGGTAGCCAACATTTGCCTGGCTCTTTCGACTAGTTGAAATTCGGTTCGTCCGCCTCCAATCGAACCCCATAGGGTCCCGTCTTCGCAAACCAACATCTCAAATCCTTGTTTGCCGGGAGAACTTCCTTGGTGCCATACAACTTTTAACAAAACCAGGTGTTGGTTTTGTTGTAATAATTCATTTGCTTTTTTCCAGATGATCACTTTATTAATTTGCTAATTTGTTAATGTGCTAATTTGCTAATTGGCTAATTAGCACATTATTCTTTCCATAAACCCATTAAAACTTTTTCCGGTGTCATGGGGGCATGAAAGTGTTGTTTGTAGTTTGGATTAAAGGCTGTGATGGCGTTTTGTAAGGCAAAATAGGTTCCGATGCCGTACATCAAGGGTGGTTCGCCCACTGCTTTGGATTTTAAAATGGCCAATTCATGTCCTTCGGTTTCCAATGCTACTACTTCAATCTTTTTGGGAACGGAAAACACATCGGGAACTTTGTATCCGGAAAGGGTATTGCTCAACAATTTGC
>JADZFW010000181.1 GCA_020854235.1 Flavobacteriaceae bacterium
CAACTTCATCCATTTTAAAATGGGTCAAATCTCTGATGAAACCGGCTGTATTTCTAAAAAAACCCTTGTGTTGGTATGCAAAAGCTTCATTGACATTAATGGTTGAAATCTGTTGGTATTGCCTTTGAGGAAACGGATAATCTGGAAACTTTAACTTTAATAAATCCAACAATCGATAAGCCCAAATATCAATCAACGGTTTTTCTAAAAAACCATTTTGTACAGCAGTACTATTTTGGGCAAAATACCGATCATATTCATCATGGACTTGCGGATAATACTCTTCATACCTACTTACCAAAAAAAATGAAGCTGCAAAAATATCATATGGAATTACAGATTGTTCACCGACTGAAAAAAAACAAGGAATTCCATTCCAATCGTGCACTTTAAACTCTACATCCCGAATACCTTGTTCGAAAAGTAATAAGTGATTTCTCACAAAAAACTCATTTCCCAACGGATTTTTAGTATAGGATAACTTGGGCCCATCGTGGGCAATAAATTCGTCTATCTTATTGGTAAACATTATCTCCATGTGCAAAATGCGTTTGAAAATTTGTTTGAAACTATAAGTTAGTCGAGGTGTAATTTTATGTGAATAGACGAGAATCAAATGTATCTATATTTAAACGAGAATGCAAAACTATAAAGTTGTAAAAGTAAGGAATTTACTCCTTTAAAGTATTCCTTCATCGGCAAAGCTAAAATACGACTTTTCTGTAACAATCAAATGATCCAACACTTGAATATCCATTACTTTGGCTGCATCGATCATTTTACGAGTCAAATCTTTATCACTTTGGCTGGGTTCGCGTTTACCGGAAGGATGATTATGACTCAAAATGAGCCCAGTAGCCATCAATTCCAATGCTTTTTTGAGTACCAAACGCACATCCACCATAGTTGAAGTGATGCCACCTTTGCTTGCCAACCATTTACCAACAATTTTATTGGATTGATTGAGGTAAACGATCCAAAATTCTTCGTGATTCAAATCACCCATAAGAGGTTGCAATAATTCATAGACAGTACGACTATCGGTTACTTTGGGTAATTCTAGTGCTTCTTCCAATCGACGGCGCTTTCCCAATTCCAAGGCTGCCATAATGGTAATGGCTTTGGCTTCTCCGATTCCTTTGAATTTTTGTAAATCGGAAAGTGATAAACGAGCCAATTGATTGAGGTTGTTTTGTTGGTCGGCTAAAATACGTTTAGAGAGGTCAACAGCCGTTTCATTTCTACTTCCCGATCCAATCAAAATAGCCAATAGTTCAGCATCAGATAAGGCTTGATTCCCTTTGAGCATTAATTTTTCACGCGGTTTATCATTCACTGACCAATGCCGGATGGACGTGATTGTTCTTTCTTTTTCCATGAAATTTAAATTTAAAAAAACTTACTTATAACTCTTGCAATTTTGTTTAAATGTCTTCAAAACAAGAACATCTGTAAACAATTTATTTTTCGGTTTTCAAAAATATAAAATTTTAGCTTAATTTACATGATAGTACACATTTATTCAATAATTTTGCCTGTTTTTTAAATACTATTATTAACATCTATTCAATAGACCTTTCCTTATATGGAGCTTTTCAAAAAACAGTTGAATTTGCGTTTCTTTTACAGATTGGCTTTTTATTTGAGTTTGATCGGTATTGGTGTTTTAATATACGACTTTGGCTATACCCAAAATGAAGCCCGTCAAGGTTCTGTTAATATATATTACTTTTTCGTATTGATGATAGGTATGTTCGCTACGGGTATTCGATATATCAATAAAGAAAAAGATTTGGCTTTTAATGTCATCATTTTTGATATTGTGAGTTCCTTGATCATTGTTTCAGTATTGGTTTTACATTTTTCGGGTATAGATGAATCTACTACACACACTTATTTATACGATGATATATGGGTCAAACTTGCTATTTTATTGACTTTTATACGTGAATTTGCAGCCTTGGATATCAATTACAAACGTACTTTCTTAAATCCAGCTCAACTTTTTATCATTAGTTTTATTTTGATTATTTTAGGTGGTACCTTTTTGTTAATGTTACCCAATGCTACTGTTAATGGCATTTCATTTATTGATGCATTATTTACATCAACTAGTGCTGTATGTGTGACAGGATTGGCAGTGGTGGATACCGCAACCTATTACACTCATTTTGGACATTACATCATCATGTTTTTGATTCAAATTGGAGGATTAGGTATTTTGACATTTACCAGTTTCTTTAGCTATTTTTTCAAAGGAGAAAGTTCATTTGAAAACCATCTCGTGTTACAAGATATGACGAGTTCAAATAAAATTGGGGAAGTTTTTAAACTTTTAAAATCGGTCTTATTAATTACATTTACCATTGAATTCATAGGTGCCATGTTAATTTATTCTAGTATTAATCCACAATTGATTCCCAATATTTATGATCGTGGATTTTTCTCGGCATTTCATTCTGTTTCGGCTTTTTGTAATGCAGGTTTTTCTACCTTAACCAACAATCTATACGAATCCGGCTATCAATACAATTATTTTTTACACCTCAATATTATAACTTTATTGGTTTTGGGAGGATTGGGTTTTCAAATTGTTTCCAACACTTTATATTACACAAAATACAAATTTTTGAAAGCAATTTCTCCATTGACAAAACAAAAAATAAAATACCGACCTTGGATTATGAATCTCAACAGTCGAATTATTGTAATTACTACATTTGTTTTGATTGTGATTGGAACGGTATTACTTTACATTACAGAATACAACAATTCTTTGGCTAATCACGAGGGTATTGGAAAATGGATCACGGCGCTTTTTGCAGCTACTACTCCTAGAACTGCAGGTTTTAACACGGTTAACATGGCAACATTAACAGATGCTACGTTGATGATTACTATCCTTTTAATGTGGATTGGGGCTTCTCCTGGTTCAACGGGTGGTGGTATCAAAACCAGTACTTTTGCCATAGCTGTTCTCAATTTTATAAGTTTGGCTAAAGGTAAAACCAGAATTGAATTATTCAGAAGACAGATTTCTGAAAATACAGTTCAAAGAGCTTTTGCTGTTATCTTTTTATCTTTATTTGTTATAGGATTTGGGATTTTAGTTATACTTATTTTTGATGGAGATAAAGGTTTGATGAATATTGCTTTTGAAAGTTTTTCAGCTTATAGCACGGTGGGGCTTAGCGTTGGAATAACAGGAGCATTGACATCGGCAAGTAAATATGTGTTGATTCTATTGATGTTTATAGGAAGAGTCAGCATGCTTTCTATTCTAATTGCTTTATTTAGAAAAGAAAAGTACAAGAATTATCGTTATCCATCGGAAGACGTATTAATAAACTAAAAAGCATTAAATAAACTGAATTACTCATCCCGTCCCAATAGCTAACGGGAATCGGGAATCAATAATAAATAACCAAGAAAATGAAATACATAATCGTAGGTTTAGGAAATTTCGGAGCATCATTGGCAGAAAAATTGACTGCACATGGAAATGAAGTCATAGGTATTGACAACAGTATGGAAAAAGTGGATGCTTTAAAGGAAAAGATCTCACATACCATTTGTATGGATGCCACAGATCAGTTTACCGTAACCGGTTTACCTTTAAAAGATACTGATGTTGTTATTGTTGCCATAGGTGAACATGAAGGAGCCAATATAATGGTTACTGCATTGTTTAAAAATTTGCAAGTCAAAAGGTTAATCAGTAGAGCTATCAACCCCTTACACGAAAATGTGCTTCAAGCCATTGGTGTTGATGAAATCGTTCATCCAGAGGAGGAAACTGCCGAACGTTGGGCTAAGAAATTATGCCTGATTGGCGTAGTTGACTCGTTTGAATTGAGTACAGAATACAGTATTGTGGAAGCTAGTGTTCCTTCTCAATATGTAGGGAAAAATATTGGTGAAATCAAAATGCGGGAAAAATATAATTTGTTGGTTTTGACCACTATCAAACAAACCATTATAGATTCCAAAGTAGGTAAAAACGTTGTTATTCCAAAAGTACAAGGTGTTGCCAATCCCGATACTGTTTTAGAAAAAGACGATATTCTAGTCCTTTTTGGGGACAATAAAGACATTCAAGCTTTCTTGAAAAAAGGTTGATTTGAAATAGCTTAAGAATCCCGATAGACCTGACAAACAGCAGGTATTGTATAGGGAATTACATATTCAAATCGGTTCGCAGTAAAGCGTGTTTGACCTATATAAAATATTAAATTTAAATACATAAAATCCTTGAACAAAGATCTCATCTTACGGGAAAAGTTGGCCATTCAACGAACTCATCTAGCAAATCAAACCACATTTCTATCCTACATCAGAACTTCGATGTATTTTTTGATTGCCGGTCTATCTATACATCCAATTCTCGATACAAAAAGTAGTTATTTTTGGCAATATATATTTATTGGTATTTCAATAATTATAGCAATAGCCGGAATAAGTAATTATTTTTATCAACAAAAAAAAATTAAATATTGCAATTTCCAAGTTGGAAATATTAAAACGGATTATTTGGAGGAAGATTAAACAATTTCAACTTTTCCGGAATGTACATGATAATATGCTCCTACAATTTTAATTTGACCTATTTGTTCCAAATCTCTTAGAATACAACTTTTTTCGCGTATTTCATCTATTGTAATCATCACATTTACTTTGGCAATTTCATTTACAAATGAACTCTCAGTCCAATCAGCTTCTGTTTCTTCCAATATTTCAATCGAAGGTTTTATTTTCTTTACAATTTCTGTAATATGACCTATGTTGACATTGTCACATGCAGCCTTAACTGCTCCACAATTCTCATGTCCCATTACTACAATCAACTTGCTACCTATCACACTACAAGCATATTCCAATCCCGCTATTATATCATCATTCTCTATATTTCCGGCAACTCTTAAAACAAATAATTGCCCTATACCTTGATCAAATAGAATTTCCACCGGTACACGTGAATCCATACAACCTAAAATGGCAGCAAATGGAAATTGTTCATCTTTGGTTTCTTCAATTTCTTGCATAAAGTCTCTGAAAGTGTGCTCATGCCGACGAAACCTTTCATTTCCATCTAACAACTTTTTCAGTGCTGTATCTGGTGTTTCTTTCGATAAAAGTTCTTTTGTACTCATGCAGTAAAAATATAAAAAATTAACATTCCTGATTCTTGATTAAAATTGTTTACATTTTTTGACTTTCAAAAATCAACTTGCATTCTGAATAAATGTTGATTCAAAGGATGGTTATCTCCCGCTTGATTTAAATCTGTAATTACATAATTATATACAATTCGGGCATTTGAATTGAAATACCAGTTCAATCCAAAATCCCAACTTGAAACTTTGCGGTTATATTCACCGGGAATAACATTGGTATAATCCAATCCTGAATAGCGAACCAACACTTCAAAAGCTCCCCAAGTTTTGGCATCAAAATCAAAATTTTTGGAAGGGTTTACTCGAGAAAATATGCCTTCTTTATAACTTCTATGATCTCCTGTTAAAAAATACGATACCAAAGCATAATACCCTTTTATTTGATAATTCTTGGATTCTGTATGATATCCTGCCCATTCAAACTCTGATTGAAAAGAAAATGCACCATTTTGAACAGCCCATTCCAACCCATAATCTTGTTGTTTTTTAAGTAAAGTAAAAGGTATAGAAATCTGTGCTCCCATATGATTATTGGGTCGGAATTTTAAAGTGTAATCACTTGGATTCTTGGTATATTTTCTATTTTCATAATGCATTCCGAAATGTACCAATTTGTTTTTTTCTTTATTTTCAAAAATTGGACTGAATAATCTGGTTACGAAATGAGCTCCGTTTTCTAAGGTAGCATCAGTAAAGCCTTCTGTATTTTTACCATTGAACCCATATGTCATTTGCAAACCTAATTTACCCTTTAATAAGCCAAAGTTTTCATACCCGAATCCGGAATTCCATCTAAACGATTGTGTAGCTGTCATAGGAGTTCTTTCTTTGAAAGGAATACTATTACTGCTAGCCAACATATCCATTCCTGTAGGTTCTGCTTGACTTCCTAGAATAAAATTTCCCCCTATAGTTGGAATATCCGTAAACTTGATGTACATGTCTCTATAACCGATTTTACTTCCTGCAAAGTCCAATTCTGCTTTAAATTTGATATGAGGAGTCAAAGTTCCAATTGCCGTTATATATACTTGCCTAAACTCCTGACCATTGAAAGAATAATCTTCTCCATCCTTTTTTTGATTTAAAAACTCAAAATCGTAATGAATTCGTCCTCCAAATTTTACTTCAGGTTTTAAGGATTGTACCTTTTTCTCTGTTTTATCTGAATCTTGAGCATAAAGTGAATGATTTATTATGTGTCCAAAAAAAACTATAATCAATAATATTCTCTTAATATTCATTTGATGTAAATGTTTAAATTATAGTCAAAAGTAGATTTTAAAATTGTAATAATTAATGTGAAATCTAATTTTTTTTATAATCATTTCAATTTAATGTTTTAATTTTTTTTAATTTAAAAATCTAATTATCTGTATTTTATCAAATATTAATGCATTATATTATGCATCTATAAAAAATTTGGCACGATGCTTGAATGAAACGCAACAAGAGGAAGCCGAAAATCTTAGAGAGTAGGCAAAATATTAAAGCCGGAATATCATGAAAACAAGATTACTTTTAACAGGACTAGGACTTTTAGCCATGTTCAACATGACAGCTCAAAGATCAAATCACACCGGCGGATTCATAAATACATCAAGTGTTGATTATTATGATGAGCCAATTCAATTTGAAGAACGAGACATTATGTTCTATGTTTTTCTCAATGGAGACTTTGATTTCAATACTGAACCAACTGTTCAAGTTGATTACATCTCCAAAAGAGGAAATCATCATCAAGTTGCCCCTAGAGGTTTTAGAATCGAAAGGGATGCACAAGGTAGGATCAGAAGAATTGGAAATGTATTTATAAGTTACAGTTTTGAAGGGCAAGTAAAACGCATTGGAAGTGTATTTATCAGTTACTCAAGAGGTAGAATGGATCAAGTAGGCAACCTGAGAATCGTTTATGACCGATACGGAATTAGTTTTCTTGGAAGTGTAAAAGGATACTATTCATCATACAATCCTCATTATAGTTCCAACTGGTCTTCATTTAATGATGGGCATTGTGTAACTTGGGAATATGGATATTACGATACTTTCTTTAATACTCATGACTTCTATAATGAATATGAAAGTTTCAATGAAGATGAACAATATTACTACTTCAAAAGTAAGAACACTGGAAGAGATGATGGTCAAATAATCAAACGTAAAAAGGAAAATTTGAGCACTCGTAATGAAACCAGAAGACAAGTTGATTAAATTAAAAATTTATAATTAACATAAAAAAACCGACATAATTGTCGGTTTTTTTTATGCTTTTTTTGAAATCAAACTCAAAATTTCATGATGAATTTTTTCACCTACATCATTTCCGTATAACGGTAGATTATAATCTATCAACTTGTTATTATAAAAGTTAAATGCTTCAATCATCTTTTCTGCATCGGTTGCTACTATTTTAGCATATCCGTGTTTCACTAATTCAACCCATTCTGTTTCTGTGCGAGCAATAATAACCGGCTTTTGATTGAAAAATGCTTCTTTTTGAAGTCCACCACTATCGGTCACAACCATGGAACAGTTTTTCAAAAATTCCAACATATCAAAATAACCCACAGGATCCACTAGCGTAATTTTGTATTTTAAATTGTGATTTTCCAATATTTTGCGTGTTCTAGGATGAAGAGGCAAAATCACTTGTTGTTCCTTGTTGATGTGTTCCAAACCCTCAAAAATAGCTTTCAAATTTTGAATGTCGTCGGTATTTTCCTGACGATGAATGGTTGCCAAAACAAATTTGCCACTTTCCAAATTTAATCTCGGATAAACTTGAGCTTTGGTATTTGAAAATTCGGCATAATATCGAACAGCGTCCAACATGATATCACCTGTTTTTACCATATGGTTTTGGAAATGGGTAAATCCTTCTCGATTTAAATTGTCCATAGCGGTATCTGTTGGACATAATAACAAATCCGAAATTCTATCGGTGAGAATTCGATTGATTTCTTCGGGCATTGACATGTTAAATGAACGCAATCCTGCTTCGATATGAACCAATTTGATTCCTAATTTTTTGGCTGCTAAAGCTCCTGCCAAAGTAGAGTTAGTATCACCAAAAACGACTACTGCATCCGGTTTTTCTAACAAGATGAGTTCTTCAATCTTTTCCAGCATTTGACCAGTCATAGCACCATGTCCTAATCCGTTGATATTTAGAAAATACTTAGGTTGAGGAATATCCATTTCAGAGAAAAACACATCACTCATGTTTGCGTCATAATGTTGACCGGTATGAACAATGATTTCTTCAATATCGCCATGAAGGGCAATAATTCTACTTAAAACAGCAGCTTTGACAAATTGAGGTCTGGCTCCTAAAATGGTTATGATTTTTGGTTTCAATTTGGTTATTGATTATTGGTTGTCGAGTTATTGGTCCCGATTCCCGATAGCTATCGGGATGGTTATTGGTTAAAAAATATCCTATTCTATAATTTTTAAAACTCAATCGATTTTATGTTGCATCGATGCATCTCGTTCTTTTATCAAATGATCGATAAACATGATGCCATTCAAATGATCGATTTCATGTTGGAAAATAGCAGCTGTAAATGCTTCAATCATTTCACATTTATGACTACCTTTTCTGTCATCATATTCAACAAAAACGGCATACGCTCTGTCTTGTGTGGTCCCACGATAATCAGGAATAGAAAGACATCCTTCACGCACATCTTGCTTCATATCCGAATACTTTTTAATTTCGGGATTGTAATAAACTTCAAAGGGTTCATTTTCCAAGTCCAA
The DNA here is from genome assembly GCA_020854235.1 of Flavobacteriaceae bacterium. Lineage (GTDB taxonomy): Bacteria > Bacteroidota > Bacteroidia > Flavobacteriales > Flavobacteriaceae. Next base: position 8,937 of record JADZFW010000181.1, read on the forward strand.
TCTCTGAACCCAAATGATGCGTTTTAAAATTCCTACTTGTGGTGCTGCTATACCAACACCTTTGCTATTTTGTAAAGTGACAAGCATTCTATCGGCTAAATAATTGAGTACCATATCATCTGCTTGAACATTAAAACCAACACTCTGAGTACGTAAAATCAAAGAATCTGAAGGTTGTGTAATTTGCAAAATTCGCATGGGTTCAGTTATTTGCCCTGAAAGAATTAGTTCTTGTTCTTCCTTTGAGAAAATATACTGATTGGCTTGGGTTTGAGATAAACTGCCACAACCAACCAAAGTCGTAATTAGGAATCCAAATATCAATAATTTTTGCATGAATAAAAATTTATCAAAAGTAGGTATTTTAAATAAAAAAACCCTTTCAAATTGAAAGGGTTTTAAATTTATTCTATAACATCGGTTATTTGACTTCTTCAAAGTCGATGTCTTGTGCAGCATCACCTTGAGTAGCTTGTTCGCCTGTAGGTTGAGCATCTTGATGTGGAGCACCTTGCGCTTCTTGGGCTGCTTTTTGCATTTCAGGTGCTGCAGCTTCCCATGCCTGATTGATTTTCTCCATAGCTGCATCTATTGCGCTCACATTGCGAGAAGCATGTGCTGCTTTCAATTCAGTCAAAGCATCTTCAATAGGTTTTTTAACTGCATCCGGAAGTTTGTCAGCATTGTCTTTCAATTGTTTTTCACTTTGGAAAATCATGGAATCTGCCGCATTGATTTTTTCAGCTTCCTCTTTGTATTTTCTATCCTCTTCTGCATGTGCTTCAGCATCGGCTTTCATTTTTTGAATATCAGCCTCGCTCAAACCAGAAGATGCTTCGATACGGATATTTTGAGATTTATTGGTTTGCTTGTCAATAGCTGTAACATGTATGATTCCATTGGCATCAATATCAAAAACCACTTCAATTTGAGGCACGCCTCTTGGAGCTGGTGGAATTCCATCCAAATGGAATCGACCGATGGTTTTATTGTCTTTAGCCATAGCTCTTTCACCTTGCAACACGTGAATTTCTACAGAAGGTTGATTGTCGGCAGCTGTAGAGAATACTTGTGATTTTTTGGTTGGGATAGTCGTATTGGATTCAATTAATTTGGTAAACACATTTCCCATAGTTTCGATTCCAAGAGAAAGTGGTGTAACATCCAATAACAATACATCTTTTACATCACCGGTTAAAACACCACCTTGAATAGCTGCACCTATAGCGACTACTTCATCCGGATTTACACCTTTATGTGGTTTTCTCCCAAAGAATTTCTCAACTTCTTCTTCTACTCTAGGCATACGGGTTGAACCACCTACCAAGATTACTTCATCAATATCGCTTGGATTTAAACCGGCATCTTTTAAGGCTGCTTTTACAGGTTCCATTGAACGACGGAATAAGGAATCGGCTAATTGTTCAAATTTAGCTCTTGTCAATTTACGCACCAAGTGTTTTGGCCCTGTGGCTGTAGCGGTTACATAAGGTAAGTTGATTTCCGTTTGAGCACCACTTGACAATTCGATTTTAGCTTTTTCTGCGGCTTCTTTTAGACGTTGTAAAGCCATTGGGTCTTTACGTAAGTCCATATTTTCTTCGGCATTAAACTCTTCTGCTAACCAGTCAATGATAACTTGATCAAAGTCGTCACCACCTAAGTGCGTATCGCCATTGGTAGAAAGTACTTCAAATACACCGTCACCCAATTCGAGGATAGAGATATCAAAAGTACCTCCACCTAAATCGTAAACGGCAATTTTTTGATCGGTGTGTTTTTTATCCAAACCGTAAGCCAATGCTGCGGCAGTTGGTTCGTTGATAATACGAGCCACTTTTAAGCCGGCAATTTCACCAGCCTCTTTCGTAGCTTGGCGTTGAGAATCACTGAAGTACGCAGGAACTGTGATAACGGCTTCTGTAACTGTATATCCCAAATAATCTTCAGCTGTTTTTTTCATTTTTTGCAACACCATAGCGGAAATTTCCTGAGGTGTGTATAATCTACCATCAATATCTACACGTGGTGTATCGTTATCTCCTTTTACAACTTTATAGGGTACTCGTTCTGCTTCCATTTTGGATTCAGAATACTTGTTACCCATAAATCTTTTGATGGAGTAAACCGTGTTGTGTGGATTGGTTACCGCTTGACGTTTGGCAGCATCGCCTACTTTTCTTTCACCACCTTCTACGAATGCCACAACTGATGGCGTTGTACGTTTACCTTCTGAGTTTGGAATTACAACAGGATCACTTCCTTCCATTACAGAAACACATGAATTGGTTGTTCCCAAATCTATTCCAATTATTTTGCTCATTTTGATTTCAATTAAATGTTATTATTATGAATTTGCAGGGTTTTGTTCAAGGATTATGCCAATGGAATAATTGTGACAAACTGACAGTTTTCAATTTCGGAAAAATAAAATAGAATAGAAAAAAGACTTTACAAAAAACTTAAGTGAATAAAAAGAGAAACTGAAAAATTAAATATTTAAAAAATTGCTTATCTTTGACCTAATTAAACCACATTATTAACTCAAAAAAACACATTATGAGCAAATTTGATGAAAAATTGGCACAGTATTCTGCAGAATTTAAAAAACTAGGTATCGGATTTGATGCTGCTTTATTTGAAAAAGTAACCAAAGGATTGGGTCCATCAATTTACAACAAGGATTCTGAAACTGTATCTTGTACACAAGATTCTGAATTGGCAACTGTAAAAAACAATTTTTGTATGAAAAAATTGGCCATCACTGATGAAAAGAAAGTGGATGCAGCTATTAAAAATGTTTGTGAAAAATTGGGAACATCCAACAAAAACAAATACAGAGCTATGTTCTATTATCTTTTGGTAAAAGAATTTGGAGCTGAAGGAAAATACTAAACCATTCCATTTATTACAACAAAAATCCTGCTTTTATGGCAGGATTTTTTTTATTATACAGAAAACCTCAACGAGTGAAAACCCACTCTGTTTCACTGGAAAGTTTGTCATCAAAGGCATATCCATTATCTGAAAATGTTTTGAGCTGGTTCACTTTTTCAATACGATGGTCAATGGCAAATCGTGTCATGAGTCCGCGTGCTTTTTTGGCAAAAAAACTGATCACTTTATAATCTCCGTTTTTATAGTCTTTAAAAATTGGGGTGATGATCTTGTTTTGGAGTAATTGAGATTTTATGACTTTGAAATATTCTTGACTTGCTAAATTTACTACCCATTCATCCAAAGCCAATTCAGTTTGAATGGCTTGTGTAATGTTGGCATCCCAATATTGATATAAATTTTTAGATTTACCAATTTTCAAATCAGATCCCATTTCCAAACGATAAGGTTTGATCAAATCAAATGGTTTCAATACACCATATTGACCACTGAGTATTCTGACAGAATTTTGCATATAATCCCAATGCAATTCTGATATAGAATAAGCATCCAATCCTACATAAACTTCACCTTTGAAGGCATAAACGGCTTGTCGTAAATCACTGGTTTGCTCCCATTCTTGATTGCGTTTCCAATTCATTTGAGCCAATTTATCTGAAATATCCATGAGGTCCATCAATTTCTTGGGCGTTTTGGATTGTAAAACTTGGTTGATTTCATTGGCTTGGGTAACAAATATAGGTTTGCTACTCCTAAGTGTTGGCACTTTAGTTTGAAAATCTAAGGTTTTGGCAGGTGAAAGTAGAATTTTCATTTAAAAAAATTACTTCTCGTTTTTTTCTTCCAGTGTTTAGAACGCTGGAAGAAAAAAACGAGAAGGGTTTAACGGTTCAAAGGTAATCATAAATGAACGTACCTAAAAACAATATCCATTTTCTTCAATCACTTTTGCGGCGATAATATTACGCAAAGCAATAGCGTTTGGTAAATTGGTATATTTGGTAAAGCGTTTTAATCCCATCAACATGACGCGTTGTTCATCGCCTTCTGAGAAATACAAAATGGCTTCCTTACCGGCTTTGTTGATGTTTTCAACAGCATTGTACAAATTGAGTTTGGCCATGGCAATTTGTTCTTTTACTGCAACTTCACCTTTTGCTGCAACTAATTTTTCAGTTCTCAACACAGCACTTTCGGCCATGTAGATTTCCATCATTACGTCGGCGGCTGCTAATATAAGTTGCTGGTGGTTTTCCAAGTCCATTCCATAGGTTTGAACAGCTTTCCCGGCAACCATCAAGAAGGCTTTCTTCAGATTGGCCAAAACCACTTTTTCTTCTGAAAATAATTCAGAATAATCGGGTGTTTCAAAAGATGGTATTCCCATCAAACCTTTACCTACTTCCATAGCCGGACCCAACAAATCCAATTGACCTTTCATGGCTTTTTTGAGTAACATAGAGATTGTTAACAAACGGTTGATTTCGTTTGTGCCTTCATAAATACGGGTGATACGAGCATCACGCCAAGCACTTTCCATTGGTGTTTCTTCTGAAAATCCCATGCCACCATAGATTTGAATACCTTCATCGGAAGCTTTTTGAATTTGTTCTGAAACAAATACCTTTAAAATAGCGGCTTCTATGGCAAACTCTTCAAAAGCATTTAATTCGGCTTGTTCGGTTGACATACCACTTGCTTCCAATTCTTTAATTTTCATTTCGATATCGTGAGCAGCTCTGTAAATTCCAGATTCACTTACATAAGCATTCAAAGCCATATTGGCCAATTTGAGTTGAACTGCCCCAAATTTAGAAATTGTAGTTTTGAATTGTACTCGTTCATTGGCATAAGTAGTCGATAAAGTGACCAAACGTCTTTGTGCATCCATGCAACCGGCAGCCAGTTTGACTCTACCGACGTTCAAAGAGTTTAAGGCAATTTTAAAACCATCACCTTGTTTACCCAATATATTTTCCACCGGAACTTTGGTATCGTTAAAGAAAACTTGACGTGTTGAAGATCCACGAATACCTAATTTATGTTCTTCTTCACCCAATACGATTCCGTTAGGGTTATTTTTATCAAAATCGACGATGAATCCTGTTATATTTTTATCGTCACCAATGCGTGCAAAAACAGTAAATATTTCAGCAAAACCAGCATTAGAAATCCACATTTTTTGTCCATTGATGAGGTAATGTTTACCATCTTCAGTCAGTTTGGCTGTAGTTTTACCTGAATTGGCATCACTTCCTGCTTCAGGTTCGGTTAAGCAATAAGCTCCAAACTTAGTTCCTGCAGTCAATTCGGGAAGGTATTTTTGTTTTTGTTCCTCATTACCATATAAAAAGATAGGCATGGTTCCAATACCGGTATGTGCACCCCAAGCAGTTGCTAACGATCCTGAAATACCTGAAATATAATCGGTAGCCAACATGGTGGAAACAAATCCCATGTGTGAACCGCCGTAATTTTCAGAGACTGCCAAACCTAAGAATCCCATTTCACCCAATTTGCGCATGGTTTCTTCTGTAAACTGGTAGTCTTTCTTTTCAAAACGCTCCCGATAAGGTACAACTTCGCGATCAGCAAATTCTTTCACGGCATCACGCATCATGATTTGCTCTTCATTGAGTTCTTCTATGGTAAAGATTTCATCTTTGGATACTTCTCTGATTAGGAATTCTCCTCCTTTAATTGTGTTCATTTCTTACTATTTTGAATATTGAATAATGACTGTTGTATTTGCGTATTTACAGACAGGTATAAAAGTTTGACTAACTATTCCGCTGCAGGTATTGGTTTGTAATTAAATTTATTTTGTTGTTAGGACAAAAGTTCATATATACCAGCAGCACCTTGTCCGGTTCCGACGCACATGGTAACGATGCCGTATTTATTTTTACGTCTGCGCATTTCATTGAATAATTGGACAGACAATTTGGCGCCGGTACAACCCAGTGGATGACCTAATGCAATGGCACCACCATTAACATTAACCAAATCGGGGTTGATTCCCAATTCTCTTACAACGGCTAAAGATTGAGCGGCAAATGCCTCGTTGATTTCAAACAATTCGATGTCTTTCAAGTTCATTCCGGCTTGTTTTAAAGCTTTAGGAACGGCTGCTACAGGACCAATACCCATTATACGAGGTTCAACGCCCATAGCAGCATAGGAAACCATGCGAGCAATGGGTTCTATATTTAATTCTTTGACCATTTCTTCACTCATGATCAATACAAAAGCAGCACCATCACTCATTTGAGAAGAGTTTCCTGCAGTTACACTACCATTGGCTGCAAATACGGGTTTCAATTTTCCTAAAGCTTCCAAAGTAGTATCTTTTCTAGGTCCTTCATCGATGGAAACCGTATAAGACTTGGATTGCTTTTTACCTTTTTCATCTACAAATGTTTGATCTACAGTTATAGGTACAATGTCTTCAGCAAACGTATTATTTTCAAGGGCTTTGACCGCTTTTTGATGTGATTGCAAAGCAAATAAATCCTGATCTTCACGGCTGACGTTAAACTGTTGTGCTACGGCTTCGGCAGTGAGTCCCATTCCCCAATAGTAGTTTTCGTGTCCTTCTTTGGCGGTTTTAAAATCGGGAACCGCACGGTAGCCACCCATCGGAATATAACTCATACTTTCGGCGCCACCTGCAATAATGCATTCGGCCATTCCTGATTGAATTTTGGCAACAGCAATACTGATTGTTTCCATTCCGGAGGCACAATAACGATTGACTGTCATTCCGGGGACATCGTCGATTTTAAGTCCCATTAAGGAAATCAAGCGTCCCATGTTGAGTCCTTGTTCAGCCTCGGGCATAGCATTTCCTACGATGACATCATCAATGCGGGTTTTATCTAATTGTGGGACTTGCGCCAACAGATACTCTATGGTTTCTGCTGCCATTTCGTCAGGACGTTTGAAGCGAAAAACTCCTTTTGGGGCTTTACCCACGGCGGTTCTGTATCCTTTTACTATGTATGCGGTTTTCATTTATTTTAGATTTGAGATATGTGATTTTAGATATGAGGTTTTAGATATGAGATTTGAGTATTGAGTATTGAGATTAGAATTGAAATAATAATTCTCTTTACTTTTTCTCAATTCTCTGTTCTCATATCTCAATACTGCGAAACGTTAGTTTCGCAGTGGTTTTCCCGTTTTCAATGTATGTTCAATACGTTCCAATGTTTTTCTTTCGGTCAATAGACTCAAAAACGCTTCCCGTTCTAAATCCAATAGATATTGTTCGCTTACAAATTGAGGTTCGGATAAGTCCCCACCAGCCATGATATATCCCAGTTTATTGGCAATTTTCTGATCGTGTTCGGAAGCGTACATACCTGCTTTCAAGCTGTCTGTACCAACGTAAAACATACCCAAAGCTTGACGGCCTAACACATAACAAGGTTTGGGAGCAGGTTGGGTATATCCATCGGCAACCATTTGCAAAGCGTGTTGTTTGGCTACTGCAATTTGACGTTCTTTATTGACAACAACGATATCTTTTCCTTGTTGGTAATATCCTAAATCAAAAGCTTCGTAGGCAGATGTGCCAACTTTGGCCATAGCTATATTGATAAATGCATCGCGTAAACGGTTCATTTTCACGTCGTCTTTTGCCCACAACTCGGCTACCCTACGGGTCACTTCTTTAGTACCGGCACCGGCAGGAATCAAACCTACTCCAAACTCTACCAAACCGGTATAAGTTTCGGCAGCTGCTACAACTTTGTCGGCGTGTAAACTCATTTCACATCCGCCACCTAAAGTCATCCCATGAGGTGCAACAATAACCGGAATGGATGAATATCTCAATTTCATAACCGTATCTTGGAAATACTTGATGGCCATATTGAGTTCGTCGTATTCTTGTTCGATTGCCAACATGAGAACCATTGCCAAATTGGCTCCCAAAGAGAAATTGGGTCCTTGATTGCCAATGATTACAGCACTATAGTCTTTTTCAGCCATAGCGATTCCTTTGTTGATGGCTTCCAAAACACCACCACCCAAAGTATTCATTTTGGATTGGAATTCGACATTAAGTACGCCATCACCTAGATGTTGGATACTGGCTTCGGCATTTTTCCAAACAGTTTGAATTTCTCGCACATGATCAAGAATGATAAAAGCATCTTGACCGGGTATTTTTTTAAAGTTTTTTTGCGGAATGTCGTAGTAATATTTGGCTCCTTCTTTCAGCGTATAAAATGAAGTTTGCCCTGCAGCAATAAGATCATTTACCCATGCATTGGGTTTATAACTTTCGGCTTGCATCAAAGCGATTCCTTTTTCTACGCCAATGGCGTCCCATATTTCAAATGGACCGTGCTCCCATCCAAAACCGGCTTTCATAGCATCGTCAATGCGATACAATTCGTCGGAGATTTCGGGAATGCGGTTGGACACATATTGGAACATAGCAGCCAATGTTTTGCGGTAGAATGCACCGGCTTTGTCCTGACCTTTTACCAAAACTTTGAAACGATCTATTACTTTGTCTATAGATTTGGTCATTTCCAAAGTAGCAAATTTGACAGGTTTGGAGGCTTCGTATGCTAAAGTATTGAGATTAAGGGCATGGATTTCACTTTTGCCGTTGACCATTACTTTTTTGTAAAAACCTTGTCCAGACTTGCTACCCAACCATTTGTTTTCCATCATTTTGTTTACAAAATCAGGAATAGCAAAGGAGTCGTGCATTTCGTCATTGGGTGCATTTTGAGCAACGCCGTTGGCAGTATGTACTAAAGTATCCAATCCTACTACGTCTACGGTTCGGAAGGTAGCCGATTTGGGTCGGCCGATGACCGGACCGGTGAGTTTATCGACTTCTTCCACAGTTAAATCCAGCGACTTAACGGCATGGAATAGATCCATGATTCCAAAAATACCGATGCGATTACCGATAAATGCCGGCGTATCTTTGGCTAAAACAGCTGTTTTGCCCAAGAATTTTTCACCATAGTTCATCAAGAATTCCATGACTTCAGGTTTGCAATCAGGACCCGGTACCACTTCAAAGAGTTTCAGATAACGCGGTGGATTAAAGAAATGGGTTACGGCGAAATGTTGGCGGAAATCTTCACTACGACCTTCATTCATAAATCGAATGGGAATACCGGAGGTATTGGAAGTAATCAAAGTACCGGGTTTGCGAAATTTTTCAATTTGTTCAAACACTTTTTGTTTGATATCCAAACGCTCGACTACTACTTCAATGATCCAATCACAATCGGCGATTAAATTCAGATCATCTTCGGTATTACCGGTAGTGATACGTGAAGCAAAGCTTTGGTTGTATATGGGAGACGGATTGGATTTGAGGGTTTTTTGCAAACTTTCATTTACCAAACGATTGCGAACGCCTTTGTTTTCCAAGGTAAGTCCTTTGGCAACTTCGGTTTCGGTGAGTTCACGAGGAACGATATCAAAGAGACGGACTTGCACGCCGATATTGGCAAAATGACAAGCGATACCTGAGCCCATGATTCCGGAACCGATTACTGCTACTTTTTTAATGGAACGATTCATATCTAAAAATTAGAAATTAGAAATTAGAAATTAGAAAGAGAAAAGTTAAAAATATATCTCATTTCTATAATTACATTATTTAAAAATTGATTTTACATTATATCGTTTTGTACAATCAC
>JADZFW010000182.1 GCA_020854235.1 Flavobacteriaceae bacterium
GACTGGCATGCTTTCTTTGATGTCCCTACTCCTATTGACAACCATTTGAATATCATTGAATGGGAACATTTGGCTACATTGGGTCGAGATCATTATGTAAAAGTGGTGCGAGAAGGATATTTATTCCCTGTTGGACATAGAGCAGCTTTGGTTAAAGTTACTGAAAGAAAGTTTGATGCAAGTACCAAAGCCGCTGTCAATAAAATGCGCATGTATATCGTCATTTTAGAAAAAGAAGTTTTGTATAAACGCAACGATCCTGCCAATAAATTTATAAAATTTCCATTTCAAGCAGTCAAAATTGAAAATGATTATACACCCAATATTAACAAACCAGAACAAATTGCGTTAAATGAGAATAATATAAATAAAATAAAAGCCATAAAAATTGGGGTCGATTGTCCTCAAAAACCCGGTCGAAGTTCTACTTATAATTTCTACATTAATGTAAACAGCAAACCTTTCTTATTTGATATTACAGCAACTGACAAAGAAGGAAACGAACATCGCATTCAAATGCCATTGGCTTTCGTAGAAAACCTAACCGGTCGTACCAAATATATGGTCGAAAAGATGGCTGCAGATTACAATCCTAAGAAAAACCTCAATGATATTCCTTTCAATGGTCAACAAGTTGCCTATGCAGATTGTTTAGTAGATGGTGACACAACTTTCGAAACGAAGAAATTGAGCTTTGGAGGTCAATATTATCCGGCAAGCGGAGAAGGTGATTTAAAATTCCATCCCATGATGCAATCAGCCGATGTTTACATCAAAGCGGTTGACGAACTTACAGGGAAACGAGAACCTGCTTCCATTCAATTGGAAGACGACAACAATCAAGGAATGGTATTTGCCAAAGTTAGCGGAGCCGAAGTTGATTTTAGTGGTGGAAGTGATAAATCGGGTGGATTTATGATGCCCAACATGTCTATTTCAGGTTTGAGTAAATTACAAGGACCTATTGGAGGTAAAGTGGAAGACATGATGAACCTCAACTTTATCCCTACTGAATTTTTTAAAATTGTAGGAGATTTGCCTATGGCTAAAATCTTTGGGGTTATAGACATCATTAGTTTACTTTTGGACAAACCCAATATTGGTAGTTCTTTTCAAGATTTGATTGCTAAAATTAAAAAATTCAAAGAAGAAATTGAAAAGATAAAAGACGATATTCTATTACTTCAACAAAAAGCCAAAGAAACCGGCGAAATACTCACATCTAGCATTGAAGAAAAGAAAGCATTATTGAAGGCAAAGGCAGTGGAAATTATGAATACGCTGAATAACCAGATGCCTAAAGTACCAAACCTAAAAACTTGGTTTACAACCGAAGCTTTCTTTGCAGAATACAAATGGATTCCGGAATTCAGCAGTAGTGATATCAATTTATTTGGAGATTTACTTAAATTTCACGTGGATAAACCCAATGAAGCTTTGCAAATCACTACTACTTTTTCAAAACCATTTGACGGCTTGACTTCCGCAACCCTTGATGGAAAAGCAGAATTATCCAAATTCAATATTGAAATAAAAGATGCTTTAAAAGTAAACTTCAACTCTATGAAGTTTATCAGTGGCAGTAGTAAAAAAACAGATGTAAAAGTTGACTTAAATAAAACCAAACCTATTGAATTTGTCGGTGCCTTGAGCTTTGTTAACAACCTACAAAATCTCATTCCAAGCACCGGTTTTTCTGATGATGGTCCTTATGTAAATCTTACCCTGGCAGGTGTTAAAGCTGGATTCAATATCAGCATTCCCGATGTGGAAGTTGGTGTTTTTGCATTATCCAATATGACCTTGGGAGCCTATATCAACTTGCCTTTTAATGGAGATGAACTCACTATGGGATTCAATTTCTGTACCCGTGAAAATCCATTTTTATTGACAGTGTCAGGATTTGGTGGAGGCGGTTACTTCTTGATGATTACTACTTTGAAAGGATTGAGATCTATTGAAGCAGCCTTTGAATTTGGAGCTTCAGTCTCTATCAATTTGGGCGTAGCTTCGGGAGGTGTAAGTATTATGGGCGGATTCTATTTCAAATACGAAATAGTAGCTGAAAAAGAAACCATCAATCTATCCGGCTATATTCGTATTAACGGCCGATTGTCTATCTTAGGTATCATCTCTGTTTCGCTAGAGTTTTACTTGGCACTCAATGCAGTATATGAAACCGTACAATTGGGTAATGGTAGTAGCGAATTGAAAGTAACCAAGATGGAAGGTGTTGCCACTTTGAAAGTGAAGATAGAAATTTTATTCTTTAGTAAAACTGTATCGGTTAGTGTCAGAAGAGAATTTGCCGGTGCTGATGCCGATCCAACCTTTGCTCAAATGGTATTACCTGAAGATTGGAATGAATACTGTTTAGCATTTGCCTAACCCAAGAGGTAAAATTTAACCAAAATCATTAATCGAAAATCGTAAATAATTTAACGGTTATGTCACAAGAACTCATTTTCACCACATTACCCAACCAACGCATCAGTTTGGATGGAAAAGAATTTTTAAAATTATCTGTCTTTTGCTCTGCTAGACTTACTTCAGCTCAAAATACTACCTTACAATCTTTTCCCGATGTTTTGAGTTGGCCTGAATTAATTGCCTCAGCCGATTATAAATTCAAATTCGGCTCTTTGGAATTGGAAGCCCAATTGCTTACCAATGCTATGGATCCCGATTTCTTTGGGCATATTTTCCACAATCAAATCAGAGTAAAATCTTACAAACAAGATAATTTTACCGAAAAAAACATTCATTCGGTTCCTATCGTGCATATCAAAGATTTTATTTTTAATAATTATCAAAAACTAGCCATCGATAGTCCTACAAAATTGGTTACTGCCGATAAATTTATAGATTCGGTACATTTTGGATCCATCAATAGGATCAAACTCAATGAACAAGAAATCAATAAAGTCAACAATGACACTGCACCTAGAGCATTAAAGATGAAAACTTTAGCTACTCAGGATGTAGCTGTCGACAAACAACTCAAAACTGATTTACGCAAAAACAAATTCGTAAAGTTTTCTGCAAAAATGAATCCTGAAACAGATTTTGCTCAATTGCGTAAGTTTCATCGTATTGACGAACAGATGAAACCTTTTAAACCTATCGTTATTCAAAAACCTGAATTTGAATTTCACGATATTATTTCAATAGCAACCAATTACCCACAAATTGCTAGAAGATTAGGTTTTATCTTGGATTTTCTAGTGCCGTTTGATGGAACTATTCCTGTTACAAATGTGGTAACACTCATCACTAATGACTTACAATTTACCAACACAGATACTGTAGTTTCTGCTCCACCAACTGCCTATCAAATCACTTCCAAAGGTTTTTATGCTGCCGACAAACCAAATTCTGTATTCAAACAAGGTTTTGTGCGCATCAATACACCCGAATTTACGGTTTTACAAATGGATGCCGATGGTGCTGCCATTAAAACCCAACAAATAACAGAAAGCAAAACCAAAGAAGTAGCCGAATTTTACAAAGTACGCTCCGAAGTCAAAATGGTTATGCGCAAAGGAAAAACCAATGCTAGAGGTCAACACCGCGTCAAAGATGTGAAAAAGGCACAACCACCGGTAGAAGAAGGTTTGCCTGCCATGCGTAGTGCCGGTATAGCCATTGTTAAAAATGGAATGGCCGAACACGTTTTCAAAAAGTTTGAAATTGCCAAAACTTTACAACCCAAATTATTGAACTTGGATTTGGCTTTAAAAGTGCAACCTAAAGCCAATTTGGAATTGAGTTCCAAAAAACTCAAAGTAGCTCAAACTTTAACGCCAATGCGTCATGATCGTTTGAAAATGGTTCAAATGGCACCCATCAAACTCATTTATCCTGCCGAGACTTTGTATTCAGATGATATCGTTCAAGGCTATAGAATGGATATTGCCTATGAAGAAGATCCTAATCAATGGTTTTCTTTACATCAAAGAAAAAATGAGTACAAATGGTATGACAATCAAAATAAAGCACACAATATTGAAATTCCGGAAACTGACGAAGGATTTATAGAATTGGCAATGACCGAAAATCCGGATGATCCCAATGATGTGTTCATTTCTGAAACACTAGCTCGTTGGGAAGGATGGAGTTTGAGTGTCACACGACCTGGTTTTGCCATCAATGAAGCTGCCGATGATCCGTCACCCAACAAACGCGATTTTGTAAATACGGATAAAAATGTAGAAATGAAAAAGTATGCTTTTGATCCAAATTTGGAGTTTAAGATGAATATGCAATCCAAGAGTATTCCGGGCACTTTGCCTCGATTGAGATTTGGAAAGGATTATCGCGTGAGGATTCGTACCGTGGACTTAGCCGGAAATTCAATTCCTTTGGGATTTATACCCGAAAGCACAACCGATACCATTCGCACCAATATTCGCTATATGCGCTATGAACCTTTGTCTTCTCCTATTGTTTTAGTAGGAAATGAATTGAAAGATGGTGAATTTTTGGAAAGTATGGTTATCCGTAGCAATTACGATCAAAGTGCCAATGATTACGAAAATTTGAATTTGGACGAAAAAGACTTCCCCGATTATTCTCAACGTTATTTGCTGCCTCCCAAAAACAGTCAAATGATAGCAGAAGCTCATGGGAAATTTGAAAAAGCAATGGGCAATAATCCGTTGATAGCTCAACAAATCTACAAGCTGATTACCGACCATGAAGGCTTGTACAAACGTCCTGAAAAAACGGTTGAAAAAGTATATCAACCCAATGAAGTAGAAATCATTTATCTCCCTGATCCAATGGCTGCTGGCGTTGCATTATTCGTTTCCGA
>JADZFW010000183.1 GCA_020854235.1 Flavobacteriaceae bacterium
ACCATTTGATTAGATTGCACAGTTTCCTCAATTAAATGCAAATTTATACTTGAATTCAGTTGGTTTAAGGGGTTGCCCGTTTTTTGTATTAACAATTTATCAACTATTTCGGTCGTTAAAAATCGGGTTTCATTTCCTTTAAAATTGATATCAACTTGATTGATTCTATGTGAATTATGTTTGAATTGAGCAAAGCCAAACAGAAAAATAATTCCGCTTAGAAATAAAACAAATCCTATGTACATCAACCATTTTTTCATTTACTGTACTTCAAATTGTCGGGTTACTTTAGTTACCATTTCACCAATATCTCCAGCTCCAACCATCAAAACAATTCGTTTCCCAGAAGAATATATAGTATCTAGAATTTGATTGGGTTGAATGAGTGCTACATCAGCATTTACCAATTTGATTTTTGAAACCAAAACATTTGAGTTTACTCCATCTATTGGATGTTCTCGAGCTTCGTATATAGGTAATATGCCTACTTGATCAAATTGTGCCAAACTTTTTACAAAACCAGTTTCAAAATCGCGGGTTCGGGTGTACAAATGCGGTTGGAAAAAAATCAAAATTTTATCTTCGGGATATAATTCTCTAACTGCATTGTACAAGGCATCTATTTCAGTTGGATGATGTGCATAATCATCTATCAAAACCATATTTTCGGAACGTATCCGATATGAAAATCGACGTTGAACCCCTTTGAAGGATTCCAATGCTTCGGCAATTTGAGGAAGGGTAACCCCTATACTTTGTGCTAAAGACAAAGCAGCTAAAGCATTCAACACATTATGACGACCCGGTAAATACAATTTCATATTTGTATAATCTCCCTCGGGTGTTTTCACATCAAAATGAAATGCTCCATTTTCAACTCTCACTTTTTGCGCCTCATAATCGGCACCATCTTCAATTCCATAAGTAAATCCTTGAATGGGAATCCCTTTTCGAACCATGAGTTTGGTTTGTACCAAATCCGCAAATTCCTGAAAAGTTGCAGCAAAATCAGCTTCATCTTTATAAATATCCAAATGATCGGCGTCTATTGCTGTGATGCAGGCATAATCGGGATGCAAATGCAAAAAGGAACGATCAAATTCATCGGCTTCAACCACTGAAAATTCAGATCCACCTAAAATCAGATTGGTATGGTAATTTTCGGCTATGCCACCTAAAAAACTAGTAGCTGAAACTCCAGCAGATTTGAGAATATGTCCCAACATGCTACTCGTAGTAGTTTTGCCATGAGTACCTGCAACTGCAAGACAAGTAGTATTTTGAGTAATGATTCCCAATAATTGAGAACGTTTTATAACTTGAAAATCGTTGGTCAAAAAATAATTTAACTCTTCATTTTCAGCTTGTTTTACAGCTGGAGTATAGACTATTAATGTAGTGGATTTGTCAAAATTTTGTTGCAAAACCCAAGCTAAATCTATAGCAAAACGAATTTCTATACCTTCTATCAAAAGTGCATCGGTTATAGGGGTAGGCGTTTTATCGTAACCTGATACTTTTTTACCAATATGCATCAAGTACCTAGCCAGATTACTCATCCCGATACCACCGATTCCGATGAAATAAATACTATGTATAACTTTTAGGTTCAACGGTTTACTGATTTAAATGATGTAACTGAACGATATGCACTACTTCATCTGCAATTCTCTTTGTTGCATCGGGTAGTGCTAGTTTTATAATTTGATTACTCAATTTGGTTTGGACATCCTTTTGATTGAGGAGTACATTTACTTTATCCTGAAACTGTTCTAATTCGGTTTCTTTCAACATCAAGGCAGCTTCCTTCTCTACGACAGAAAGAGCATTTTTTGTCTGATGATCTTCAGCAACATTGGGTGATGGAATAAAAATAACCGGTTTGCCAACAATGCATAATTCTGAGATGCTTCCTGCTCCAGCGCGACTAATAATAAAATCGGCAGCACTATAAGCCAAATCCATTCGATTTAAAAAAGCATGTGTTTGAATGCCTTCCGAATCATCGTATTTACGATATTCATCGAAATATAGTTTGCCGGTTTGCCATATCACTTGGACTTTTTGATTTATAAGAAAACCTAAATTATCTTCTATTACTTTGTTAATCATACGGGCTCCCAAACTACCACCTAAAACTAAAAGTGTCTTTTTGGATGCTTCTAATTTGAAAAAATCTAGCGCTTCATTTCTTTTAGAATCTATTTCCAACAAATCCTGACGAACCGGATTTCCGGTTTTTACAATTTTCTCAGCGGGAAAGAAACGTTCCAATCCATCGTAGGCTACACATATTTTATTGACCTTTTTAGCCAATAATTTATTGGTGATTCCTGGAAAAGAATTCTGTTCTTGAATCAAAGTAGGAATTCCTTTTCGAGTAGCTACAAAAAGTGTTGGACCACTGGCAAAACCACCGGTTCCAATGACTACATCTGGTTTAAACGTATTAATAATTTTACGAGCACGCCACAAGCTACTGATTACTTTGAATGGAAACATCAAATTGGACAAATTCAAACTGCGTTGCAGTCCACTGATCCACAAACCTTTGATTTCATATCCCGATTGTGGAACCTTTTCCATTTCCATTCGATCTTGAGCACCAACAAAAAGGAACTCAGCATGTGGAAAACGAGCTTTTAATTCGTTGGCAATAGATACAGCCGGATAAATATGTCCACCTGTTCCACCTCCACTTAATACTATTTTAGTCAACTGCTTCATATAAGACATCTAATGGATTTTCGTCGTTTAACGTTTCGTTTTTATCTGTTTCCGCTTTTGCAGAACTCACGCTCAATACAATTCCTATGGCTAGAAAAGTCATCCAAATTGATGTTCCTCCACTACTCAACAGAGGAAGTGTTTGACCAGTAACCGGTAATAAATTGGTAGCTACAGCCATGTTGATAATGGCTTGAATAATGATGGGGAATCCAACTCCCAAAGCCAATAAGGTAGCAAAAACCGTTTGGGCTCTTTTGGCTACCACCCATATTCTAAACAATAACCACATATAGAGTAAGATGACTGCCAATCCACCCATTAAACCATATTCCTCTACGATAATAGCAAAAATAAAATCGGAAGAAGACTGTGGTAGAAAGTTCTTTTGCACACTTTTTCCTCCACCTCTACCTAGAACACCACCAGTTGCAATTGCCATTTGAGCTTTTTCAATTTGATAACTGGCATCTGGATCAGGTTTGTTAAAATTGACAATTCTATTTTTCCATGTGTCTGTCTTAGCTCTAACTCCTGCATTCAAACTACGACCCACAAAAACGAATAAAGTCAACGCTATGAGTGCCATTCCAATAATCCGTAATATAAATTTAAAAGGATAGCCAACCAATATACTCAATAAAACTACAGATAAAAATAACAAAGCTGTTGTTGAAAAATTGGAAGGTAAAATCGGCATTAATATCAAGGCCACCGGTACCCATAAAAACCAAAAACTTTCTTTGAAATCAAACTCTTTATCTTTTCTACGTGAAAAATAACGGGCAACATACATCATCAAAACCACTCCTGCAAAAGTAGATGTTTGGAAACTCACTCCTATAATGGGAATTTCTATCCATCGTGCTGCAGTTGCACCAGCAATAGTGGTTCCTTTTGAAAGTGTATATACCAATAATAAAAATACAACCGGCAATAAGAATACCGAACTACCACTAAAATAGCGATACGGTATTTTATGTACATAATAGAGTAAAATAAAACCTAATAATAATATGAGAACATGTTTAATCAGGAATCCGGTAGTGGAACCGGTTCCGATGACATTGGCTAGATTGGAACTAGCACTATACATAGGCAAAAAAGAAAATGCGGCGAGCAACAAAAATGCACCCCAGATTCCTCTATCACCTCGTATGTCATTCAAAAGTTCTCTCATAATTCTTACAATTTCAGAACGGCTTCTTTAAATTGATTTCCTCTGTCTTCATAGTTCTTAAACAAATCAAAACTTGCACAAGCCGGTGACAATAAAACATTATCTCCTTTTTCAGCCAATTTGAAGGCAACTTTAACAGCTTCTTCAGCCCCTTGTGTTTCCACTATTATAGGCATGACGTTTTGGAAAGTTTCGATAATTTTAGAATTATCTACCCCCAAACAAACAATGGCTTTGACTTTTTCTCTTACCAAAGGCATCAATTCCATATAATCATTTCCCTTGTCTTCTCCACCAACAATCCAAACGGTAGGTTGTCTCATACTACCTAAGGCATAAAAAACGGAATTGATATTGGTAGCTTTGGAATCATTGATAAACTGAACGCCACGAATTGTCAGAACTTTTTCCAAACGATGTGGAGCGCCTTCAAAATCCTCCATACTTTCACGAATGGTTTCATTTCTCACTTTTTTCAAAGTGGCTGACATCGATGCTGCCATCGCATTTTTCACGTTGTGATTTCCTTGAACTGCAAATGATGCTATACTCATATTAAATTGTGTGTTATCTGTTTTAATAATTACTTCGTCGTTTTCTACATATGCCCCAAAGTCAAATTTTTGGGTCAATGAAAAGGGAACTAATTGCGCCCTGGTTTTGTGATTTTTGAGCCAAGTTATGATGACTTCATCATCGGCATCGTATATTAAATAATCCTGTTCTGTTTGATTCATCGTGATTCTAAATTTGGAATTGACATAATTCTCAAATTTGTAATCATATCGGTCCAAATGGTCGGGTGTAATATTGGTCAATATGGCGATATGTGGTGCAAAATCTACGATACCATCCAATTGAAAACTGCTCAATTCCAACACATAATATTCATGTTTGTCTTGCGCAACCAAGGCTGCAAAACTTTCACCTATATTCCCACCTTCTGCAACGTTGAATCCGGCTTTTTGCAAGATGTGATACAACATCATGGTGGTAGTGGTTTTACCGTTGGAACCTGTAATTCCGAAAATGGTAGCGTTTGTATATTGTGCAGCAAATTCAATTTCAGAAATCACCGGAACTCCCATTTCTCTCAATTGTTTGACCATAGGAACTTTATCAGGAATACCGGGGCTTTTCATGACCAAGTCGGCTTTGAGAATGCGTTCAACATCATGTGATCCTTCTTCAAAAGGAATTTGATTTTCAATCAAAACCGCTTTGTATTTTTCTTTAATTTCAGACTTATCCGATACGAAAACCTCATACCCTTTTTGGATAGCCAAAAGAGCTGTTCCTACACCGCTTTCACCAGCTCCAAGGATTACTATGTAAGGTTTTTTGGACATAAATTGAACTTTAAAAAATTAAATATTGTTAAAATAAATTATCTGACTTTCAAGGTTACAATGGTGATTACAGCCAATAAAATGCCCACAATCCAAAACCGAGTAACGATTTTACTTTCGTGGTATCCCACTTTTTGATAATGATGATGTAAAGGCGACATTTTGAAAATACGACGACCTTCGCCAAAGCGTTTTTTAGTGTATTTGAAGTAAGAAACCTGCATGATTACCGATAGATTTTCCATTAAAAATACACCTGCCAAAATGGGAATCAATAATTCTTTTCGGACAGCAATAGCCAAAACAGCTATGATTCCACCGATAGTTAAACTTCCGGTATCTCCCATAAATACTTGAGCGGGATAAGCATTGTACCATAAAAATCCTATTAATCCACCTGCAAAAGCACTTACATATACCGTCATTTCTCCCGAATTTGGAATGTACATGACATCCAAATAATCGGCAAAAATGATGTTACCCGAAATCCAAGTAAAAATCCCGAGTGTCACGACAATTATTGCGGAAGAACCCGCCGCCAATCCATCAATGCCATCGGTGAGATTGGCTCCATTTGATACAGCAGTGATGATAAAAATTACCAATGGGATAAATATCAACCAAGCGTATTTTTGATAATCCTCACCTATAAATTTGACCAAATAAGCATAATCCAATTGGTTCCCTTTGATAAATGGTAAAGTAGTTTTCACCGATTTTTCTGCCGCTCCAAAAACCGGAGCATTGGAAACCGTATTCTCAATTTGTACTCCCGATTTGGGAAGTTCTTGTTTCATGGTTACACTCGGATGAAAAAATAGCATGTATCCTACAATTATACCCAATCCGACCTGACCCAAAATTTTGAATCTACCTTTTAGACCTTCCTTGTCTTTCTTATAGATTTTGATATAATCATCGGCAAATCCGATCAAACCCATCCAAACCGTGGTAATTAATAACAAAATGATATAAATATTGTCTAATTTGGCAAATAACAATACGGGTAATAAAGTGGCCAAGATGATGATGATTCCGCCCATTGTTGGGGTACCTGCTTTTTCGATTTGACCTTGTAATCCTAGATCACGTACCGATTCACCAATTTGTTTGCGACGCAAGTATTTGATAATTTTTTTACCGTAAACTGTTGATAATACCAATGAAAACACGAATGCCATAGCCGACCTAAAAGTGATGAAGCGAAACAGTCCTGCTCCGACCAAATCAAAGGTTTTATCCAGATAATCAAATAAATAGTACAACATAATTATTGTGTTTAAATTGGAATTATGATTGTTAATTGAATATTTCTTTAGCGATTTTGAAATCGTCAAAATCGTATTTTACTCCTTTTATTTCTTGATAAGTTTCATGACCTTTACCTGCTATCAAAACAATATCACCTTTTCTCACCATTTTTCCGGCTGCCTTTATAGCTTCTTTCCGATCGAGAATTGAAAGTGTTTTTCTATAGTTTTCGGGAGAAACACCAGCTTCCATTTCATCAATAATCACTTTTGGATCTTCAGAACGCGGATTGTCGGAAGTGAAAATGGCGGTAGTACTCAACTGAGAAGCAATGTGTGCCATTTTGGGTCTTTTTGTTTTATCTCTATCACCACCACATCCTACAATCGTAATCAAGTTTTCGTTTCCAGTTCTGATTTCGTTGAGTGTTTGCAATACATTAACCAACGCATCGGGTGTGTGTGCATAATCTACTATGGCGGTTATACCTTCATTGGATATGAAAAATTGAAAACGACCACTCACGCTTTCCAAATCACTGATGATGCGTAAAATTTCTAAAGATTCCAATCCCAATTCGCTAGCAATTCCATAAATTGCCAGTATATTGTAAGCATTGAAATTTCCTATGAGTTTGGTGTATACTTCGTGTCCGTTGATTTGTAAAATCAATCCCTCCAAACGATTTTCCAACACTTTAGCTTTGTAATCGGCAAGGGTTTTTAAAGCATAGGTTTTTTTGGTTGCCAAGGTATTTTGCAACATGACACTTCCATTTTTGTCATCGATATTGGACAGTGCAAATGCCGCAGCCGGCAAAGTGTCAAAAAATGATTTCTTCACATCTCGATATTCAGCAAATGTTTTGTGATAATCCAAATGATCATGTGTCAAATTGGTGAAAACGCCACCTGCAAAGTGCAAAGATTCTGTTCTTTTTTGGTGAATCCCATGTGAACTGACTTCCATAAAACAATGACTTACGCCATCAGCTACCATTTCTGAAAGAAACCTATTCAAGGTGAGTGCATCGGGTGTGGTATGGGATGTAGGATAATCGGTATTGCCGATTTTAATGACTACGGTGGAAATCAAACCAGCATGAAAACCCGCTTTTTGAAATAATGCATGTGATAAAGTTGCCAAGGTGGTTTTTCCATTGGTACCTGTAATCCCAATTAACTTCAAATGTTGAGACGGATTACCATAAAAATTAGCAGCCAAAAACGATAAAGCTCTATTGCTATCTGAGGTATGTATAAAGGTAATACCGGATGGAAGCTCCACAGGAAGTTGCTCACATATGATAGCCGAAGCACCCATTTCAATGGCTTTGTTGATGTATAAATGCCCGTCGGTCAAAGTTCCTTTTTGAGCTACAAATAAAGTATGGGGTACTACTTTTCTGGAATCAAAGGTTATTTGTTTGATATCCATATTGGTATTACCCGTGATTTGTACTACGGGAACATGTTTCAATATGTCTTGTAGAATTGGCATTAATATAGTGTTAGATAAATGGTATTTCCCTTTTGAATAGTACTTCCCGCTAATACAGATTGCGAAACGACGCTCCCGATTCCTTGAATCTGAACTCTCAAACCCATATTTTCTAATAAACTTATGGCATCCATTCCTGGCATTCCTGAAACATTGGGCATGATTGCCGTTTTGGTTTGTTGAAAAGTATAAGCTTCATAATTTTTGTCCAGAGCCTTGTATGTGTAAGAACCTTTTATAACCTTGTTTACAGTTGGTGTTGCTGCATATATTTTATGTGCTATTTTTTGAAAAACGGGCGCAGCAACTGTACTTCCATAATAACCGTCAATAGGTCTATGAACCACTACTATGCAGGAATATCTAGGATTTTCATATGGAAAAAATCCGGCAAATGACGAAATGTAATACATATCATTGGTCCAATAGTTGGCCTGACAAGTTCCAGTTTTACCTGCCAATGAATAATTGGGTGTATAGATAATAGCTGCAGTACCTCTTTTCACCGTATTCATCATAATGGCTTTGAGTTTGGAAAGCGTTTCTTGAGAAGCTATCTTGGGATTGATTATTTCGGTAGGATATACGATGGCTCCTTTTTTATTGTTTTGATAGGATACTTCCTTTACAAATTTGGGTTTCACCATAATACCATCATTGGCTATAGCATTGTAAAAAGTGAGCGTTTGCAAAGGGGTTAATTGAACACCATAACCAAATGACATCCAAGCTAGAGATGTTCCATTCCAACTCTTTGTTCCTGGTGTCGGTATGATAGGTGCGCCTTCGCCTTTGATAGGCACCCCAAGTTTTTGATCCAATCCAATTCTTTTCAGTCCATCGACAAATTTTTTGGGATTGTCTTTGTAATGATCATATATCAATTTGGAAATTCCTACATTGGAAGAAACTTCCATAGAACGAGCCGCTGATATTTTACCATATCCCTTGTGATTGGAATCGGTAATATGTTTTCCATACAGTTCCCATGCACCACCTTCTGTATCTACAACTGTGGAAGTATCAATCACTTTATCTTCAAGGGCAACCAATAAACTTGCGATTTTGAAAGTCGAACCTGGTTCATGTGATTCATAAACTGCATAATTTCGACTTTCATAATAGGAGCCATCAGCTGCACGTCCTAGATTGACTATGGCTTTGATTTCACCTGTTTTTACTTCCATCAAAACGGCAGTTCCGTGTTCAGCTTGGTGTTTCACCAATTGTTCCAAAAGTGCATTGTGGGCAATATCTTGCATGTTGACATCAATCGTGGTAATGATATCCTTACCATCTTGTGGTTCAATTTCATTGGCATCATTGATAGGTTTCCACTGACCTTTGGCAATTTTTTGTTTCAAACGCAAACCATTTTTACCTCTCAATTCAGCTGCAAAAGCTCCTTCAATACCCGGCATTCCTCTGTAATCATCATAACCAATAGTACGTTGTGCTACTTTTCCTAAAGGATGTTCTCTGACCGTATTTTGAATGGTTATGAAACCACCTTTATTAGCTCCCAAATTAAAAATCGGAAACGATTTGATTGTTTGGTATTCCGGGTAATTTAAATTTTTAGCGATAAACAAGTACCGGTTTTTTTCACTGATAGCTTGGCGAATGCGTTTTTGATAATACTCAGGTGTTTCTCCTAGAAAACGAGCTAATTTGTTACTAAGTGCAACTACACTATCTCTGAGAATTTCAGCCTCTACTGTTACTACATCCATTCTTACTTCATATCGGAACATGGATGTTGCCAGCAAACTTCCATCGGCAGCATACACATTTCCTTTGTTGGCATAAATCGTATCGATTTTTTCAGTTATACTAACAGACATATCCTGGTACTTTTTACCATCTTTCACTTGAATTACCACAATGCGAACCGCTATTATCGCTAGGAAAAGCAACAAAACACCGGTTAGTATACCGGCTCTTTTGATGATATTTTCTGGTTGGATAGGCATTTGGAAATTAGAAATTAGAAATTAGAAATTAGAAATTAGATTTAAACTAGGTTTGTGTGTTTGTTGAGAATTGTTTGTTTTTTTAGGGTGTATTGGGATCCACTTCTCTTATGATTTGAGGCGGTTTATCGGCTGGATGCAAACCCATTTCTTTAACTTTCTCGACGACTGTTGTTTCCAATTTTAATATCATGGATTTGGATCTCAACGCTATATACTCCGCTCTCAATTCATTTTCCTGTTTTTTGAGTTGGGATATTTTAATCACCTTTTCGTCCGTTATGTGTGCACTTCTAATCATCAAAATCAACAACACAATCACAAACAAAATCATCCTCCAATTTTTAAAAGCTTCCTCGTTCAGTAAATACTCACCTTTGATGAATTTGGTTATATTTTGTTGGAAGTTACTCATTGGGGAATTGGGTTAAAGTTTAAAGTTTAAAGTTTAAGGTTATTTTGGATTTAGATATTTTTACTGTTATTCGGTTTTAGATTTTTTGGCGATTCTGAGTTTGGCGCTTCGGGCTCGGCTATTGGTTTTGATTTCAGCTGCATTAGGGACTATCATATTTCCAACTTTATGCATTGGCACTTCAAAGTTCCCGTAGATGTCTCGCTCAGGTTCACCATTAAACATCCCATTTCTAATAAATCTCTTGACCAATCTGTCTTCCAATGAATGATAACTAATCACGCTTAATCTTCCTTCTTCAGCCAGTAATTCAGGGACTTGTAATAAAAAATCTTTTAATACTTCCAATTCCTGATTCACTTCGATACGAATGGCTTGAAAAACCTGTGCTAAAACTTTATTCTCTCTACCTTTAGGCATAAAAGCTTGAAGTACTTTTTTCAAATCGGCTGTGGTTTCAATGGGTTTTACAGCACGTTCTATCCCTATTTTTTTAGACATGGCTTTCGCCTGATTCAGTTCCCCGTATTCACTCAAAACCGTTTCAAGTTGAGATTCCTCGTATTGATTGACCACTTCATAAGCTGATAGAGGACTTTCGGGATTCATACGCATATCGAGTTTTCCTTCAAAACGGGTTGAAAATCCTCTTTCAGCTGCGTCAAATTGATGTGATGAAACGCCTAAATCGGCTAGAATACCATCTACTTTTTGAATACCGTGTAATCTCAGAAAGCGTTTGATAAATCGGAAGTTTTCCGGAATTAAAACAAATCTCTCATCATCAATTTGATTAATCAATGCATCGGGATCGGTATCAAAGGCAAAGAGTTTTCCCGATTGACCCAATTGATTTAAAATGGCTTTAGAATGTCCACCTCCACCAAAGGTAACGTCCACGTATACGCCGTCGGGTTTGATATTCAAACCAGCCACACTTTCATTTAAAAGAACGGGATTATGATATGTCATCGCTTTGGTCATCTTGATTTCCCATTACTTCTTCTGCCAAATCGGCAAAATCATTGATTGCATCATTAACAGCTTTTTCATATTTGGTTTTGTCCCAAATCTCAATAATATTAACTGCCGATGACAAGACTAAGTCCTTGCCGATACCGGCAAAACTCATTAAATCTCTAGGGATAAGAATGCGACCATTGGTATCCATCTCAACCACTTTAACACCAGCGGTAAACAAACGGATAAAATCATTATTCTTTTTTCTGAAACGATTGAGTTTATTGACTTTCTGCATCATGGCATTCCATTCGGCCATTGGATACAACTCCAAACATTCCTGAAAAACAGAACGTTTCAATATAAAACCCTCTTGTAATACGGGAGCCAACTGCTTCTTAAGAGGAGCAGCTACCATCAGACGACCTTTGTCATCTGCTTTACACTCGTATGTTCCAATTAGATTTAACATTTTAGTTTAGAAAAGAGAAAAAAGATAAGATAGAAAAGACCAAATGCCTATACTAAAACACATGTTCTCTATATATCCATTTTCAGATTTATAGGGCAAATTTATAAAATAAATTCCCACATTTTACCACAATCTACCACATTGTTAATAACTTTTTCCACTTTACTCCCATTTGACAACAACTGACTAAAATCGGGATGAAAATATTTTGCCTATTTATTCCAATTATTTTAACTATTTTTGCGTTTTAAGAAGTGGGTATATCAATCAATTTCACAACCTAAAGTATTGATTTTTATTTAAATACCTTTTTCTTAATTTGTTTAACCAACCTTTACATCTGATAGGCTTTAGCGTATTTTTCAATCTTTCAGGATAGTTAAAATGTGTAAAAAGCTTACAAAAACAGTAAATTCAACCGATTGAATCAAATGAAGCCAACATTAAAAATAGAAGGGGAATACAGGTATTGGGAACAAGGTGAAGGTCAGCCTATCATCGTGTTACACGGTTTGATGGGAGATTTGAGCAATTTTGACAGCCTTTTCAAATATTTTTCAGAAAATGGCTATAAAGTAATCATCCCTCAATTACCACTTTACACCTTACCCATTTTAAAAACCAACGTTAAAAATTTAGCCAAGTTTGTCAGAGATTTTTTAGATTTCAAACAAATAAAAAAGGCTGTTTTATTAGGAAACTCACTAGGCGGACACGTAGCCTTATATTTTACAAAGTACTCTCAAAGATATGTCAAAGCTTTGGTTTTGACCGGTAGTTCAGGCCTGTATGAAAAATCATTGGGAAGCACTTATCCCAAAAGAGGAGATCGTGAGTACATTCGCAATAAGATTTCAGAAGTTTTCTATGATCCGGCTGTAACAACAGATGAATTGGTGGATACCATCATGGATACCATCAGTGATCGCATGAAAGTCATCAAAATATTGGCACTTGCCAAAAGTGCTATTCGACACAATATGGCGGAAGATTTACCGGCGATGAATGTCCCTGCATGTATCATTTGGGGTAGAGATGACATTGTAACACCACCCGAAGTAGCAGATGATTTTAACAAACTCCTACCCGACTCAGATTTATTTTGGGTTGAAAAATGCGGACATGCTGCCATGATGGAACATCCCGCTTTGTTCAATCAAATTCTTCATGATTGGTTGAAGGTGAGAGGGATTTGAAATTAGTGCTTCGACATGCTCAGTAACCTAATTAGAAACTAGAAATTAGAAATTAGAACTTAGAACTTAGAACTTTTTTAGGATATTTCTATAGTTATGGGGTCTTAGTACAAAATGTATCTTTATTAAGGAAGAGAAACTTAAATTTCAATTCAAAGAATTTGAAAATTAAACCATGAAGATTAAGTCAGCAAAATTTGAGATGAGCAATACGCAAGTGGATAAATGCCCCAAGGGTACACGTCCGGAATATGCGTTTATAGGTCGCTCCAATGTGGGAAAGTCTTCATTGATCAACATGTTGCTCAATCAAAATAAATTAGCCAAAACTTCAGGAAGACCAGGAAAAACACAGTTGATCAACCATTTTATTGTCAATGATCAATGGTATCTGGTTGACTTACCGGGATATGGATATGCCAAAGCTTCCAAGACCCAAAAAGAGAAATTTCAAGGATTTATCACAGATTATTTCTTTAAAAGAGAACAAATGTCTTGTGCTTTTGTCTTGATAGACATCCGTCTGGAACCCCAAAAAATAGATTTGGATTTCATGACTTTTTTAGGCGAAAATGGCATTCCATTTGTAATGGTTTTCACCAAAGCCGATAAATTGACGCTTAATAAAATCAATCAAAATATTGCCTTTTACCACAAAACCATGTTGGAATTTTGGGAAGAATTTCCTCACTATTTTGTTACTTCTGCAGAAACCAGTATGGGAAAAGAGGATGTTTTGCTATATATTGAACAGTTGAATGAGGATTTGAAATGAGGATAGTGATGGATGTTGGATGTTGGGTGATGGGTGATGGGTGTAATGTGTTTTTGAATTTGACTTTTAATCATGATGTCAACCACCAAAGATAATTTGCAAGTATTGTATGAAGATAATCACGTATTGATTGTCAACAAAAGAGCCGGAGATCCGGTTCAAAGTGACATGAGTGGAGACAAACCGCTGCGTGATGTGGTCATGGAATACCTCAAGGAAAAGTACAATAAACCCGGAAATGTATTTGTGGGATTGGTCCATCGATTGGATAGACCTACTTCGGGTATTGTGGTATTTGCCAAAACTTCCAAAGCTTTGACCCGACTGAATGAATCGTTTAGAAACAAAGAGTTGAAGAAAACCTATTGGGCATTGGTTAAAAATCCGGTACCTCGCGTTTCAGATACCTTGGTTCATTATCTGGTGCGATATCCTGCTAAAAATATTTCAAGAGCATTTGAAAAAGAAGTAAAAGAAAGTAAAAAAGCCATATTACACTATCAAATTTTAAAATCATTTGACCACTATTCTTTGGTTGAAATTGATTTGGAAACCGGACGACATCATCAGATTAGGGCACAATTTACCGCTATCGGATGTCCTATCAGAGGTGACTTGAAATATGGTAGCAAACGCCCTAATGATGATGGCAACATCAATCTACATGCCCGAAAACTGGAAATCAAACATCCGGTTAAAGATGAACTTCTCTCAATCGTCGCTCCATTACCCGATGAAGTGTTGTGGAATAAATGTTAATGATTCTGAATTGTGGATCCCATTAAATTTGCTTTCGGTTTTGAAAGTTAATAAGCCGTTATTAAAATACTCAATCTTTCACTTTACGTTTGTTAAAAATCAATTTTACATATATTTTAAAAAATATTTAAGAAACAGGTAACAATTTGATAGGTTATTTGATATACTTGTAGAATATTAAAAACATATACAAATGAAAACACTACTAACAAACACGATTCAAAATCTTTTTCTAAGAAATTTCCAACTTTCTAAATTTTTCAAATGGGGAATCTTCGGATTGATAATTACTGCCATTCAGGGTTGTCCACCGCCACCACCGCCACCTTGCGTCACAACAGGTACAGATTTTCAGGGTATTTACAGTTCGACTTTGTCTAGTAATTCACTTTATGACAATTACACTACAATGGATTTAGTTACGCATGAATATACTTTTACCATGTTGGCCAATAAAACCATTTGTCAAATAGGTTATCAAGGAAATGCCAATCTTTACACGGCCAATGTTCCTTATGGTATTGAAATATATGACAACACCAATAGTGTGATGGTTTATTCGGGATCGCATTTATTTAATTCAACTTCTACAGATTACGTATTGCCTACTTCTTCAATTAATCTGAATGCCGGAAATAGTTATACCATCCGTCGTATTGCTTCAAATTATTTGGGGAATATTGGTAATACCATAGGAAGAATTGCCCGATACAATGGGGCTCCAGCGCCTTCATCAACCGTACTTTCGGGTAGTTTTATGCAAATCACTTCTTCCAACTTTTATGGTTCGGGAGGACCGGTTCCAAATTTCGGGATTCCTTATATCGATATTGTATTTCAATAGAAAGTACTTAACCTATCGACAATACCAAATGTAATAACAAACATTATCGTAAAAAAAGAACTAAGGCTTCCAGCCTTTAAAGGCTGGAAGCCTTAGTTTAAAAAAATTTGTTCCATAAAAAAACCGTCTTTCCTACACACTGGAAAGACGGTTTTGATTATTATAATATCAATTAATTTATTCAATCACCAATTGTTGTGTACTCACACCATTTGTTGTTTGAATTCTCACAAAATACAAAGCAGGTTTCAATTCGGTAACGGGATAGGTTTGATCTTGAACTTGTGTAAATTGTTTTACTAATTTTCCGGTTGTATCAAAAATCTGAACGCTGTCGGCTGGTAAGTTTAAATTGAAAACACCTTTAGCGGGATTGGGATATATTTGAATAGTACTCAACAAGTTGTCTTCATTGCTCAAAGTAGAGGGTTTGTTGCCAAATATTCTGAAACCACCAGCTTCCACATTAATAGCTGTTGCTGTGTTGGAAACACTGAAAGTTGTTTCGTCCATCAGATTGTACCATGTTCCGGTGTAAGGGAAATCGGGAACAATGTTTTGAGCCGTCACATCAAAATTGGCTAATATCACTACATTTTTCAATTGGCTTGAAGGTAATGCATCATTCCAAACAAATATTCTTGGAGTCAAATCCGTATCATTAGAATCAATTGAAAAATTGCCCTCGAATACTTGTTCATTGATTTTAAGATCAATCATTCTTGACCAATCTTCATAGATTTGTTGTCTTTGAGCTACATTCAACCAATCTTCAGTCCATTGTGGTTGTGCTTTTGTAGACAATTTACAGTCACCGGCAATTGTATTACTCTCGTCATTTACAGTTCCATTGGGACAAGTATAAATGGAGTTTTGCATACCCAAGTCGGCGAAATGCCATATCATTTTGGGACCGGGAATCATGATAGAAGTCGCTCCTAAAGCAGACATTCTGTACAAAGCAGTATTTAAGTTTCTGACATTATGCGTTCCATTCGTATTATTGCCATAGGTTATATTATCATACATCAAGCGCTCTTTATCGTGACTTTCAGGATAACCCATTAATCTTTTACTAGCAAAACCGTGGTTGTCACTACTCATTCTGGATATATTGGCACTACTGTTCCATCCCATGGTCAATTGGCGGTACGCCCAAGTCATTTCACCCCACAACATAACGCCTTTACCTTCTTCATCACGATGATTGGCCCATTGTTGTTCTTCGTTGTCGGCACCTAGGTGTTCGAAGATCACATAATGATCGGGATCCAGACTCCAAGAATAATCGGCGTATTCTTTTAACACGTCTACTCTGTCTTGTTGGTATTGATTGGTCAATGCATCACTACCGGTAGCATTTTGGGTAAAACCTTTGGTTAAATCCCAACGGAAACCGTCGATTTTAAACTCTTGTACCCATTGTTTGATGACTCGTTTGGTGTAATATCTAGTTACTGCTGTAGAATGGTTGAAGTCATTACCCACACTATAACTGTGTGTAGCCACGGTATTGAAATAAGGATTCTCGGAACTAGGATCTCCCCAACCGTCTTTTTCAGCATCGAGCATCCACATGCGATCCATAGGATTACGACCGAAGGCGTGATTTAAGGCAACGTCCAATATGACGGCAATTCCATTTTGGTGACATAAATCTACAAACTCTTTCAACTTATTGGCTGGTCCATAAAATTTATCCAATGCCAAATGGAAAGATGGATTGTAACCCCAACCTTCATTGCCTTCAAATTCCATAACCGGCATGAGTTCGATGGCATTTACGTTTAGGTTTTTGAAATAGTCGATTCGGTTTATCAAACTTTGGAAGGTACGAGGTGTATCGAAATCTCGGATTAACACTTCATATACCACCAAATCTTCTTCTTTGGGTTTGGCAAAATTGGTCACTTGCCAGTTGTAGGCAGGTTGATTGGTTTGTAAGACCGTTACTTCTCTTTCTTGTCCCGGCGCGATGGATGCATAAGATGGTAATCCCGGATACACGCCAAGCGTGATGATTTCGCCATCATCGAATGGAGATAAGACTAAGGTTGAGAAAGGATCGGCTGTTTTGACTAATTTAGGAGAATTGGTCAAAGGAGTAGTTTCAAACACCCAATATTGATACCCATAGAGTTGTCCTGAGGTCAATCCGGTTAATTCCAACCAGTATTTACCGGTAGTCGCATCTTTTTTCATGGCATAGGCAGTGGTAGGTTTCCAGTTGTTGAAGCTACCTGCTACGTATACAAAATCTTTTAAAGGTGCATTGAGTACTAAGGTTGCTTTGGTCGGATCGGAAAGGTTGTAGTTGATACCGTCTTCCATTCCACCCGGTAAAGCAGCACTGATGGTTCCGGGATTGATGACGATACTGAAATATTTGGTAATGGTAGAAGTACCTTGTGTGATTACTAATTCGCAATATTTATTTTCTGTAATATTGGTATAGTTGAAATTGAAAAATGTAGTAGTCTGAGAGGTAACCGAACTTCCATTGGCATTTAATTGATAAGTAGCATTGCCATTTCCATTGGAAGCCATGAGGGTTTGAGAGCCACCTGAGTTAACATACAGGGTACCATTATTCGTATCGGGATTGATCATGGTTACGGAGAAAGCTCCCACTTCCTTATATATGTCTTGTGATTTTTTATCACCTGCTCCGTCTTTGGCTTTGATCAAAAAACCGATTCTTCCAATACCTGTACGGGCATAGAAAGTTTGAGGGACAAAAGTCATGGTATAGGTATCGGTACCGGAATTGTAAGTGAATTTATTGGTTTCACTGGAAGCATTCCAAGTCCCATTGGTAGGGCAATCCATAGAATTGGCATCATTGAGGTCATAGCTCCAAGCCCATAAATAGAGCGCGTTATTGGTAATACTCCACGTGCTTTCATTGACACTACTTCCGGCAATGGTAATTGTCATGGAGACATTTTCTTCAATGACGGCAGGAGTAACAGTAGCGGTAACCGTTTGCTGTTGCCCATAAGCAAAAACAGGTAATAAAAACAGGAAATGTAGAAATTTTTGCATGGTTTTAAAATAAGGATTATAATGGGGTAAATTTATGACAAATCTTTGAAATAGAAAGCTATTTGAAGGGTGTTAACTTGTTAAAAATCACTTGAAAGCTTTACTTTGGGAAATACTTATGAACAAAAATTTAACTATAACGATTGCGTGGAATTTTCCCTGTATGTTAGAGCAGATTTCTCTCTACTGGTCGAAATGACGGTGTTTATTTGTTTTGGGGTATACTATGATAAGTTTGAATGGTTACTGTGATTGGTGGTGGAGGCTGATGCTAGAGTTAATGGGTTATTGAGTTATTTAGTTATTGAGTCCCGATTCACGATAGCTATCGGGACGGGATGTGTTAATGGGATTTTATTGGAATAGGGATGGTATAGTGGGGAGCTGTAGGATATAGGGATGCATTTTTTTAGCCACGAATTGACGAATGATGGATTGATAAATATGAATAGACCAATGAAGATTGAAATGAATGCTCACTAATCTTGAATGCTTTGCATTCAAGGGATTTCATAGGAGATTGAGGTGGTTATTGAGATATTGTGATTTTATTAGAATCTGGATGGTATAGTGGGTTCTTTGGGATATTGGGTGTTTTCAATATCGGTTTTGTAATAGGCTACTGTGATTAGTAAGGATGGCTACTATGATTAGTAAGGATGGCTACTGTGATTAGTAAGGATGGCTACTGTGATTAGTAAGGATGGCTACTGTGATTAGTAAGGATGGCTACTGTGATTAGTAAGGATGG
>JADZFW010000184.1 GCA_020854235.1 Flavobacteriaceae bacterium
GGTGTATTGTAAAAATATTGATAGGCCGTAAAATAGGATAAACCGGCACTTACTGCCAAACCGGCAACGCCAATCCATCCTGAAACAGGTTCTTTGATTCGGTTGTAAAACAATCCCAAGAGTAAGAAAACTACAAAGGGAATCAGTGGAATTAAAATCGTATAACTAAAGTTCATAATTTTTGGAGAATTGAGTATTGAGATTGGAGAGAAGTATTATTAAAACACCCCAATCTGGTCACTATTATCTATTTAGTATTTCATGGTTTCGGTTTCATTTACATCTACTGAAACTTTCAGTCTATATAAATTGATGATAATAGATATAGCTAATGCGGTTTCTGCAGCAGCTACAGCTATGATGAATATTGAAAAATAAACACCTTGCAACATTTCAGGAAACATGTATTTATTTATTACGACAAAATTAATAACCGATGAATTGAGCAATAACTCAATTGACATCAACATCGTTATCAAATTCTTACGAGTCAAAAAACCATAAAGACCTATGAAAAACAACAAAGTTGTCAAGGTCAGGATTTCATATATACTTACATTTGCTATCATTCCTTTTGTAGTTTAAAAATTAAACGTTCTTTTTACCCTTAGAGATAATAATGGCTCCAATCATAGCAGCCAATAATAAAATACTGATTACTTCAAAAGGTAGAATAAATCCACCTTCACCATAACTCAATAGTCCTTTCCCAATTTCGGATACTTCGGTTGAGGCACGAGGTACATCCACCGTTATAAAACTATGCGTTAGAATCACGGACATTACAGCCCCAAATCCGATTAAACTGGCTAGTCCCATCAATACTTTTCGGGTTAATGTAGGTTCCTCCAATTCACCTTCAATATGATGAACCAATAAAACCGAAAAAATAAATAAGATGATGATACCACCGGCATAGACAGCCATTTGAACAGCTCCAAGGAAGTTGTATTCCATCATAAAATACAAGGCAGCTACCCCCAAAAGGGAAAATAAAAGATAAACTACTGCTCTTAAAATTTTGTGACTCATCACCGATGCCGTGGCAAAAACGATGATAATCAATGCGAAAATGTAGAAAAATATTCGTTCCATATTATTCCTTTACATCGGGATGTACTTTAGATCCCGGTTTATTTAATACTTTGGTTAATTGTGTACGGTCAGTAACCGAGTTTTCAAAATTTTGTCCCCATACAATGGCTTCAGTAGGACAAGCTTGAATGCAAAGTCCACACATAGTACACATTGACAAGTGATAAATATGTTTGTCGATGACTTTTACCTTTTTACCGGTTTCCTCATTGACCACTCTATCCCAAACAATTTCAATACTGCCATTGGGACAAGCAATCTCACAAGATTGACATCCGGTACAACGGTGCATATTTTGTTCATCATGTGGCATGATGACTTCACCTCTGAAACGATCAAACATTTTCAAGGTGTCCCTATTATCAGGGTAATATTGGGTAATAATTTCTTTTGGGGCTAAGAATAAATACTTACTAGTGACTTTCATCCCATTCAGCAAAGTTCCTATTCCATGTACTATATCTCCGAAATAACTCATAATCGTTTGTATTCCTGTGTTCTACTTAAAAATTGATTGTCCAGCCAAGCCATACAATGATAGCCATTAGCACTAAATTCATCAAATTGAGGGGTAATAAATATTTCCATTCCAAAGTCAATATTTGGTCAATTCGCAATCTGGGGAAAGTCCATCTGAATAACATCATCAAGACTATGATAACAAATACTTTAGCTAAAAACCAAACGGGTTGTAACCAGAAAATTTCATCGGTAATACCAAATGGAGATAACCAACCTCCAAAAAATACGGTAACAGCTATCGAGGCAACGATAAACATATTGATAAATTCGGCTAAGAAGAAATACGCAAATTTCATCCCTGAATATTCGGTATGGTAACCTGCACCCAACTCTGATTCGGCTTCAACTAAGTCAAACGGAGTACGATTGGTTTCTGCGGTTCCGGCAATCATATAAATCATAAAGGCAATTACAGCCGGAATATGCCCTTGCACGATCAACCATCCACCGGTACGTTGGACTTCAATAATTTCGGACAATTGCAAACTTCCTGTCATCAAAACCATCGTAAGAAGTGATAATCCAACAGATAATTCATAACTGACTACCATTACACCACTACGCATAGCCCCAATTAAAGCATATTTGTTGTTACTGGACCATCCTGCCAACAAAATTCCAATTACGCCAATAGAAGAAACGGCAGTAATAAAGAAAATCCCGATATTGATATCAAATGCATGTAAACTTTGAGAATAGGCAAAAACCGAAATGGTGATTAAAGCCGCTACAATGGGGAAATAAGGTGCCAAATTATACAAAAACATATCCGCCTTAGTGGTTCCGGTCAATTCTTTGGTAACCAATTTCAAAGCATCGGCTATGGTTTGAAAAATCCCCCAAGGACCTACTCTATTGGGTCCTCTACGTAATTGAACCCAAGCAGCAATCCATCTTTCCAACAACACCAAATACAATCCGGCTACAGCAAAAAAGGCTAAAAAACCCAAGGCTATCAATACCAATTCTACTGCATGAGCTATCCCTTCGGGCATTAATGCATATAGAAAATTATGTATCCATTCAGTGGGTAACATCATCGGTATATTCATATTATTCTAAATTTGTAAAATGAGAAAAGAGAAATACATTTAAAAACCGATTTTCACTTTTCTACGCTAGATATTATTAAAATCCTATTTGCGTTTTGCTTTAAAAAAAAACAAAACTATTACTTTAAACTATTTTATCGATCTATATCGGGAATAACCAAGTCAAAGGAAGCCATGATGGCAACCAAATCTCCCAATTTACTGCCTCGAGCCGCATGATCCAAAATGGATAAATTGGAGAACCCTGGAGAACGGAACTTCACCCGATAGGGATTCTTATTTCCATCACTATTGATGTAAACACCCAATTCACCTCTGGCTGTTTCTACTCTTTGGTAAAACTCGCCTTTAGGTAAGTTGATTACGGCTTTGGTAGGTACTTTGAAATCACCATCGGGAATGTTGTCAATCAATTGTTCGATGATTGAAATCGATTCCCACATTTCCTGAATACGCACTTTGTATCGTGCCCAAGTATCCCCTTCAGTAAATAAAACTTCATTAAACTTCACTCGGTCGTAAGCAGAATAAGGGTGGCTTTTTCTAATGTCACATGACAATCCGGAACCTCTTCCGGTTGGACCGGTTACGCCAAAGCTTATAGCATCTTCTTTAGAAATTATCCCTACCCCTTTGGTTCTTTTTTCAAAAATGATGTTACCGGTCAACAATTGGTCGTATTCGGGCAACTTGGTTTTGAAGTGTTTGATAAAGGCTTTGGTACGATTGACAAAATTGGGATGAATATCAAACATTAATCCACCCGGAATATTGTAATTCATCGTCAAACGTGCGCCACAAGTTTCTTCAAAAATATCATTGATCATCTCACGGTCACGGAAAGCATAAAAATAAGTAGTCAATCCACCTATATCCATTCCGAAAACGCCCCACCACAATTGATGTGATGCCAAACGAGTCAATTCACTGATAATGGTTCGAATCACTTTAACTCTTTCAGGAACTTCCAATTCCAAAGCTTTCTCAACAGTTAGACAAACCGCTTCATTGTTGATATGTGAAGACAGATAATCCATTCTATCGGTAAGATGTACGATTTGTTGGTAAGTATCATACTCACACATTTTTTCGATAGAACGATGTATATATCCCAAATCAGGTTCGACCTTTTTTATAATTTCACCGTCAATGGTCAAAACCAAACGCAATACACCATGGGTTGCCGGATGTTGTGGCCCCATGTTGATCATGTATTCTTCAGTTTTGAAAGGATCTTTTACGATATATTCTTGTTGCATGGTACTAATAATTGCTTTAATGAATGTAACACCCGATTTGGGGTCAGAGGAGATTTTGTCTAAACACAGTGAACTAACGAATAATCATATTTACCGGATCGGAATAATCTTTTCTCAAAGGAAATCCTTCCCAACCTTCCGGCAAAATCAAAACTTGCATATTGGGATGATTGTTAAATTCGATACCAAATAAATCGTGAATTTCACGTTCGTGCAATTCGGCTGTTCTCCAAATATCACACACCGTATCAATTTGAGCATGTTCTCGGTCGGATGTATTTACTTTGACTACCATTTCGTGTTTTAAATCGGTAGAACGCAAATGATATATGACTCCTAATTCCGTCCCATAATCCATTCCGGTTTCGCAAAACAGATAGTCGAAGTGCAATTCGGGTGAACCTTTTAATTTTAAGGCAATTTCATGCCATTCAGTTGCAGGAACCTGAGCAGTTAAAAATTCGGTAGCTTCTTCAGTAAAAGTGATTTGATCACTCCAAGCTGCTAGGGTATTTTGTAATTCTAAATTTGTCATTTTGTTTAGGTATAAGGTTGTAGACCTCTCACTTGCAAAGGAATTATTTCCCTTGGTCAAATCCGTCCAACGGTTTGTTGGCTTTCATATCCTTCATACTATTGGTCAGCATGATTTTCTCTTGTAATTTGATCATTCCATCCAACAATGCTTCAGGACGAGGCGGACAACCGGGAACATAAATATCTACAGGAATTACGTGGTCGGCACCTTTGACAACAGAATAGGTGTTGTAGAAAAAGGGACCTCCCGAGATGGAGCAAGCTCCCATGGCAATAACATATTTGGGCTCTGCCATTTGATCATACAAACGACGCAGTACCGGAGCCATTTTATTGACGATGGTACCGGCAATGATAATCAAATCGGCTTGTCGGGGGGAAGGCCTTGCTACTTCAAATCCAAATCGGCTGTAGTCGTGACGAGCTGCACCGGTTTGCATCATTTCAATGGCACAACAACTCGTGCCAAAATACAAGGACCAAAGTGAATTTTTGCGACCCCAATTGATGACATCATCCAATTTGGTAACTACAATATTACCTCCATTCCCACCAGGAATAATCTGTCCCGGAAAATTCTCGGGCACTTCGGGTAAAACCGTTTGTATATCTACTCCCATCTTAACGCTTGTTTTTTCCATGCATAAACCAGTCCGAGGCCCAGAATAAGCAAGAAGATTAATATTTCAATCAATGCTACCAATCCCAATTCTTTAAATACCACAGCCCAAGGCACCAAAAAGGCAACCTCCACATCAAAAATCAAAAAGATAATGGCATATAAATAGTAACCTACTTTAAACTGAACCCAAGTAGGTCCTTTGGTGACCATTCCACTTTCGTAGGGTTCTCTTTTTTGAGGGTTATCCGATTTGGGTGAAATCAGATTGGATAAAGCATTGGCTCCGGCTACCAATACAACACCGGATAATAAAAAGACTAAAATTGCTATATTTCCCATTCTAGAAATTAGAAATTAGAAGTTAGAAATTAGAAGTTCGTAATTAGAACTTTATTGAATTGATAATAAAACACTTAAATAAGCTTCTATTATTA
>JADZFW010000185.1 GCA_020854235.1 Flavobacteriaceae bacterium
AACATTGTAGTATTGGATGGTTTCAATATGCTGTTGTATAAAAAGTCAGCAAATACGGAGGCTGTCGGTACAGGGGGTACCATGGAAAGTAAACTCTCGGAGGGTAATTCTATACTCTCGGAAGGGAATTATGAACTCTCGGAAGGGAATTATGAACTCTCGGAAAGGAATTCTATACTCTCGGAAGGGAATTATGAACTCTCGGAAAGGAATTATATACTCTCGGAGAGGAATTATATACTCTCGGAAGAGAACTATGAACTCTCGGAAAGGAATTATATACTCTCGGAAGGGAATTATGAACTCTCGGAGAGGAAAACTATACTCGCGGAGAGGAAAACTATACTCTCGGAAGGGAATTATATACTCTCGGAGGGTAATTCTAAACTTATAGGGTCTTCCTTTATTTTAGGGTGTTTGTGTTGTATAATAGCTTATTTTCCAATATTTTATAATGATTTCAAATCCGAAATAAATTGCTCTACCATGTCTTCAGGAGTTGCCCAAGAAGTAACTAATCTCACGGCAGATTGATAGTTGTCAATTTTTTTCCAAATGTAAAAGCCATAGGATTGAAGTAATTTTTCAATAACCTCATTGGGCAATATGGGAAAGAGTTGATTGGAAACGGGTTCCGTTAAAAAAGTATATCCTTTTTCTTGAAAAGCTAATGCCATTTTCATAGCCATGGCATTGGCATGACGAGCCAAATCAAAATACAAATCATTTTCAAATAGTGTTTGAAACTGTATGCCCAAAAACCTACCTTTGGATAGTAAAGCCCCACGTTGTTTCAAATGAAAATCAAAATCTTTTTGCAGTGATTCATTTTTAAGAACCAAGGCTTCTCCAGCCAACGCTCCGTTTTTGGTACCTCCGATATAAAATACATCAGTCCATCGGGCGATATCGGCTAGGGTTACATCATTGTCCTTGGCACATAAAGCCGAGCCCAATCTAGCACCATCCATAAATACATACAAATCGTGTTGTTGGCAATATTGATACAATTGTTCCAATTCAGATTTACTATAAATACTTCCAACTTCCGTAGTATTGGAAATATAGACCAACCTAGGTTTGGTCATGTGATGATCTTCAAATTTTTGTAAAACCGAGTGAACATCTTCCGGACGTAATTTGCCGTCATGCGTTGGCACAGATTCAATTTTATGACCTGTGGCTTCAATAGCACCGGCTTCATGTACATTGATGTGTCCGGTTTCAGCCGAAATAACGCTTTCATAAGGTCTTAAAGCGGAAGCGATAACCAAGGCGTTGGCTTGTGTACCACCGGAAACAAAGCTGATTTTGACTTGATGATTTTCGATTTTTTCACAAATCAATTTGCGAGCAGCCTCCGAATAAACATCTTCTCCATACCCGGCTTGTTGATCAAAATTGGCATCGGCCAATGCTTTTAAAAGAGAAGGATGGCAACCTTCGCTGTAATCGTTTTTAAAACTGTACATACTATTTGAAATGAATTTGGTAGTGTAAATTTACAAGTATATTGTTAGAAAATAAAAAACCGTCCCTAAGAATAAGAACGGTTTTAATACTTTAATGATAAATATTATTTTCTTATGGGTTGATTCATAATCAAATCAATATATAAATTGATCATTTTCTTCAAATCTCTACGTTCGTAGATGGCATCTAGGAAACCGTGTTCCATTACAAATTCCGAACGTTGAAAACCTTTGGGTAGATCATGACCTACGGTATCTCTTACCACGCGAGGACCGGCAAAGCCTATCAACGCATTGGGTTCGGCGATGTTGATGTCTCCCAACATGGAAAATGAAGCAGTGGCGCCACCTGTCGTTGGATCGGTCAACAAAGATATGTAGGGTAATTTGGCTTCGTCCAATTGCGCCAACTTCGCAGAAGTTTTAGCCAATTGCATCAAGGAGATAGAGGACTCCATCATACGGGCTCCACCCGATTTGGAAATAATCAAGAAGGGCAATTTGTGTTTGATGGCATAATCAATCGCTCTTACGATTTTTTCGCCGACCACACTTCCCATTGAACCACCAATAAATGCAAAATCCATGGCAGCTATCACAATGTCTTTACCTAGAGATTTTCCAACTACGGTACGAATCGCATCCTTTAATTGGGTTTTGGCTTCTGCCTCCACCAATCGTCCGGCATAATCTTTTGTGTCAACAAATTTCAAAGGATCTTTGGAAGAAATTTTAGCATTCAACTCCTTGTATTTTCCGTTGTCCAAAAGGATTTCGAAATACTCCTCACTACCTATTCTCACGTGATATCCATCATCGGGACTCACATAAAAATTGGCTTTCAATTCGGCTGTTTCCAAAACATTACCACTAGGTGATTTGTACCAAATTCCTTCGGGAACATTTTTTTTATCTTCTGTGGGCGTTAAAATCCCTTGTGTACTTCTTTTAAACCAAGACATGGGCTGAAATTAGAAATTAGAAATTAGAAATTAGCACTTCGACAAGCTCAGTGACCTAAATTAGAAATGTCAAAAGTCAATTGTATTTTCAAAATCATTCAACATTCAACGCGATTAAAGCGTGTTTACATTGTTGAGATCTTCAAATGCTTGTTTCAAACGAGCGATGAAAGTATCTTCTCCTTTACGTAACCAAACTCTAGGGTCGTAATATTTTTTATTGGGTTTGTCATCGCCTTCAGGATTCCCGATTTGTCCTTGTAGATAACCGGCTTTATCTTTCATATAATCTCTGATTCCCGACATAAAGGCATATTGCATATCGGTATCGATGTTCATTTTAATAACTCCGTATGAAATGGCTTCGCGAATTTCTTCCAAAGTCGAACCTGAACCTCCGTGGAATACAAAGTCCACCGGATTTTTTTCAGTTCCTAATTTTTGTTCGATGTATTTTTGAGAATTATCTAAAATTTTGGGGGTCAAAACCACGTTGCCGGGTTTGTAAACACCGTGTACATTGCCAAAGGAAGCTGCGATAGTGAAATTGGGGCTTACTTTTTTCAGTTCTTCATAAGCATAACATACTTCTTCCGGTTGAGTATATAATTTGGAAGAATCAACACCACTATTGTCCACGCCATCTTCTTCTCCACCGGTGATTCCCAATTCGATTTCCAAAGTCATGCCCATTTTGCTCATTCTTGCCAAATAGCCTTTGCAAATTTCAATGTTTTCTTTGATAGGCTCTTCTGATAAGTCAATCATATGAGAACTGAAAAGTGGTTTGCCATTAGCTTTGAAAAACTTTTCACCTTCATCCAACATGCCATCAATCCATTTCAATTTGTCTTTAGAACAATGGTCGGTGTGTAAAACAACTGGAATACCATACAATTCGGCTAAACGATGTACATGTTCGGCACCGGATACAGATCCTGCTATTGCAGCTCTTTCATTTTCATTGGATAAACCTTTTCCGGCATTGAATACACCTCCACCATTTGAAAATTGAATAATTACGGGAGCATTCATCAATTTGGCAGTTTCCAAAACTCCGTTGATGGTGTTGGAACCAACTACATTTACTGCAGGTAATGCAAATCCTTTTTCTTTGGCATATTTGAAAAGATCTTGTAACTGACTTCCGGTTACAACTCCGGGTTTGATATTGTGTGACATATGATAAGTTTAAGGTTTAAAGTTTTAGGTTTAATGTTTAAAGTTTTGCAAATTTATAATTTTTAGTTCAATGATTGGAT
Source organism: Flavobacteriaceae bacterium (assembly GCA_020854235.1). Classification (GTDB taxonomy): domain Bacteria; phylum Bacteroidota; class Bacteroidia; order Flavobacteriales; family Flavobacteriaceae. Next base: position 3,697 of record JADZFW010000185.1, read on the forward strand.
TATTTGAAAGTAATAATTTGTAAATGTAAAATAATCAAAAAGCTTCTCGTTAAAAAGGATAATTGATACCAATATTGATAACGCCGTTTTTAAAATTGTAACTATTGAACCATTTTTTACTTGGATCAGCATAAGGCTCATACGTTTTAAATCCAAAATCGGCTCGGAAAACTAAAAAACTAAAATCATATCTCAGCCCAAATCCACTTCCTATGGCAATATCTTCTAAGGATTTTAAACTGTCAAAACTAGCTTTTTCAGTCGTGAGTTCAGATTTTGTTATGTCCCATATATTTCCGGCATCTACAAAAAAAGCACCTTTGAAACTATTGATAATATTGAAACGATATTCCAGACTACTCAACAATTTGAAATTACCCACGTTAAATTCCAAACCACTTTTTTCACTTCCGGGGCCTAGTTCGTATATATGCCATGCTCTTATATCATTGGTTCCTCCGGCAAAATAACTGCGACTAAAGGGTATGACATCCGAATTTCCATAAGGTATAGCAATACCGATGTTGGTTCTAAAAGCTAGAATACTATTCCATTTCATATTCCAATGTCTTCTGTACTCCATGTCTAGTTTGACATATTGCGCAATATTAGTTCCGAATATCTGCTTGTAATTAGCCTCATTTTTTTCTCCCAATAAGTTGGCAATAAG
>JADZFW010000186.1 GCA_020854235.1 Flavobacteriaceae bacterium
GCGTGGATTACCGAACCTGCGGTTAAGAATAAACCGGCTTTAAACATGGCGTGTGTAAACAAATGCCACATGGAAGCCATATAACCTACCCCTTCATGGCCATCATATCCCGAAACTCCGAGAGCTAACATCATATAGCCTATTTGAGACATGGTCGAAAATGCTAAAACCCGTTTGATATCATGTTGCGTTAACGCTATTATAGCAGCAAATAAGGAGGAAATAGCTCCTACCCATGCCACTACGTGCAATGGAAAACCGTCGTCAAAGAAATGAAACATGGGAAACATTCTCGCTACCAAATAAACCCCGGCAACAACCATGGTTGCCGCATGAATTAACGCAGAAACCGGTGTCGGACCTTCCATGGCATCGGGTAACCAAATGTGTAATGGGAACATAGCCGATTTTCCGGCGCCTCCCATAAACATGAGTACCAAAGCCGTTGTAAAAACAGAAAGACCCATAAACATTTGCGGACTTTTAGTTAAAAAACCTGCAAAATTTTCCGGATTATTTAAGATGTCAAAATCAAAAGTTCCTGCATAATATCCCATCAAAAGAATACCAACTAAGAATCCAAAGTCAGCAAAACGGGTGACAATAAATGCTTTTTTAGCTGCCGCAACAGCAGAAGGTTTGTCGTAATAAAAACCAATTAAGGAGAAGGAAGAAACCCCAACCAATTCCCAAAAAATATAAATTTGGAATAAATTGGTCGCTACAACCAATCCCAACATTGAAAAAGTAAATAAAGACAAAAAGGCAAAAAATCGCGTAAAACCTCTGTCTCCTTTCATGTATCCCGTACTGTAAATATTGGCCATCAAGGAAATGGTAGTCACCACCACAAGCATCATGACAGATATAGGATCCAATAAAATACCCATATCAATATGAAGTGTATCGGTGAAATTCATCCAATTGATTTTATAAGGCATCAACGTTTGTAAAACCCCATCCACCTTCGGTGTATTGTAAAAATATTGATAGGCCGTAAAATAGGATAAACCGGCACTTACTGCCAAACCGGCAACGCCAATCCATCCTGAAACAGGTTCTTTGATTCGGTTGTAAAACAATCCCAATAGTAAAAAAACTACAAAGGGAATCAGTGGAATTAAAATCGTATAACTAAAGTTCATAATTTTTAAAGAATTGAGTATTGAGATTGGAGTGAAGTTTTATAAATAACCACTCAAATCTGGTCACTATTATCTATTTAGTATTTCATGGTTTCGGTTTCATTTACATCAACCGACACTTTCAGTCTGTATAAATTGATGATGATGGATATAGCTAATGCAGTTTCTGCAGCAGCTACCGCGATAATAAATATGGAAAAATAAACACCTTGTAACATTTCGGGAAACATGTATTTATTAATTACAACAAAATTAATAACCGATGCATTGAGTAATAACTCAATTGACATCAACATGGTTATTAAATTTTTACGAGTTAAAAAACCATAAAGACCAATGAAAAACAACAAAGTTGTCAAGGTCAGGATTTCATATATACTTACGTTTGCTATCATTCCTTTTTAACTTAAAAATTAAACATTCTTTTTTCCTTTAGAAATAATGATGGCTCCAATCATTGCCGCTAATAATAAAATACTGATTACTTCAAAAGGTAGGATAAATCCACCGTCACCGTAGCTCAATAAACCTTTTCCAATTTCGGAAACTTCTGTAGAAGTACGAGGCACCTCAACCGTTACGAAATTATGGGTAAGAATTACAGATAATACGACTCCAAAACCTGCCATACTGGCCAATCCCATCATCACTTTTCGAGAAAAGCTAGGTTCTTCCAATTCACCTTCAATGTGGTGAACCAATAAAACCGAAAAGATAAACAAGATGATGATACCACCTGCATAAACCGCCATTTGAACAGCTCCCAAAAAGTTGTATTCCATCATGAAATAAAGTGCAGCAACGCCCAATAATGAAAACAACAAATAAACAACAGCTCTTAATATTTTATGACTCATCACCGATGCCAAGGCAAAAACAATGATAATCAAAGCGAAAATGTAGAAAAAAATTCGTTCCATATTATTCTTTTACATCGGGATGTACTTTAGATCCCGGTTTATTTAATACTTTAGTTAATTGAGTTCGGTCTGTAACCGAATTTTCGAAATTTTGTCCCCATACGATAGCCTCTGTAGGACAAGCTTGAATGCAAAGTCCGCACATGGTACACATAGATAAATGGTAGATGTGTTTGTCAATGACTTTTACCTTTTTACCGGTTTCTTCATTAACTACTCTATCCCAAACAATTTCGATACTTCCGTTGGGACACGCAATCTCGCATGATTGACATCCAGTGCAACGGTGCATATTTTCAGCATCATGTGGCATGATAACTTCACCTCTGAAACGATCAAACATTTTCAAGGTGTCCCTGTTGTCGGGATAATATTGGGTAATGATTTCTTTTGGGGCTAGGAATAAATACTTACTAGTGACTTTCATCCCATTCAGTAAACTTCCTATTCCATGTACTATATCTCCGAAATAACTCATAATCGTTTGTATTCCTGTGTTCTACTTAAAAATTGATTGTCCATCCGAGCCATATAATGACGGCCATTAAAACTAAATTTATCAAATTGAGTGGCAATAAATATTTCCATTCCAAAGTTAAAATTTGGTCAATACGCAATCTGGGGAAAGTCCATCTGAATAACATCATCAACACAATAATCACTAAAACTTTGGCAAAAAACCAAACCGGTTGCAACCAGAAGATACCATCTGTAATTCCAAATGGAGATAACCATGCCCCGAAAAATACGGTTACGGCAATGGATGCTACTATAAACATATTGATAAACTCAGCCAAGAAAAAATAAGCAAATTTCATCCCTGAGTACTCGGTATGGTAACCTGCACCTAGTTCAGATTCAGCTTCTATCAAGTCAAATGGAGTACGATTGGTTTCGGCCGTTCCAGCGATCATGTATATCATAAAAGCAATCACCGCAGGTATATGACCTTGAACAATCAACCAACCACCGGTACGTTGAACTTCGATAATTTCAGACAATTGTAAACTTCCGGTAAGCAATACCATGGTTAGTAAAGATAGTCCAACGGAAAGTTCGTAACTGACCACCATCACCCCACTACGCATAGCACCAATCAAGGCATATTTATTATTACTAGACCAACCAGCTAGAAGAATTCCGATTACCCCAATAGATGAAACAGCTGTAATGAAAAAGATCCCGATATTGATATCAAAGGCATGTAAACTTTGGGAATAGGCAAAAACGGAAATGGTAATTAAAGCTGCAACGATTGGAAAATAAGGCGCTAGGTTATACAAAAATTTATCGGCTTTATTGGTTCCGGTCAATTCTTTAGTAACTAATTTTAATGCATCGGCAATGGTTTGGAAAATTCCCCAAGGACCAACTCTATTGGGACCTCTACGCAATTGAATCCAAGCAGCAATCCATCTTTCAAGCAGTACCAGATACAATCCGGCAACAGCAAAAAACATTAAAAACCCAACGGCAATCAATACCAATTCCACTGCATGAGCTATCCCTTCGGGCATTGATGCATATAGAAAATTATGTATCCATTCTGTGGGTAACATCATCGGTATATTCATATTATTCTAGATTTGTGAAATGAGATAAAAGAAAGAAACTTTAGAATTCTAAAAAATTGTTCTTCGATTATCCAATCAATAATTTGTTATAAATTTAATATTATCTTTTGCTTTGCATGAAAGAAGCAAACACTACGAGTCAAAATTATACTATCGATCAATATCTGGAATGACCAAGTCAAAAGATGCCATGATAGCAACCAAATCTCCCAATTTACTACCACGAGCCACGTGATCCAAAATGGATAAATTGGAGAATCCAGGAGAACGGAATTTCAATCTATAAGGATTTTTATTTCCATCACTATTGATGTAAACACCCAATTCACCTCTAGCAGTTTCTACTCTTTGGTAAAATTCTCCTTTTGGTAATTTGATTACTGCTTTGGTAGGCACTTTAAAATCACCTTCGGGTATGTTGTCAATCAATTGTTCAATTATTGAAATAGATTCCCACATTTCTTGGATCCGTACTTTATAACGTGACCAAGTATCGCCTTCTGTGAATAGAACTTCGTTAAAATTTACACGGTCATAAGCAGAATAGGGATGACTTTTTCTAATATCACTCACCAAACCTGATCCTCTAGCTGTCGGTCCGGTTACCCCAAAACTGATGGCATCTTCTTTGGAAATCACACCTACTCCTTTAGTTCTTTTTTCGAAAATAATATTGCCGGTCAACAATTGATCGTATTCGGGCAACTTGGTTTTGAAGTGTTTAATAAAGGCTTTGGTACGATTGACAAAATTGGGATGAATATCAAACATCAATCCACCGGGAACATTGTAATTCATCGTCAATCGTGCTCCACAAGTTTCTTCAAAAATATCGTTAATCATCTCCCGATCACGAAAGGCATAGAAATAAGTAGTCAATCCACCGATGTCCATTCCAAAAACGCCCCACCACAATTGATGTGAAGCCAAACGAGTCAACTCGCCGATGATGGTTCGAATCACTTTAACTCTTTCCGGAACTTCCAATTCCAATGCTTTTTCAACAGTCAAACAAACCGCTTCATTGTTGATATGTGAAGACAGATAATCCATTCTATCGGTAAGATGAACGATTTGTTGGTAGGTGTCATATTCACACATTTTTTCGATAGAACGATGTATATATCCCAAATCGGGTTCTACCTTTTTAATGATTTCACCGTCAATAGTCAAAACCAAACGCAATACTCCATGGGTAGCAGGATGCTGAGGTCCCATGTTAATCATGTATTCTTCAGTTTTGAAAGGATCTTTTACGATATATTCTTGTTGCATGGTACTAATAATTGCTTAAATAAATGTAACACCTTTTTGGTGTTAAATGAGACATTGTCTCAGTACAGGTACTATCTGATAATCATATTTACCGGATCGGAATAATCTTTTCTCAATGGAAAGCCTACCCAATTCTCAGGTAAGATAAGTACTTGCATATTGGGATGATTGTTGAATTCGATTCCAAATAAATCGTGTATTTCACGTTCGTTCATTTCTGCAGTTCTCCAAATATCACAAACAGTATCTATTCGGGCATTTTCCCTATCGGAAGTATTGACTTTTACGACCATTTCGTGTTTCAAATCGGTGGAACGTAGATGGTAAATTACGCCTAAATCTGTTCCATAATCTATTCCGGTTTCACAAAACAAATAGTCAAAGTGTAACTCGGGTGTGGATCTAAGTTTAAGGGCTATTTCGTGCCATTCAGCTGCGGGAACTTGTGCAGTTAAAAATTCGGTTGCTTCTTCAGTAAAAGTGATTTGATCACTCCAAGCTGCAATGGTATTTTGTAATTCTAAATTTGTCATGTGTTTAGGTTTAAGGTGGTATGACCTCTCACTTTATAAATTCACTATTTACCTTGGTCAAATCCGTCCAAAGGTTTGTTGGCTTTCATATCCTTCATACTATTGGTTAGCATGATTTTCTCTTGTAATTTAATCATTCCATCCAACAGAGCTTCAGGACGTGGTGGGCAACCCGGAACATAAATATCCACAGGAATTACATGGTCGGCACCTTTTACAACTGAATAGGTATTGTAGAAAAATGGACCTCCCGAAATAGAGCAAGCTCCCATGGCAATTACATATTTTGGTTCTGCCATTTGATCGTATAAACGACGCAATACAGGAGCCATTTTATTGACGATAGTACCGGCAATGATTATCAAATCGGCTTGACGTGGGGAAGGCCTTGCTACTTCAAATCCAAATCGACTGTAGTCATGACGAGCTGCTCCGGTTTGCATCATTTCAATGGCGCAACAACTCGTGCCAAAATACAAGGACCAAAGTGAATTTTTTCGTCCCCAATTGATGACATCATCCAATTTGGTAACTACAATATTACCTCCATTTCCTCCAGGAATGATTTGACCCGGAAAATTTTCAGGTACTTCGGGTACAACAGTTTGAATATCTACTCCCATTTTAATGCTTGTTTTTTCCATGCATAAATAAGTCCAAGACCCAAGATAAGCAAGAAGATTAATATTTCGATCAAGGCTACCAATCCTAATTCCTTAAATACAACAGCCCAAGGCACCAAAAAAGCAACCTCCACATCAAAAATCAAAAAGATGATGGCATATAGGTAGTAACCTACTTTAAACTGAACCCAAGTAGGTCCTTTGGTGACCATACCACTTTCATAAGGTTCTCTTTTTTGAAGGTTATCTGATTTGGGTGAAATCAGGTTGGATAAAGCATTGGCTCCGGCTACGAGTACAACACCGGACAATAAAAAGACTAAAATTGCTATATTTCCCATTCTAGAAATTAGAAATTAGAAGTTAGAAATTAGAAGTTCGTAATTAGAACTTTATTGAATTGATAATAAAACACTTAAATAAGCTTCTATTATTA
>JADZFW010000187.1 GCA_020854235.1 Flavobacteriaceae bacterium
AAGCATATGCGGGTTCAAATTCTTACTTAGGAACTACTGATTCTTATTTAACATTTCCTTTGACAGGGTTGTTTGGAACTCAGGAATTCAGTACTACTTTCTGGTACAAAGTGAGTGGATCACCCGACAGAGCCGGTTTAATTACGGTAGGTACATCAGCAACTGAAGATAGAAATCACGGATTTAGAATCTTTAGAGAAGGAAGTGCTACCAGTCAACGCATCAAATTGAATGTTGGTACGGGTACAGGTGAAAGTTGGAATGATGGTGGTGTTATCGACGTTACTGATGGGGCTTGGGTTCATATTGCTGTTACCGTTTCTGCAACTGAAAGTAAAATTTACTTCAATGGTGTACTTCAATTAACAGGAACTTTAAGTGCTCCTGTAAGTTGGACAGATTGTGGTGATGTGGTAATTGGTTCAGGTGGACCTACTTTTAGTTATTGGAATCATTTATCAGATCAAAGTCCGATGGACGATTTGAGATTCTACAACCGAACATTGACTGCAACTGAAATTGCAGATATGTTATAAAATTTTTCATTTAAATTTTCATTTTTTTAATTAGTGATTTTTCAATACATACTTTAGCTGCAGTAAAATGCAGCTAAAGTAAGTGTTGATTAATGAGTTGTAAGGTAAATTTTGGTCTGATTTTTCAGACTTCCTTTAAATAAACACTTAACTATCACTTTAAAGCATTACTAATTAATTGTTGTTTCAATAATTTTATTTTTCATATTATGAAGTTTATCAATCAACTCTTTTCAATAACCTTTATCACATTTTTATTTGTTTCATGTGATGATGACGGTCCAGGTTATCAAGAACCCTATGACCCTAACCAAAATAATCAATTGACTGAAACTGAGATGTTGAATTTGGTTCAAAAACAATCTATTACCTATTTTTGGGATCATGCCAACACCAATTCCAAATTGGCTAGAGAACGTTTCCATCCAGATGATCCGAATTCTGATATGAATACCGTTACAACCGGTGGTTCAGGTTTTGGGTTGCTCAATATTTTGGTAGGAATCGAAAGAGGCTCATTTACCCGTACTAGCGCGGTTACCAGATTGCAAACTGCTTTAAACTTTTTGGAAACTGCTGACCGATTTCACGGAGCATGGCCTCATTGGATGAATGGAACCAACGGTGATGTCATTCCATTTGGTAATATTGATAATGGTGGCGATTTGGTTGAAACCGCTTTTATGTGTCAAGGATTGATTTGTGTTCGTGAATATTTTAAAAATGGTAACGAGACGGAACAAGCATTGGCTCAAAAGGCTGATTTACTTTGGAAAGGTGTTGAATGGGATTGGTATACCAAAGGCGAAAATGCTTTGTATTGGCATTGGTCTCCTGATCATGCATGGCAAATCAATATGAAACTCATTGGTTATAATGAAACGATGATTTCCTATATTTTAGGAGTTTCTTCTCCTACGCATCCTATTAGTTCCGATTGTTATGAACAAACTTGGGCTCAAAATGGATCCATTGTAACTGCTGCTACCAAATATGGTGTTCCTGTTGTATTCAATCATGCTGGAGCCGGTGGAAGTGTAGGTCCAATGTTTTTCTCACATTATTCTTTTTTGGCACTTGACCCTAGAGGTTTGACAGACCAGTATGCTAATTATTGGGATTTGACTAAGAATCATGCGACTATCATGCAAAAATATTGTATTGCCAATCCAGGTAATTATTATGCCTATAGTGATAAAGTATGGGGATTGACAGCGAGTTATTCTCGCAATACGGATGGTAGTTTAGGCTATAATGCCCATTCTCCTCAAAATGACGTTGGTGTGATTTCACCAACAGCTGCACTTTCCAATTTCCCATATACTCCTACAGAATCAATGAAATTTTTGAAATATCTGTATCAAGAAAAAAGAGATGCATTTGTAGGTGTTTGTGGTCCTTATGATGCCATTTCTCCTCATTACAGTGATTGGAAAGTTAAAGGTTATTTAGCCATAGACCAAGGTACTATTGCCCCGATGATAGAAAATCATCGTACAGGATTGTTGTGGAATTTGTTTATGAATGCACCTGAAATCAAACAAGGTTTGATCAATATGGGATTCCATTCTACACAATATGGGTTTTAATAATTGTCCCTACTAGCTAAATAGATTGATTGTTCTAATTAGAACAGTAATGCAATATTTAAGTAAAATTACCTAAACAAATTTATAAGGTATAGTTCGGTATCTATTTATGTTTCCCATTAATTTTTTAATTATTAGATATTGATGAGACAATTAAAAAAAGATTAATTATTTAATTATGATTAAAAATATTTCAGTTTTTGTTTTATTTATAGTTTCTCAATTTATGTTTGCTCAACAAGAAAATGGCGTTTTTGAGACAGAGATTTCAAAATCGGTAACATACCAGTATATCTTGCAAAAACCACTTCACAGCGTTGAAAAAGAAGCATTAATTATTTTTTTACATGGCTCCGGAGAAAGAGGAACTGATGTGGAAAAGTTGAAAGTTCATGGTCCTTTGAAATACATTCAAACACATGAATTAGACGCTTTCATATTGGCTCCTCAATGTCCGGATAACGAAATGTGGGACGCAGAAGTACTCTATAAATTGATTCAGAAAGTAATTTCTGAACAAAATATTGATCCGAATAGAATTTATTTAACAGGTCTCAGTATGGGTGGTTGGGGAACATGGAATCTGGCATTTGCTCATCCGGAAATGTTTGCTGCTGTTGTTCCGGTTTGTGGATTTGTCGATAGAGTCCCCATGCTCAATCCATGTCAATTGGAAAATATTCCCATCCGAATTTTTCACGGTCTACTCGATGATGTGGTCGATGTAAGAGAATCTATCGATATTTATAAAAAATTAAAAAATTGTAATTCAGATATTGAATTAACCATTTTTGATGATGCCAATCACGATAGTTGGACTAGAGTTTATGATAATCCAGAAATTTATAATTGGATGTTGGCTCAGAAAAAGAAATAAGTTTGATGTAGGATTCTTATTGTATTATTTCAAAATTAAATCGAGTGTCAATCAATAAAAGGTATGTTACAGTTATATATAGTATCGCTGTAATCGTTTTGACTACTGCCTGTAGTCCCAAAACAAATCTAAAATATATTTCACAAGGAAAAATCGAACATCAAATCTCACTTGATGATGAAGCGCTGTTGGATTCTATTCAACATCAATCCTTTCTCTATTTCCTTCATGAATATCACCCTGAAATGGGTATCATTAAAGATCGTTCTACTGCCGATTCACCGGCTAGTATTGCTGCAACAGGTTGGAGTATTCCTACCTATGCAGTAGCTGTTGAAAGAAAATGGATGTCACGCGATGAAGCAACAGATAGAACCTTAAAAACATTGCAATTTTTCTATAATTCTCGAAATAATCCTGATAGAGCCTACAATGGATTTTACTATCATTTTTTGGATATGAAGGATGGAAATAGGGAATGGCAATGTGAATTGTCTTCAATCGACACAGGGTTGTTGATGATGGGAGTTATTTTTGCTCGTAATTATTATGATAAAGATACCCCTAAAGAAATTGAAATAAGAGACTTAGCCAATAAATTACTTCAAAATTTGGATTGGTCTTCCTTTAATATGGACGAAAAATCCAATCATCCTTATACTATTTCTATGGCTTGGCATCCGGAAAAAGGAACCACCAATTGGGGTTGGCATGGGTATACCGAAGGTTTGTTTTTGTACATTTTAGCAGCCGGTACCGGTATAGAAAATCCCGAACAACGCTATCAAGGTTGGCTCAATACCTATGAATGGAAAACGCCTTACGAAGGACTTTCACATGTGGTTTTTCCACCGCTTTTCGGACATCAGTTTTCGCATGTTTTCATTGACTTTCGGGGACTTTCTGACCCATATTTAAAAGCTAAAGGAATAGATTATTTTGAAAATTCAAGGCGTGCTACACTCACGCAAAGTGCTTATTGCAAAGAAAATCCAAAAGGATGGAAAGGTTACGATGCGCTGACTTGGGGGATTACCGCTACTGATGGACCCGGAAGTGCGTTTAATACTGATGTGTATAAATTTGAAGGTTATGCAGGACGTGGAACCAGTGGCAAAGATTTTACAGTTGGAGAAGATGGTACCATAGCACCATACGGGGTATTGAGTTCCTTACCATTTACACCCGAATTATCATTGGCAACCATCAAAAATATCAATCAAAAAATGGGTAGTAAAATTTGGGGAAAATACGGTTATTATGACGCTTATAATGAAACTGCTGATTGGGTTGCAACCGATTTTATAGGTCTCGATCAAGGTGTAATGCTTTTGATGATTGAAAATTTCCGTACCGGTTTGGTTTGGAATTATGTCATGAAAGACACCATCATTCAAAATGGTTTAGAAAAACTGAATTTTGAATACTTAGATGATTCTAAATCAAATTAACACAAGGAGCTTTTTCAATTTAAAATATTCTAACATGTACTTATCTCTCCATAAAACCTATAGTTCAACTTTAAATGTTTTTTTTAAAGTATTATCCGGTTTTTTAATTTTGATTTCTACACAAGCTCAAGTCACAAATTTAGAAGATTTTGAAACCAATGATGGTTGGAATTTCATCAAGTCAGATGGAGTAAATCTCAACCTTAACAATGAACAAGGACGCACCGGAAATGCCTTGCGTTTTGATTACGATTTTACGAAAGGAACCGGATACGGCGGTTTTCAAAAAAATATAAGCATTGATTTGCCCGAAAACTATGAAATTACTTTTTGGGTTAAAGCCAATTCTCCTACCAATAGTTTTGAAATTAAATTTTTAGATGTAAGCGGGGATAACGTTTGGTGGGTTAACAATCGAAATTATACTTTCCCAACCGAATGGACCAAAATAAAAATCAAAAAACGACATATAAGCTTTGCTTGGGGTCCAAATAATACCCCAAAACCACCTAGAATAGACAGAATCGAATTTACCATAGCATCTTTCGTGGGAGGAAAAGGAACGCTTTGGATTGATGATCTCAAATTTGAACCTTTACCAGCCGAAACGGATGTTTATCCAAAACCAACAGCTAGTTTAGACCCTGTACAAAAAAGTAAAACCTTGCCCAAACTTTTCGATGGTTCGCAAGCTGCTTATTGGAAAAGTAAAAATGCCTATAGTCAATCATTGATTGTAGATTTTAAAACCCGTAGAGAATTTGGAGGTGTTTTTATCGATTGGGCTGCAAATGAATCGGCTAAAAGTTTTGAAATTCTTTTGTCTAATGATCGCGTTACATGGGAAAAAGTATGTAGTGTTCGGGAGAATTTGAATGATAAAAGTATCATCCGTTTACCGGAAGCCGAAGCTAAATATCTCAAATTGAATTTGATTCAATCCAATTCCAAAAAGAGATTTGCCATTGATGAAATCAAATTCCTAAACTTTAAAGAATCTCAAACTCTAAACAAATTTTTCATCTACAACGCACATAACGCCGAAAAAGGAAACTATCCCAGATATTTTTTGGAAAAAGCTTCTTTCTTTACCATTTCCGGGGTGAATAATGATACCAAAGAAGCCATGATCAATACTGATGGCATGGTAGAAGTGGATAAAGCTGCATTTTCATTGGAACCCATGTTGATGATAGATAACAGTTTATACAATTGGGCCAATGTGGCTTCAACTCAAAATATGGGCGATTCTACCGAAACATCTCAATTTAAATTCATTCCCAACGTTCAATGGAATTTAAAAGACTTAACTTTTAAAACTGAAATTACTTCCGGTGGTATCGCCAATACAGATTCTCATCTTTACATCAAATATACTTTTGAAAATTTGAGTTTGCAAAATAAAAATTTCGATTTTCTTTTATTAGTAAGACCTTTTCAAGTAAACCCTTATTACCAAGATCTCAATTTGATTGGTGGTGTTGGAAAAATCAATAACATCCAACAACTCGATAATCAAACCGTTCAAGTAGATGATAAATGGGTGTTTTCTGAATTGCCTTTTCAAATGCTATCAACCTATACGGCTTTAGAAGGTGATGTGGTGGCTTTGATTAAAAACCAAAAATTAAATGCTAGAAAAGCAATAAATGATGCCACAGGTTTGGCTACAGGCGTTATGAAATACGCATTGCAAATCAAACCAAAAGAAAAATTGACTTTTTATATAAAAGTACCTTATCATCCGCAAGGCCAATCTGCAGGAGATCAGGAAAATTTGACGGGAGAATTCAATCAATCCGTTGATTTTTGGAATGATAAAATAGATCATATCAAATTCAATTTACCAGCTTCTGCCGATAGAATTATCAATACCTATAAATCCAATTTGGTTTATATTTTAACCAATAGAGATAAAGCCGGCATTCAACCGGGATCTCGTTCCTACGAACGCAGTTGGATTCGGGATGGTTCCTTGACTTCCTCCGCTTTGCTAAAATCAGGGATTGTAACAGAAGTAAAAGATTATATCAATTGGTATTCAGATTACTTGTATGACAATGGAAAAGTACCTTGCGTAGTTGATAAACGCGGTCCCGATCCGGTGCCTGAAAATGACAGTCATGGGCAATTTATTTATCTCATCAAGGAATATTACAACTTTACTCATGATGTGGCATTTTTAAAATCGAAAAATGAAAAAGTAATCATGGCTGTTGATTATATTGAAGAATTGATGATGCAACGGATGGTCGAACCTTATAAATCTTCTGCCAACGATAGCATCAGAGCGCTTTATGGTCTAATGCCTGAATCTATCAGTCATGAAGGGTATTCAGCCAAACCCATGCATTCATATTGGGACGATTTCTTTGTTATGAAAGGGCTCAAAGATGCAGTCGAAATTCAAAAAATTCTCGGAGAGACTTTAATGGAAAAAAGAATAATCGAATTAAGAGATACTTTTAAAACCAATCTTTATAATTCTATCAAACTTTCCATGCAAAATAAAGGGATTAACTACATTCCGGGTTGTTCGGAATTGGGCGATTTTGACGCAACTTCCACTACGGTTGCTTTGACGCCTTGTAACGAATTTAACAATCTACCCAAACCTGAGATATTCAACACCTTTGATAAATATTACGATTTTTTTATCAAACGTCGTGAAAACACCATCCCATGGAATAATTACACTCCTTATGAAAATAGGGTAATCGGTTCGTTTATCATGCTCAATCAACCCAATAAAGCACACGATTTGATTGATTTCTTTTTGAAAGATCAAAAACCTCAAAATTGGTATCATTGGGCAGAAGTGGTTTGGAAAGATGACACATATCCGGGATATATAGGTGATATGCCACACACTTGGGTAGGTTCCGATTTTTTAAATGCCATTCGATCTATGTTTGTTTACGAAAATGAATGGGACAAATCCCTAGTTCTCGGTGCTGCCTTGTATCAAGATTGGATAGATGCACCTCAAGGCATGTCAGTTGAGAACTTGCCAACTTATTTCGGCGAAATTTCCTATGCCATTCAAAAAGATCAAAATAAATATGTTTTCAAAATATGGGGTGATGTAAAATTACCCGAAAATGGCATCAAAATTCAAAACTTTAATGCATCCAAAATGCCTTCTAAAGTTTTATTGAATGGAGAACCCATCTCAACCTTTTCAGAAAATGTGATTCAAATCCAACAATTCCCAGCTCAAGTTGAGATTTTTTACTAACCAACAACATCTTCATAACTGATATTTAAAATGGAAAACACTGATAAAAATAAACCCAAATCCCAAGATTCAAACGATAAAATATCCATCGGTCAATTAGCCGCTTATGGTGCAGGAGGCATTATCCCAATAGCACTCTTCAATGCAGCAGGAAATTTAGTCCAATTGATGGGAAATATCAGTTTGGGTATAGGTGCTTTTTGGTTGGGATTGATTTTAATTGTACCTAGATTATGGGATGCTTTATCGGATCCATTTATTGGACATCTTTCCGACAATACACGTTCCAAATGGGGCAGAAGACGCCCCTATTTATTATTAGGAGGAATCTTAACAGCCGTTTTCTTTGTTATTTTATGGTGGATTCCCAAAGGAGAAACTGTAGAACAATGGTTCCCAACGGAAGAAGGATATAAAATTTTTCAATTAATTTATATTTTAATCACCCTTTTGTTATTCTTTACGGCAGTTAATTTATTTGAAATTCCGCATGGAGCTTTAGGAATGGAAATGACCAATGATTATCATGACCGCACCAGATTATTTAGTGCGAAAAGTTTTGTAGGTAATCTTTTTGCCATGGGAACAGCTGGATTATTTTGGTTGGCAAATTTGGAATTTTTTAAAGGAATCGGCGGTACAGAAGTAGACGGTATGCGTTATGTATCCTTGATGGTAGCTGCTATTTTAATTCCTTTGTCTTTTTGGTGGTTTTTGAAATTAAAAGAACCCAAATTCCAAAAAACCAAAAAACAAGAAAAAACTGATTTTTGGAAAGATATGAAAATGGTGGTAACCAATAGAAATTTTGTTTGGTTGACGCTTACCGTATTTACACTCGCCATGGGATTTAATTTTGTGAGTGTTTTAGGATCGTATATTCCTATATATTATGTTTTCGGTGGAAATAAATTAGCCGGTTCAGAAATTTTATTTATAAATGGAATTATATGGGCTGTTACCGGAATGCTTGCTGTAATACCTTTAAATATTATCAGTCCAAAATTAGGAAAGAGAAAAACATTATTGATTGCCATTTCATTGATGCTCATAGCACAATTGTCCAAAATATTTTGTTACAATCCAAATCATCCCTACTTGTTGTTTATTCCCACTTTATTGCTTTCAGCAGGAATGTTGTTTTTCTTTACATTAGGCTCATCAATGGTGGGTGATATATGTGATGAAGATGAATTGAAAACAGGTAAACGTTCCGAAGGAAGTTATTATTCCGTGTTTTGGTGGTTTATTAAGATGGGCACAGCTTTAGCTAGTTTCGTAACAGGAGCCTTAATTGTTCTCACCCTATTTGATGAATCTCAAGTTACTAAAGTTGATAAATTGCAATCCAATATTGAAAAAACAAACCTCTTTGCTAAAGATTGGAATTCGGCTCAAAAAAATCATACGTTAACTTATGATTTGCTTAAAACATATCAATCCGATGCCCTAAAGGATGCAGAAGAATATCAAGTTTTATTGAAAAAAGAATTGAATAAAAAATCAGAGAATAATTATGATTTTGTTCCAAATTTCCTAATTGAAAAGGAAAATTTACTAAAACAGAATTTATCTAAAACTCAAAATTCACTAAACCTTCTCAAACAATTTGACCTAAACAAAGATTCTGTTGCAACCCAATCCATAGCTTTATTTCCTATATTAATGCAATCCAAATTGGATAAGATGGAAATCAATGTTTATGAAATGCGTTCTTATTTTCAAAATAAATCTTTAGATCCTAAAACTAAAAATACGGAACATTATAAGAATTTGTACCAAAAAATGGGTGAAATGAATCTGGCTTTAGAACAAGTAAAATTAGAAACAAATGTGCCAGTATTGAGTCAAAAAATTGATAAAATTGAAAAGGAACTCGTCCCCTTGAAGGTCCAAACACCTTATACTTTATTGATGATGCGCGTAGTAGAAATAGGAATTCCTGCACTTTTGAGTTTGTTTTCCATCATTTTTCTACTTAAATATACTTTGACAGAAAAAAGGTCAATGGAAATCAAAGAACTTTTAAAACAACGAAACAATTAAGAATTCAAGAATAGATATAGATGAGATTCGAAATCATAAATGAAAATTTTATTTTAGACGGTAATAAAGTCTTTTTGAATTCTGGCGAAATTCACTATTTTAGAATTAAAAAAGACCTTTGGGATACCCATTTGGCTGCAGCAAAAGAAGCTGGCTTAAATACAGTGAGTACTTATGTGCCTTGGGCTTGGCATGAACCAGAAGAAGGAGTTTTTGATTTTACGGGTTCAACCTTACCCGAAAGAGATTTAACCACTTGGGTTGAAAAGTGCAAACAACATGGACTGATGTGTATTCTCAAACCGGGACCATTTATTCTTGCCGAATACCGTGGCGCGGGTTTACCCGATTGGTTTTTAGAAAAATACGTTCCCGAAGTCAAAATGCACAATTCCAAAGGTGATGCCGTAGCAAGTGATGGCGTAAGTTTGTTTCATCCCGTATATTTGGAAAAAGTGGAAAAATGGTATGATCAAATCATGCCTTTCATCGCTGATAGAGAAATTTCAAATGGAGGTGCAGTAATCTTAATGCAAATTTGTAATGAAATAGGAGTTTTTTCTTGGTTGGCGCATCAAGCAGATTATAATGAAGCGGTGGAACAAAAATTCCAACAATACATCAAGGCTAAAAATCCGTCCATAGATTATTGGAACAAAATGTGGAAAACGCAGTTTGCTGATTTTGATTTCATTCAATTGCCACCCGACGGACGCATACCTTACCAAAATATTGAAGATCGTGGACGTGATTATGAATGGCATTTGTTCTGGCGTCGTTATTACGGTGATTATTTGCGTATGTTGAGTGATATGGCTAGAAAACGTGGCGTTTCTGTACCTTTTTATCATAATTTGCCGGGATGGATTTATGGCAATGGATATGAATTTCCGGTGAATATAACCATGTACGAAGACTTGTTTCAAGATCGTAGCGACATCATTTTTGGAGTTGACCACATTCCCGAATTTATGTCGTATCGCAATTTACACGACGATAGAATTATCAATGATATAACCTTTGCCATGCAAGGTCGGAAGCCTTTGTTTGCCGCCGAATTTCAATGTGGATCTCGTGAATATCACGTTGTGACCAATCCTACTGAAATGGAATTGTTTTACAAAGCAAGTGTTGCCAATGGTTTGACTGGTTGGAATTACTATATGTTTTCTCAAGGTCGAAATCCCGAGCGAAAAGGGTATTCTGGCAGTACATTTTATTGGTTCAATCCGCTTACGCCTGAAGGTGTCAAAACCAACGCTTTTCCATTGGTAAAACGCATCAATAAATTGATCCACGCTTCCGAAAAAGTAATAGTAAATGCCAAACGCAAAGCCGAAATAGCTGTTTTGTTTTATCCGCCTTATTATGCTACCGAATTAGAACGTCCGACAGATGCTAAAAGTCAAGTGGTTTTCAATTATTCGGCAATTCGCCGTCCTGCCTATTTTGATGGATTACTCAAAGCATTGCAAGTGTTGAATATCGAATATGATATGCTAGATTTGAATGCGACCAATGTTTTCGAAATGAGTGCATACAAACAAGTTTGGGCATTTGCTACAGACGAAATGAATGCAGACGAACAACAAAAAATTGTAGATTATACCAATCATGGTGGACATACGGTTATTTTCCCCAATCTACCCGTAAGAGAAATGAATGGGTCTCCTTGTACAATACTTAGGGAAGCTGCACAAGTTACCTCATATGTAACTCATAATTTTGATTCACCACTACTGGATATCGTTGGCTTTAGAGATATCAAATGTGCCAATCCACAGATGGTTTTTAATGAAGCGGATTTGCAAAATGCTGAAATCGTGGCTAAGACTATCGATGGAAAAATATGTGGTTTCCGCAAAAAGTTGAATCAGGGAATTTTAACTCATATTGGAACTTGGTTGGGCTTTGATACAGAAGCACATCGGGATGTTTACAGCCAATTGGTTCAAACATCAGGTGCAAATATGCATCAGGCAACTACCGATAATCCTTATTTGATCGTCAGAGAAAAATTTACAAATGATGCTTCTGGTGTTTTGTTTATAGGTAATTATTACAATGAATCGCATTTTGGAAAAATCTCCTATAAACATCCTCAAACGGGTGAAGAGATTAACATTCCTTACGAAAAAACAGCAACCGAGTTTCCTGCCTTATACGGTGTGTTGACTCCATTGGCTTTCGAATTGAATCCTGATATAAAAATTTTACATACCACTTCCGATTTGCTTCAAATTGAAAGAACATCAAATGGATATCAATTTCAGTTGTATGGAAATAGAGATTTAATGGGAGAAATGGTCTTGGAAGGCGCATCCGTTTCCCAAGTTAAAAAGATCTATTTTGATGAAGAGGAAATGGCAATCAAAGTCGTAAATAACAGATTGTTGCTGAATTACAATCACGTACATCAAAAGGAATCGGTACTAAAAATCGAATGGAATGAAAATTAGAAATAATATAGGATTAACTTTCGAGTTTTTGGAAAACGGTTCAATTAAAAATATTGAAGCCGAAAATATTCGTTTGAATCTTAAACCCGGTACACCTTTTTCTAAAGAAATTAGTTCCATTTATCTCCGTAAACGTTCTTCTAACGTTGAATTTCATCCTTTATTCGGACAAGGAAGCAACAGTCATTTTACTTTTATCGATGATAAATACATTGTGAAAGGCAGTTGGAATGAATTACATTATACTTGTATTTTACAATTATCTCCTCAAAGTTACGCTTGGAAATGGAACATTGAAATTACCAATAAAGCAACACATGGATTTGATTTGGATTTGGTATATTTTCAAGAAATTGGTTTGAAAAATGCACAGGATGGTTTGGTCAATGAATATTATGTAAGTCAATATCTAGAGAGAATTGTATTACAAGACACAGAACACGGAGCCGTAATCGCTTGCAGACAAAATACAAAAGAAGCAACAGGTCATCCATGGCTGATGTTGGCAAGTCTACACACGGCTTCAACCGGATTGACCGACGGTATGCAATTTTATGGCAATTTGCATAGAGCAACCGGCATACCTATAGCTTTAACCCAAAAATCATTTTCAGGAAATAAAGCAGGAGAATCACCATTAGTGGCTATTCAAGAAAAACCATTTATATTAAATCCCAATCAAAAGAAACAAGTAGCATTGGTAGGTATTTTCCTTCCCAATCACGCCGAAGCTACATCCGATAAAGATTTAAAATGGCTTAAAAAATTGCAAGAGGAATTTCCCAATGAAGCCATTCAATTGGTCGAAAACAATGCCAAACAAGGTCAAGCCAATTTGTTTAACCAAAATCAATTCTTAACGGTTTTAGATTTGGATGAAAAGGATATTGAAAACTTTTTTGGAAAAAATATCCTACACAAAGAATGGCATAATAATCAATGGTTGTCCTTTTTCACAGCAGATCATCATCACGTGGTTTCCAAACAAAAAGAAATGTTAGTTGACAGGCCACATGCGCATATTTTACAATCCCAATTAGGTTTCATACCCAATGAAAACGTGATGTCAACGACTTGTTTTGCTACCGGTGTTTTCAACTCGCACATCTCGCAAGGCAATACCAATTTCAATGTATTGTTGTCAATCAATACCAGTCAGTTTAATGCCAACCTAGAATCCGGTCAACGCATCTTTGTCAAGTATGACGACCAACATTTTTTATTGGGAATTCCGTCCGCTTTCGAAATGGGATTGGATTTTTGCCGTTGGATTTACAAACACGAAAATGGAATAATCGAAGTGGTTACTAAAACTTTTGTGAGTCAACCGGTAGTAGAAACTACTTTTAAAGTTTTAGAAGGTAAGCAGGTGGAAATTGTCGTTTCTCACGATTTTGATAAAACCAATACTTGGCAAGTGCATAATGGATTAAATGATACGCATTTTAAAGTTGTACCGACTGATGATTCAATGATAAGATCAAAATTTCCGCAGGCACAATTTCAAATTAATGTGGAAGCATCCAACCTAAAATCGTCTTTAAAATATGGCTTATCAGCCGAAGCATACAGCATAGCCAATGGACTTTTTGTACTGGAAACCGAAAAAACGAATCAGTTTTCAATGCAATTTGTAGGCGAAGTGGTTGAAAAATTCAATCAAATGCATACAGCGTTACCCGAAAACTTTTGGGATAAATTGAGAAATGGTTTGCAGCTCAATGGAAGTGATACAAATATCAAAGCCATCCAAACCATTTTACCTTGGTATGGTATGAATGCCATGACTCATTTTCTCACGCCTTACGGTTTGGAGCAATTTAGCGGAGCAGCTTGGGGAACAAGAGATGTATCACAAGGTCCGATTGAATTGTTACTGGCTTTGGAAAAATACGAGGCTGCTAAAAAAGTCTTGTTAACTCTTTTTGCCAATCAAAATACTTTTGGCGATTGGCCTCAATGGTGGATGTTTGATTCATATCAACACATTCGGGCTGGAGATTGTCACGGCGATATCTATTATTGGGTGATGATTGCTACCGCCAATTACATTAAAACTACTGGCGATACCTCGATATTGGAGGAAAAAGTTCCCTATTTCAATGATACAAATATCACCACAATTCAAGAGCATATTGACAGATTGACGCATATGATTGTAGATTCCTATATCAAGGGAACTGCTTTGGTGCCTTTTGGTGGCGGCGATTGGAATGATTCACTCCAACCGGTCAATGAAGAATTAGCCAAACGCTTGATTTCATCTTGGACGGTGGAAATGAATTACCAAGCTTTCTCCGAAATGAAAGAAGTATATGGTATTTTAGGCAATAAGGATAAAGAAAATGAATTTGCTACCCATATTCAAAATATACAGTCCGATTTCAATTCTTATTTAATTAAAGATGGCGTAGTGGCAGGATACGGATATGTGGAAGACAATGGAGACATCAGTGTATTGTTGCATCCCAGTGATTCCAAAACAGGAATTAAATACAGCCTGTTGCCTATGAATAGAGGCATCATCAGCGGTATTTTTACCAAAGAACAAGGTGAAGCGCATCAACCCATTATCGATCAATACTTACAAGGTCCCGATGGAGCGAGGTTGATGGACAGACCTTTGCGTTATAAAGGTGGTATTCAAGAAATTTTCCAACGTGCTGAAAGCAGTACTTTTTTTGGAAGAGAAATTGGTTTGATGTATATACACGAACACATTCGTTATGCTGAATCTCAAGCTATTTTGGGCAAAGCCGATGCTTTTGTCAAAGCCTTGCGTCAAGCCATTCCGGTGGAATATCAAAACATTGTAAAACAAGGAAGTTTACGTCAAGCCAATTGTTATTACAGCAGTTCAGATGTGACTTTCTCTACGCGTTATGAAGCTGATTTCAAATACCAAGAGGTTTTGGATGGTAAAATGACTGTAGATGGTGGTTGGCGTGTTTATTCTAGCGGCCCCGGAATATACATCAGTTTGATTATTAAAAAATTAATTGGTTTTAGAGCGGATAGCAAACAAGTAATTTTTGATCCTGTTTTAACCAAAGAAATGAACGGATTGGAGGCAATGTTAAACTATCAAGGGTTTCAATTGAAATTCAAATTTAACATTGAAAAGGATAGTTTTTGTCCCAAACAAATAAAAATTAACGGGAATAAAATCCACTTTGAATTGGAAAATAATCCATTCAGAAATGGTGGTGCCATATTCGGGGTCAATGACTTTAAAAAATTGTTAATTCCCCAAACCAATCAAATAGAAATAACACTTTAACAAGTAAATATGCAGGTATCCAAAAAAATATATTTTGTATTCTTTTTGATGGTTATCATTTTATCATCCAATTCATTTGCTCAAAACAAAGCAGAAAAAGAAATTTTTATTGATGAATTGATGTCCAAAATGACCTTACAAGAAAAAATCGGACAGTTGAATCTTCCCGGATCGGGAGATATCAAAACCGGTGAAGCCAACAATAGTGATATTGCCGGTAAAATTCGTCTAGGACAAGTTGGAGGTTTGCTAAATGTGAAATCTGTAAGTAAAATTAAGGAAATTCAAAAAATTGCAATTGAGGAAAGTCGTTTAAAAATTCCTTTAATATTCGGAATGGATGTCATTCATGGGTATAGAACAACATTTCCTATTCCTTTGGGATTAGCCAGTAGTTGGGATATGAATTTGATTGAAAAATCGGCTCGTATTGCAGCACAAGAAGCCAGTGCTGATGGCATTTGTTGGACCTATTCTCCTATGGTCGATATTGCTCGTGATCCACGTTGGGGTAGAATAGCCGAAGGTGCCGGTGAAGATGCTTATTTGGGCTCACGTGTAGCCGAAGCCTATGTCAAAGGATATCAAGGTGATGATTTGAAGAAGAACAATACCATCATGTCATGCGTGAAGCATTTTGCCCTGTACGGTGCAGCCGAAGCAGGTCGCGATTACAATACTACCGATATGAGTTTAGTACGGATGTACAACGAGTATTTGCCTCCATACAAAGCCGCTGTCGATGCTGGCGCAGGCAGTATCATGACTTCTTTCAATGATATCAATGGTATTCCGGCTACGGGAAATCGTTGGTTGATGACTGAAGTATTGCGTAACCAATGGAAATTCAACGGTTTTGTAGTAACCGATTTTACAGCCATCAACGAAATGATGGCACATGGAATGGGTGATTTACAAACGGTTTCTGCTTTGGCACTTCATGCCGGAACCGACATGGACATGGTAGGTGAGGCCTATTTGAGTACTTTAGAAAAATCTTTATCTGAACAAAAAGTTACTTTGGAAGAAATTGATTTGGCATGCAGAAGAATATTGGAAGCCAAATACGATTTAGGTCTATTTGAAGATCCATATAAATATTGTGACGAAAATAGAGCTGCAACAGAAATTGCCACTATAGAAAATATGAATGTGGCTAGAGATATTGCTGCTCAAACATTTGTACTGCTCAAAAATGAAAATCAAATATTACCCTTAGCCAAAAAAGGAAAAATTGCCTTAATCGGTCCTTTAGCCAACAGCCGTTTTGACATGGCAGGTATGTGGAGTGTGGCAGCCGAACATAAAGAATCTGTAACCGTTTTGGAAGGTTTCAAAAATGTTCTGGGCAATAAAGCCGAAATCTTATATGCCAAAGGTGCCAATGTCGTAGATGACAAAGATTACGATGCATGGATCACTTGGGGAACTTCAGGAATTGATTCTACAAAAACATCTTTACAATTGCGAAAAGAAGCCCTTAAAGTAGCCAAAAAAAGCGATGTAATTGTTGC
>JADZFW010000188.1 GCA_020854235.1 Flavobacteriaceae bacterium
CGGTAGAAAACACATGGAATGCCTATGATGAATATTGGTATGCCATGTTGGCCGAAAAAGGTTACATCATCGCTTGTGTGGATGGACGTGGTACCGGTGGAAAAGGCACCGCATTTACAAAAGTTACTTACAAGGAATTGGGTAAATATGAAACCATTGATCAAATCGAATCTGCCATTGAAATCGGGAAATTACCTTATGTAGATGCTTCGCGTATCGGTATCTGGGGTTGGTCTTATGGTGGATTTACCAGCAGTAATGCTTTATTGAAAGGCGGCGATGTATTTAAAATGGCCATAGCTGTGGCGCCTGTTACTTCTTGGCGCTATTACGATAGTATTTATACCGAACGTTATTTGCAAACACCTCAGGAAAATCCGACGGGTTACGACCAAAATTCGCCCTTGTTTTTTGCCAATCAATTAAAAGGAAAATATCTACTCGTTCATGGTACAGGTGATGATAATGTGCATGTTCAAAATAGCATGCAAATGATCAATGCATTGATTGATGCTGACAAACAATTTGATAGTGAATTCTATCCCGATTCCAATCACGGTATTTACCAACGTCAAAATTCCAGATTGCAACTCTACAAAAGAATGACGGCATTTATTTTGGAAAATTTGTAAAATTGGATGCGTAGAAAGGACTTTGTTAAATACCTCACTCTATTCCCTTTAGGATTAAAAGCCATGCAAATTAAAGAACTCAAATCTCTAGTACATGCTTTTGATCCATCAGACCAAATGCCAATTTTGTTTTTCGGACATGGTAGTCCTATGAATGCCATAGAAGAAAATGAATTTGTTGAAGGGTTTAGAAATTCAGTGAAGGATATTCCTTCTCCAAAAGCCATTTTGTGTATTTCGGCACATTGGGAAACCAGAGGTACTTTTGTGACGGCTATGGAAACTCCCAAAACCATTCATGATTTTGGAGGATTTCCACCCGAGTTGTATCAAGTGCAATATCCGGCACCGGGAAGTCCGGAATGGGCTATGGAAACCAAACAAATCATTACCCAAACATCGGTAGGATTGAACTATGATTGGGGATTGGATCACGGTACTTGGAGTGTGGTCAAGCACTTATATCCTCAAGCTGATGTTCCAATATTTCAATTGAGTTTGGATTATACGCAATCGCCTATTTACCATTTTGAATTAGCCCGACAAATGGCAGAGTTAAGACAAAAAGGTGTTTTGATCATCGGAAGTGGAAACATGGTGCACAACTTGAGATTGCTGGATTGGAATAACATGCAAACCGATGATTTTGCTTTTGATTGGGCAAGAGAAGCTAATGAAAAGATGAAAACTTTAATATTGCAGAATGACTTCAAATCACTCACGCAATACCAAAGTTTGGGCAAAGCATTTCAAATGTCCATACCTACACCCGAACATTTTTTACCGCTCTTATATATTTTAGCGTTGAAAAAAGAACAAGATTCGATTTCATTTTTCAATGATAAAGCCGTTGCAGGTTCCTTGACTATGACTTCAGTTAAGATTGGTTAAGTTTATCCAAAATTTTCAAACTTTACATCCAACCTAACGATATTTTCTTATTTTTACCAAAATTTAAATACTAATCCCGTCCAGTCCCGATAGCTATCGAGAATCGGGAATAAATACTAAACAATGGAAGAAAATCAAATCAATTACGCACCGGTAGCAGCTTTAACCGAAGAACAAAAAGCTGTATTTTATCGTAAAACGTATTCCCATTTAGCCGGAGCCCTATTGGCATTTATTGTGGTGGAATATTTATTTTTACATGTTCCTTTTATAGTCGAACTCACCTTAAAAGCTACTCAAGGATTTTGGTGGTTGTTGATGATTGGAGGATTTGCATTCATTACCAATTATGCAGAGAGAATGGCGTTGAGCAATTCGGCTGATCGCAACAAACAGTATATGGCTATGTTTCTTTACATCGTGGCGGAAGCGATTATTTTTGTGCCTTTGATTTTTATTGTAATGTTTTATGCTAAAGGTGGCGGATTAAATATGCTCAGCCAAGCCTTTATTTTGACAGCCGCTTTATTCGCCGGAATTACAGCAGTAGCCTTTTTAAGTAAAAAAGATTTTTCATTTTTAAGAGGAATTTTAACCATCAGTACATTTGTAGCCCTTGGTTTGATTGTAGCCGGTATGATATTCGGATTTAATTTAGGGTTGTGGTTTTCTGCCGGTATGGTGGTAATTGCTTCGATTTCTATTTTATATCAAACATCTCAAATGATTCATAAATACCAAGAAGATCAATATGTAGCTGCATCATTGGGTCTATTGGGATCTTTCTTACTATTGTTCTGGTACATTTTGAGTATTTTTTCTAGAGATTAATAGAACTTTTTGACATACAGAATCGTTAATGGAATTTTCAAATTGCATTAACGATTTTTTTTGTGGTGTTTTCAGTCTTTTTCGCTTTAAAATTCCTTATTTTTGCACCCTGAAAAACAACTGTTCGTTTTTGGAATTTTTTAGGTCATTGTAAAATATTTCAAAGATTGACTCCTAACTTCTAACTTCATTATGAACAAAAAAGTCATGCTCATCATCCTCGACGGATGGGGACAAACTCAAAATAAAGCCGTTTCTGCTTTAGCCCAAGCCCATACACCTTATATAGATTACTTAATGGCAAATTATCCGAATGCCACCTTATTAACTTCCGGTTTGGACGTGGGTTTACCCGATGGTCAAATGGGAAATAGCGAAGTTGGGCACATGAATTTGGGTGCCGGACGTATTGTATATCAGGATTTTGTTAAAATCAATTTGGCTGTTGAAAACGGAACTTTGGCACACGAAAAAGAAGTAATAGCTGCTTTTGAATACGCCCAAAAAAACAATAAAAAAGTACATTTCCTAGGTTTGGTTTCCGATGGTGGCGTACATTCTCATATCAACCATTTGAAAGGTTTGATCAAAATAGCCGAACCTTACGGCACCAAAAACTACATCCACGCTTTCACCGATGGTCGTGATGTTGATCCGTATTCAGGAAAAGGTTTTCTAACCGATTTGGTACAATTCACTCAAAATACCAACACTCAAATTGCATCTGTTGTAGGTCGTTATTACGCCATGGACAGAGACAAACGTTGGGAACGTGTGAAGATTGCTTATGATTTATTGGTCAATGGAATAGGTGAAAAAGCTACCGATGTGGTACAAGCCATTCAAAATAATTACGACCTCAATGTAACCGATGAGTTTATCAAACCCATCGTTAATTGCGATGCTCAAGGGCAGCCTTTAGCGGTCATCGAACCCGATGATGTGGTGCTTTTTTACAATTTCCGTACCGATAGAGGTAGAGAATTGACCGAAGTTTTGACCCAAAAAAAATATGTAGAGTATGGCATGCAAACCCTCAAACTCTACTACGTCACAATGGCCAATTACGATGAAAAATTTGTCGGAATTCACGTCATTTATGACAAAGACAACCTGACTGAAACTTTAGGCGAAATCGTATCCAAAGCCGGTAAAAAACAAATTAGAATAGCCGAAACCGAAA
>JADZFW010000189.1 GCA_020854235.1 Flavobacteriaceae bacterium
AATACAGAGATGAAACCAATGACCAAGTGACTATCGATGCTGCCGAAGCCATTAAAAAATACAACGTAGGAATCAAATGTGCCACCATAACACCCGATGAAGCTCGTGTGGAGGAATTTGGATTAAAGAAAATGTGGAAGTCACCCAATGGAACCCTTAGAAACATTGTAGGCGGAACCATTTTCCGCGAACCTATCATCATGAGCAATGTGCCTCGTTATGTACAAGGTTGGACCAAACCCATTTGCATTGGTCGTCATGCGTTTGGTGATCAATACAAAGCTACTGATACGGTAATCAAAGGTAAAGGTAAATTGACCATGAGTTTTGTCCCTGAAGATGGAAGTCCGGTTCAAAGCTGGGAAGTGTATGATTTTCAAGGTGATGGTGTAGCCATGGCTATGTACAATGTGGATGATTCAATTTATGGATTTGCTCGTTCAAGTTTCAACCAAGCTTTAGTTAAAGGCTGGCCTTTGTATATGTCAACCAAAAATACCATTTTAAAGGCATATGATGGTCGTTTTAAAGATATTTTTCAGGAAGTTTTTGAAAATGAATTCAAAGAAAAATTTGAAGCAGCCGGCATAACCTACGAACACCGTTTGATTGATGATATGGTTGCATCTGTCATGAAATGGGAAGGCGGATTTGTTTGGGCTTGTAAAAATTACGATGGCGACGTACAAAGCGATACAGTCGCTCAAGGTTTTGGCTCTTTAGGATTGATGACTTCTGTATTGGTTACTCCCGATGGGAAAACTGTTGAGGCCGAAGCCGCTCATGGAACTGTGACGCGACATTACAGAGATTACCAAAAAGGAAAAGAAACTTCAACCAATCCAATAGCTTCAATTTTTGCTTGGACACGTGGATTGGAACACAGAGGTATTTTGGATAACAATCAGGAATTGGTAAATTTCGTTCAAACTTTGGAAAGAGTTTGTGTGGAAACTGTAGAAAGCGGTAAAATGACCAAAGACTTGGCTTTATTAGTGCATCCGCAAGGGATTAAAAGGGAAGACTATTTGAATACCGAAGACTTTTTGGCTGCCATCAAAGAAAATTTGGAAAAAGCTTTGAATTAATTTGACTAATGTTAGTGTTTGATATAAAAAAACCTCCGTTTTGCGGAGGTTTTTTTTATGTTTAGAATTTACATTAGAAACTCAAACTTCTCAAATACTGTAATTTGGTGTCCCAAACTTCAATTTCCAAAGACAATTTCTCAATGTTGTTGAGAATTTTACGCATCATTGGATTGTTGTCATCTGCATTGGAAAAGTACTGTCGATTGGTTTCCATTTGTTGTTTTTCTTTGGTAACCAATTCCAATTTTTTGCGTACAAAATTGATTTCATCGTAAATCTTATTGGTATCTTTTTGTTCCATAAAAGAATCTATCATGTTTTTGTATCGCACCATCATACTTTGAGTCTTATCGGAAGAAAGATTTTCAAAATAAGGATCTAAGAATTTGTTGAATTTGGCTTCAATATACCTTTGTTTAGCAGGTACACTTCCCATTTCTTTCCACTCATTGATATAGGCTTTCAATTGATCAAAAGTCGGACTAAATCCTTCTTTTTCAGATTCTTCTTTTAGTTTTTCTAAATAAGCCTTTTTATTCAAATAAACCGACATCAACTCTTCATCTTTAGAATCCTGAGCCTTGTGTAATCGGTCAAAATAGTGATTACAAGCTTCTTTAAATCTGTTCCAGATTTTATCGGAAAGTTGTTTGGGTACATGACCGATGTTTTTCCATTCTGATTGAATGTGTTTCATTACCTCAGTAGCATTATCCCAATCTTCACTTTCACGTAAAGCTTCTGCTTGTGCAACCAATTTCATCTTACGATCCAAATTGTCTTGTTGCTCTTTTTTGATATCCTTATAAAATTCGTTTTTTCCTTGATTGTAAACGCGGTTGATTTCTCTGAATCGCTCCCAGATTTCTTTGTCTTTGGAGCGAGGAACTCTACCGGTTTCAATGAATTTTTTTCTCAAAACTTCCACATCTTTCAAACTTTTTTGCCAATCATTGTGTGTTTTGCGCTCCATTTTATTCAAAGCATCCAATTCTTCCAAAACGAGTTCTTTCTGCTTTAAATTTTCTTCAAATTCACCCTTAACTACTTCAAAATATTCATGACGACGGTTGTGAATCTTGTTGGTAGCTTCACTGAAACGATTCCAAACTTCCTCTCTATGTTCGCGAGAAACCGGTCCAATTTCTTCTTTCCATAGTCTGTGTAAAATTTGTAATTCCTCAAAGGCTGCCTTGACATCTTCACTTTCTGCCAGAACTTCTACTCTTTGTACCAACTTCATTTTTTCCTCATAGTTGTGTTTGAAGTCCATTTCTCTCAATTCATTGCTCAAATGCAATAGATCGTAAAAACGTTCTACATGGAAATGGTAGGTTCGCCACGTATCGGCATAATTATCACGAGGTACCGGCCCTATGGCGCGCCATTTGGTTTGGATATCTCTGAACTTCTTATACATCGTATCAGGATTTCCATTTTCAATCAAATCTTTTAATTCCTCTATGATGGCATTTTTTTGAATTAAATTGACAGCATGAACTTTTTCAATGTCATTGTAATGTTGCTGTCTCAATTTTTTATAACTGAACAATACTTCGTTATATTCTTTTTGAATGGGATTTTCGTAGTGAAACTCAGCACCTTCTTCATTTTCGGCTAAAAAAGCTGTTTTGGCGTCTTTCAATAAAGTGCCAAATTTCAAATTAAACAATCTCTTAAGTTCTTCCACGTGTTTGCCTATCGACTGTACCGGATGTTCGGCAATAAGCGATTTTAAAGTAGCGACAATTTGTTCAATAGGCATGCTATCGCCGTAATTGACCATGGGTAATTCAGAAACTTCTTCTCCTTTAACAGAATCCAATGCAACTTGTTCTTCTATGGCTTCAACACCTTCCTGTGAATTTTCTGAAAGTAGGGTTTCAACAACCGGTTCAATAATTTCACTTTTTTGGATGGGTTCTAATGCTTCGGTTTCTTTAATTATATCAACCACTTCTTCAGATTTCGTGTTTTCAACGAATTCCGGGTTTTCAATAATACTTTCTTCAATTTCTGCAGTTTCTTCATTTAAAATTTCGGTACTGATTTCGGGAGTGGATTCCAATTCGTGAGTCTCAACGGAATCATTAACTTCGTTGGATGGTTCTAAATTTTCTTCGGTAAGATTTACGGGCACTGATTCTTGAGTAGATTCAGTGGACTGGTTCTCTGTTGCATCGGGCAACAATTGCTCTTGATTGTCTAACATTTGATTATGTTTAAAGGTTCCTATTAGCTGATAAAGATACAAATTGGTTTATATCTGACCAAAAAAATGGCTAATTAAGAGATGTCAATTGCGGAATTTAGTTGCTTTCGAAATTGATTTTATGCTTGATTCCATATTTCCCAAGCTTTTTCAGCTTGTAATTCAAGCATTTTTAACCCATTCAGAATTTGAGCACCTTGTATTTTGCCTTTTTTTAAAAAGGTAGTTGGAGCAGGATTGTATACTAAATCGTATAGCAAATGTTGGGAAGATAGAAATTGGTATGGAATATCGGGACATTGATCGATATTTGGAAACATCCCTATTGGGGTCGTGTTGATGATAAGTAGATGTTCAGCCATAATCTCCTGATTTAAAATATCATAGGATAATCCTTTATCGGAATTTCTAGAGACAAAATGATAAGGAATACCCAATGTATTAAAGGTGTAGGCTACAGCTTTTGATGCGCCACCGGTTCCTAAAATAAGGGCTTTGGATGGAATGGTTGGTAAAAATGGAAGTATGGATAATTTAAAGCCTTCAAAATCTGTATTGTAACCAATCAAACGACTGTTTTTTACAACAACAGTATTGACAGCGCCAATGGCTTTTGCATGTAAATCCAAGTCGTCAAGAAATTGAATAATTTGCTCCTTGTAGGGTAAAGTAACATTAAAACCACTTAATTCGCGAGCTGAATTTTTGCAAAAAAAATCGAGGTGCTCTAGGCTTTCCAATTCAAAATTTGAATAGGTATGATGGGTTAAATGCAATTGTTCAAATTTGTCCAAAAAGTACTGCTTTGAAAAAGAGTGTTTTAAAGTTTTGCCAACCAAACCGAAACGGGTATTATTCATCGTCATTCAAATGAAGGATTGGCATCTCTGAAACGGGCTAAAATATTTTGAATTCCTTTGCTGTTATGTACAATGGGAAACAGTTTTTGGAAGTTTTTATATTTAGCCGGATTATTGAGTAAAGCATCGTGCAGATATTTGATTCCCAAATCATTACTTTTCATTAAAAAATACAGGCCACTCAATCGATACTGAATGTCAGCATAATTGTGAAAATAGACTTCGGCATTAATCAAGGCTTTTATAGCTGCTTTATAATCACCCAAAAAATAGAAGGAATCTGCCAAATCGAGGTGGTTGTCGAGTATATTGTCATTGAGTATTAGACATTTTTGGAAGGCTTTGGATGCTTCTTCAAAAAAGGCAATTTTAAGATTCGCCTGACCGTACAATCTCCAATATACCGGATTTTCATCTTCCAAATTAATCAATTGATTGATGTAAAATAAGGCTTTTTGATAATCCTTTGCTTGAAATAAAATATCAATTATTCCTAATAGCGGTTTATCCAAATATGGATCTTGTTCACTTGATTTTTGATAGTATTCCATTGCTTTTTGGGTATTGTTTAACTTTTCAAAACAATAACCAATTCGCATATACGCATAAGCTGTAGGGTCATCTAATTCAGTTGCTAATGTGTAATTTTGGATGGCCTCAAAATAATGTTCCAATTGCTCCAAGGTTTTGGCTTTTTCCAAAATTGCACCTACAAACTTTTCATCTATCAAAATAGCATATTCAAATGCTTCCAAGGCTTTATTGTACTCTTCCATAACAAAGTACTCTCTACCCAATTGGTGCCATGCTGTTTCATTATATGGCTCACTTTCAATGTAACTTTTAAGAAAAATAATAGCTTCTACCGATTGATCCAGCATATCATAACAATACACAATATTGTAAAGCGTTGTTTGATCTTCGGGTTCTATACTCAAACAAATCTTGAAATAATCCAAAGCTTTTTCAAAATTTTCCAAATACAAATATTCCATTCCAATTAAATTCAGAATATCAATATTTTCTTTTTCTTCAGAAAGTGAAAGTGCCCATTCTAAAAGTTGAATGGCCTCTTCATGGTGATCTTGTTTTGAATTTAATAAAGCTTTTTGGATGTATATCTCCTCATTATTGGGTTCTAATAAAACCAATTCATCAAGGAGTTTAAGGGCTTCTGAAAACTTGTCTTCAATGATGAGTAATTCAGCTTTTAAAACTCTGATATTCAATATATCGGGATGTTGGTCTAATGCCAATTCTATGGCTTTTTTTGCCAAATTTACCTTGCCATGATCGATGTAATAACCAATTATCCTCTCAAACTCTGCCGAGTCGAAAAAGAATATACTGTTGGTTTTAAGCATGCGTTCAAAACGTTTCAGGCTTAAATCGTTATTTTCATCAAAGTGTAAATCCATTTACGGGGTTTTGGAAGTATAAAATTACGATTTGTGTGGCGCAATATACAAACAATGTATCATATTTTTCAACAATTAAATGAACAATTACAACAAGATTGTTTAGGTTTATAAATGATTAATATCTAAGAATAGAATGAACCATTATTCATTATAAAATGGAGAGATTATGAAGATTTAAGATAAAAAATGTCCAATATTTTATTTGAATTTTGTTTGGGTTTCTTACTAGGGAATAATTATTTCATTTTTTTTAAATAATTCTAATTGCGATTGTATTCTAACTAACTAACTAATATTCGCCCAAATACCTGTCTTTAGGTCAATATCACTGTAAGTTATGCGTATAGGGTAGTTTTTTGTAGCTTCGAGGTTGGGGTCTTCTTTCAAAATATCCATCGCAGCATAACGTGCCATTTTTAACAAAGCACTATCCCTTACGATATCGGCAATTTTTAAATTGAGTATGCCACTTTGCTGGGTTCCCATAATGTTTCCGGGACCTCGCAATTTTAAATCTACTTCGGCAATCTTAAAGCCATCATTGGTTTCAACCATGGTTTTTAAACGCATTTTGGCTTCATGTGTGAGTTTGGTTCCGGCCAACAAAACACAATAACTTTGGTCGGCGCCTCTACCTACACGTCCTCGCAATTGGTGCAATTGAGATAAACCGAATTTTTCAGGATTTTCTATCAACATTACGGAAGCATTCGGGACATTAACCCCAACTTCTATGACCGTAGTTGCAACCAAAATATGTGTTTTACCGGCAGTAAAAAGTTGCATTTCAGCGTCTTTATCTGCTGGTTTCATTCTTCCGTGCACGATGCCTACTTGATAATTTGGTCGGGGAAAAGCTCGGATTATGCTTTCATAACCGTCCATGAGATATTTGTAATCCAAAGTCTCCGATTCTTCAATCAAAGGATAGACAATATAAATCTGTCGACCTTTGGCAATTTCCTCTTTTAAAAACTGAAATACACTCAATCGCTGGCTGTCAAATCTTAAAGCAGTTTTGATTTCTTTTCTTCCCGGTGGCAATTCATCAATTACGGAAACATCCAAATCGCCGTATAAAGTCATGGCTAAGGTACGGGGAATAGGTGTGGCTGTCATGACCAATACATGTGGAGGCAAATGGTTTTTTTGCCACATTTTGGCTCTTTGGGCTACGCCAAACCGATGTTGTTCATCGATAACAACCAATCCTAAGTTTTGAAATTTGACTTTATCTTCAATCAAAGCATGGGTACCAATCAATACATGTAAAGAACCGTTTTCCAAATGCTCATGAATAATTTTTCTGTCTTTGGTCTTGACGCTACCGGTCAATAATCGAATTTGAACAGGCATGTCTTTCAAAAGTTCACTGATAGATAGAAAATGTTGCGTTGCCAAAATCTCGGTTGGGGCCATAATAGCAACTTGAAATCCATTGTCAAGGGCAATTAAGGCAGCCAAAACAGCTACTATGGTTTTACCTGAGCCTACATCGCCTTGTAGCAACCGGTTCATTTGGGCTCCAAATGCCATGTCTTTTCTGATTTCGCGTAAGACTCTTTTCTGCGCTTCGGTTAAGTCAAACGGCAAATGTTTTTCGTAGAATTCATTGAAGAAAAAACCTACTTTTTCAAATATGAAACTTTTAATTTTACGTTTGCGCAATAGATTGTTTCGCAACAATTGCAATTGGATGTAAAACAATTCCTCAAACTTCATCCGGTATTCAGCTTGCGCCAATAAGGATTGATTCTCTGGGAAATGCAATTGGAATAAGGCTGTATTCTTATCAATCAACTGATGGGTTTGTAATAGTTCCCGAGATAAGGTTTCCTGAAAAGCTCCTTTGAATTCCAAAAACAAGTTTTGCATAATACCCTGAACCACGCGGTTGGAAATACCTTTTTTAAGTAAATTTTCAGTAGAAGGATATACGGGTTGCATCGCCGATTGTAAACTTTTTTGAAATTCTGTAAGCAAATCCATTTCGGGATGCGCCATTGAAAAAACACCTTTAAATAGATTGATCCTTCCGAAAATAACATAGGGTGTTTGTGTTTTCAAAGCCGATTTAATCCATTTGATTCCTTTGAACCAAACCAGTTCCATACTTCCTGTTTCATCCGTAAACGTAGCTTTGAGGCGTGAATGTCTCAATTCTCCTTCGGTTATGATATTTGTAATTTTACCAACAATTTGAACATCAGCTTGTGTTTCTTGTAATGCTCCAATTTTGTAAAATTGGGTACGGTCAATATATCGATTGGGAAAAAAACTAACCAAGTCACCAATAGTCTTAATACCCAATTCCTTTTCAAAGAGTTCGGCGCGTGCCGGACCGACACCTTTGAGGTAAGCTAATGCAGTATGGGTAGTATGGGTCTTCATATTTTCTACGAAGGTAAAAAAAATATGGGAAATAGGTGTCAAGTGGTGATAATTTACACGCATCCACTACCATATCAGTACGTTGAGAAAAATCTAATTTTGACTCGATATTAGGGTCAAATTTATTACCTTTGTGCCACCAAATTTAATACAGTTTCATAATGAAAAATACTGCACTTTCCCATATTCACGAAGCTTTAGGAGCCAAAATGGTTCCATTTGCCGGATACAACATGCCTGTTCAATACGATGGCGTCAACGCCGAACATTTGGCTGTTCGCAACAGTATTGGCGTATTTGATGTTTCTCACATGGGAGAATTTCATTTGAAAGGGAAGAATGCTTTAGCACTTATTCAAAAACTCACTTCCAATGATGCATCCAAACTTTTTGATGGAAAAGTTCAATATTCTTGTTTGCCCAATAACGAAGGTGGAATAGTAGATGACTTGTTGGTGTATCGCATTCACGAAGATGAATATATGTTAGTAGTCAATGCCTCCAATATGGAAAAAGATTGGAATTGGATTACGGCTCACAACGATTTGGGTGTCACAATGACCAATCAATCGGATGGGATGTCGTTACTTGCCGTTCAAGGTCCCCATGCAGCCAAAGCTTTACAAAGTTTGACCGACATTGATTTAAATGGAATGGAATACTACAGTTTCAAGATAGGTACTTTTGCCGGATTTGACGCTATCATTGTTTCGGCTACAGGTTATACCGGAAGTGGCGGTTTTGAAATCTATATGCCCAATGCAGTGGCTGAGGATATTTGGAATGCTGTCTTTAAAGCAGGTGCAGCTTATGATATTAAACCTGCCGGATTGGCTAGTAGAGATACTTTGCGTTTGGAAATGGGATTCTGCCTTTACGGCAATGACATAGACGATACAACTTCGCCTATCGAAGCAGGATTAGGTTGGATTACCAAATTTACCAAAGATTTTGTCAACTCCGAGTATATCAAGTCACATAAAGAAAATGGAACGAAGCGCAAATTAGTGGCATTTGAAATGTTGGAAAGAGCGATTCCTAGACATGAATATCCTATTGTAGATGCAACGGGTAATATCATAGGTGTGGTAACTAGTGGTACAATGAGTCCTTCACTCAATATGGGCATAGGGATGGGTTATGTGCCTATCGAAATGAGCAAATTGGATACGGTAATTTATATTCAAATTCGAAATAAAAATATTCCGGCCAAAGTTGTGAAGTTGCCTTTTTACAAAGGATAAAAATACCAATTCGGGGTACGACTTAGAGTCGTGCCCCGAATAAAAGTCGTGCCCCGAATTAGTTTTTTCAATAAGTAATTGAATTAGAATTATAAGTTCAATATTAAAAAGCCATTTTCACTTTGATATTGAACACTCGACCGGTCATGTAGTTTTTGACACCATACATGCTTTTACTATAAATGTCTCTGACCCATGTATTGGTGATGGCGTTTTGCATGTTGAACATGTTGAAGATTTCTCCACCGATACTGAATTCTTTAAATGATTTGGTCCAACGGATGTTGGATTTGTTTTGGGCATCCTTAAACACATAAGATATTCCCAAATCGGCGCGTTTGTAATCACTTAATCGCAATTGAAAATCATATGGATCGGCGTAAGTAGGTGAGCCACCCGGTACACCGGTATTGTAAACCAAGTTGAGGTACATTTTCAAATTTGGCATACTGGGAACGTAATCTTGGAAAAGCAATGAAAATTTCAATCGTTGGTCACTAGGTCGGGCGATATAGCCTCTGTCATCAATATTTTCTTCCGTTTTCAAATATCCGAAATTAAACCAACTTTCTGTTCCGGGCACAAATTCGCCATTGATTCTCAAATCAAAACCATAGGCATAGGCAACAGCATTGTTATCGGCAGCGTAGCGAATGCGAACATTATCCAAGGTATAAGCATTGACATCGGTAAGGTTTTTATAATAGGCTTCGGTAACCAATTTGAATGGTCTTTTCCACATTTCAAAACTCAAATCACTTCCCAATACCACATGATAGGATTGTTGTGCCTTGACATTTGGGACAACCTCGCCATCAGCATTGCGCAATTCTTTGTAAAAAGGTGGTTGGGCGTAATTGCCACCTGATAATCTAAAAATGATATCGGTATCTTTCCAATTGGGTTTTAAAGCTACTTGAAATCGGGGACTCCAAATAAAGCCGGTATAATCTTCTAATTGCCATTGATGCGCTCTTATCCCGATATTGGTCCATATCTGATGCCCACGCCATTCCATCTTGCGGTTCCATTGGGCAAATCCGGAAATGCGTTGCATATCGGTATCGTTGGTCGCTCTAACATCTTGATAGGGAACTAAGGGACCTTCATAAGGTTCGTAAGGTTGTAAATTGGGAATGTGATCGGGTGGGCGAAGTGAGAATCCGGCCGAATCAATGACTTGCCATTCAATAAGTCGATCTTTAATGTTTTCTTTTTGGAATTTGACCCCAAAATCAAATTGGTTTTGATCTTTGAAGTAATGTGCTTTGGCTTCGATATTGCCAATTAATGCATCCAACGCATTGCGGGCGTGATCCAATTGAGAACCAATCCCTTCATTAAATTCACTCTCACCATAATCCTCAGTACCTGCATCAGGGCTAGGAGTACCCAAATAATAAGCAGCTTCAATATCAAAATATTCTTCTTCTTGGGTATTGAAAACAGATGTTGTAAAATCCAATGTTAGATTTTCATTGGCCAAATATTGAAAATTGAGCGCACCAAAAGAGGTTTGATAGCGATCATTTTCTTGTCCGTCGTAATAGACGATCAGTTCGAGTGGTTCTTGTATAGTACCAAATTTGGTACTACGGGCTGTTGGGATATACCGATAATCATTGATGGAAAAATTGGTAAGAAAATCCACATTCCATTTGGCATTAAACTGATGAGATATCAATGCTTGAATGTCTGCAAAACGTGGATTGTAATTGGTTTCAATATCTTGACTTTTTACAAATAAACTATTATCTCGATAGCGCATACCTAGAATTGCTGATGTTTTTTTGGACTTGTTTATACCTTCAATACTCATTGAAGCACCAAGGAGACTCAATTCGGCAGTGATTCCAAAATCATCTGGTTTTCTATATGTTATGTCTAAGACAGAAGACAATTTATCCCCATATTTGGCTTGAAAACCACCGGAGGAAAATTTGACATTAGCAGTCATATCTGGATTGAGAAAACTCAAACCTTCTTGTTGACCGGAACGAACCAAAAAAGGACGATATATTTCAATTCCATTGACGTAAACAAGGTTTTCATCATAATTTCCACCTCTAACCTTGTATTGTGTGCTAAGTTCATCACTCGAAGTGATTCCCAAAGCTGTAATTTTCATTGTGCCTTCAATTCCGGCATTGGCACTGGGAACATTTTTGATGGTTTCCACTTTCACATTGGTGATGCCTTCTACTTCATTTCTTTTAGAAATCACTTCTACTTCGGGAATAGATTCCACTTTGGCTGTAAGGATAATATTGAGATTAAGTTTTTCTCCTTTTACAACATTTATCTTTTTAGTTTGGGTATCGTGTGTCAAGTGAGAAAAGGTGAGGATGACATCTGTTTGTGCAGGAATTTCTAGCGTATAATACCCTTTGGAATCGGTTGTAGTGCCTTTTTTTTGATAAGTGACCGAAACATTGTTCAATAATTCACCATCCGAGTTTTTGACAATTCCAGATACTGTTCCGGTTTGAGAAAATGTGACCCAAGAACACAAAAAGAGAGGAAAAAAGTATAAAATTGTTTTCAAAATGTGAGATTTGATGTCTGTTATCATGGTAAAATCAACAGCCGAAGATAATACATTATTTACTTACTCTGTTTAACGTAGCCGAATAAGTTTTAGTATTTTGGGCTTTATCGGTTACGGTTATTACCAATTTAATTTCAGTTCCTTCTATTTTTAAATCACTTAAATCATAGGTTAGAACACCTGTATTGTGATTGTATTCCATTAAAATCCATTTGCCATTAATATGCGCATTGAAATCTTCAATTCCTGATAATTCATCATTGATGGCTACTTGTAATACGGTTAGTTCACTGATCCATTTGTTGTCTTCAAAGTTCAGTGGTTTGATGGTAGGTGCTTTAAAATCTTGAACAAGATTGTATTTTCCCAATGTTTTGGCTTTTCCTATGATTTTATTGTCTTTCACTTCACTGGGAATGTAAGACGTATAACCTTTTTTTCCAATTTTGGCGATGTAGGTATGTTTGAGTAAATCTTTATTTATATGTGAAACGTCAAAACTCATGGTGTAAGTTCGGGAAAGCGGAATGAAATCTTCATCAATTTGGACACTACCATCTGCGTTTTTATAGATGTTTAAATCGGCATCCTGATAAAAGGTATATCTGGGAAAAAGTATGCTGATACTGTCCAGATAGATGGATTTAGTTTCTTTGGCAAGAACTTTATAATTTGACTTTTTAGGTTTGGAGGGAAATTCAATTTTAGAATTTAATCCAACAACCGGAATACGAATCTGAGTTGTATTGCCTTCAATATCGGATGCATTGATTTCAATATGATATGATTTTCCATCTTGGATGTCAATGTAACCCTGATTAGGCAAATTTTTAGTGTAAGTACTTAGTTTGTTTGAAGATTCTATGAAACACTTTTGCAAACGGGAATTAAATTTTTCATAATGTTCATAATCGATATGCAGATTGATGAGTTTGCTTTCATCAAAAGAAAACTGATCCAATTCGTGTTCAAAATAGGGAGTTCCATCCACTTTGAGGCTTAGTTTATAGATTCCATTGCGGTTTTCACTAAAATCTTGAGCATCAAATGTGTTTATTGAAAATCCAATTTTACCATAAGCATAAACAGTATCGGCGATCATATTTCCTATGGAGTCCTTACTTAAATTGACTTGAACTTTAACCGCTGTTTGATTGATTTGAGCATCGTTGGATAGCGGATGCGCATAAAGACTTTGAATTTCTGGTTTTTTATGGTCGTCAATATGGAGACCGAATAGAATAGGGTTGATGGGAATTTGTCTATCAGTATCTCTTATTTCAAAATGTAGATGAGGACCACCTGAACTTCCGGTATTTCCGGAATAGGCAAAAGTTTCTCCTTTTTTAAGTGGAAATTCTTGAGGTTTGGGAAAAACTTCTATTTCATAGTTCTCTTTTTCGTATTGAATTTTCTTGATGTAGTTTTCTAGTGTAGGGTAGAACTTTTGAATGTGTGCATATACAGTAGTATAGCCATTAGGATGCGTAATGTATACTACTTTACCATAACCATATTGACTGATTTTTATGCGAGAAACATAGCCATCAGCGCTAGCGTATACATTGAGCCCTTCCATTTGTTGGGTTTTGTAATCCAAACCCGAATGAAAATGATTGTCTCTTAATTCGCCAAAATTCCCAGAAAGTAGCAGCGGAATATCAAGCGGACTTTGGAAATAATCTTGAGGATATATTGGGTTTTGAGCCCTTAATAAAATAGGAAATACTATTAAAAAAAGTTGAAAAAATTTAAGCATTTGTAGGTTGTTATTTTAAAATTTCATTGCAATTATCAATTGACAATATT
>JADZFW010000190.1 GCA_020854235.1 Flavobacteriaceae bacterium
GATTTTTTATACCAAATATTTGAGCCAATTCTAACAAATGTTGTGAGGTTGGATTTTTGTATACTCCTGCTATACTGGTGCTATGACTTCCCATAGAAGAAGAAGAAAAAGTTAAATCATACACAGGAGCCAATCGCCATAATCCATTTTCGTCCATTAGAAAAGAAAAGTTCTTGCTGTGATCGTCTCTATTGTGACTGTATAAATTAAAAGCTGCCAATCGCAATATTTTTTCATAAATACTTACTTGTTTTTCCAATTGAAATCCGGCATCCATTAAATGACCATAATCCAACGTACTCATTCTAAAATCATCGTGCAACAAACCACTTGCTGTATGCGTATGTATTCTTTTATTTTGGTTTCGATCAAAACGTTGAGTTCCAAAATAGAATTGTCCCGATTTGCCCTGAAATAACCTACTTGGCATCATTTGGAGCCCTGCTTGTAGTGCCATTTTGTGATAGGCATATTCTATTTGTGCAGCATCCACCCGATCCATGGATGATGAAAACTTAACAATCCAATGTTCATAGCCTTCAGGTAAATCTCTGTCACTAGAAATAATATGTTGTTTGGCAGAATGATATCCCACATTGATTTTGGGTCTTGCTCCTCCAGATGAACCACCTAATAGAAATAATTCATCTATAATTGCCGTACTTTCTCCTTCCAAAACTAAATGCATCTCCTTGGATATAGCATCCAATTCCAAACCCACATTTGAACTTTCATGCGATTGAAATGCCGGTTCGTATAGCAAAGCTCCCCTACCATTTCTGCCCACATAAGCCAATCTATGCAAAGGCGAAATAGCTAGAGGGTTAATACCTTTGGATTGCAAATATCTGTCTAAAAGGAGTCTTCCCCAACCGTCGGGAAGTGAATCATCAAAAACCCCAAAAAGTCCCTCAAAAGGAGTTGGTAAAGCATGGGTAATTGCAGGGTGGAAGGGTAGTTTAAAGGGAGAAATATTGATTTTTCTGTCCAAAAATACGGCATCATATTTAAAATAGATCTTATTCTCAAACAATACCAATTCTCCAACCCGTTCTGGAACAGTGTCCAAAAGGATGGAAACTACTATTTTTTCAATTTTATTCATGCTTTTTAAACCTATTTATCAAACAACCTTTTAAGGTTTACGTGATCCTCATTCAAAAAAAGCGAATCAAAATCGGCTAATCTATCTAGCAAATGAGCCAACTTTAAAAGTGACTCCAAACTTATTTTACCTGTTGTTTCAAATCGTTTTAAACTTCCCAATGAAACCCCAGACCTGTCTGCTAATACCACCTGACTCATGTTTTGGGCTTTTCTTAATTTTTTAAATCGCACTGACACCTCAGTCAATACTGTTGTAGGTTGCTTATGAATACTGTATGGATGCATTGATAGATAATATATTAACCATTATACGACAAATATACATCTATTAGATCATATATTATCTAATACTTGGAATTATTTTTTAGCCTTTTATTGGAAGTTTGCCAAACTTAATAGACACAGAAGTTTGCCAAACTTGAGGAGTTTTATTCACCACATAAGTCACATAAGGACACTTTAGTAGAAGTTTGCCAAACTTTGGGAAGTTTGGCAAACTCGTTCTAAGACGTGTTTTTAGAAACCCCGAAGGTTTTAAAAACCTTCGGGGTTTAGGTTTACATTGAATTATTGATTATTAGGTTATCTCATAAAAAAACCGCACCGAATTTTCAATCTCGATGCGGTTCATATGCGTGCTATTAATATCAAAAATATATAACTCCTAAATTTCAAACCTTACCTCATCCATATT
This sequence comes from Flavobacteriaceae bacterium, assembly GCA_020854235.1. Lineage (GTDB taxonomy): Bacteria > Bacteroidota > Bacteroidia > Flavobacteriales > Flavobacteriaceae. The sequence goes on from JADZFW010000190.1 coordinate 1,802, forward strand.
GGAATTTGAAATTTAGAAAATTGGAATTTACCAAGTTATTCTCTAACCAACTTCAAACTTCTCAGCGCACTGCCATCCGTGATTGTGGCAAAATACATACCTATAGCTTGGTGCGATAAGTCTATTTGATTACCTGTCCCCGATAAGATGGTTTTACCGGTAAGGTCATACACCGTGTATTGCAACGTAGCACTGCCTTGGTAAGATACGTTAAACACACCAGTGCTTGGATTAGGATAAACTTTCACTGTGTTTAATGCAGTGTCATCGTTACCCAAAGCGGTATTGGTGAAACGCAGGATAAACCTGTCGTTGATGTTGGTACCTGCTGTTTGGGTAAAACTGTAAGCGCCTTCGTTTAAGTTGTGGATGACGTCTTCATAGGTGTCTTCTAGGTATATTTTTTGACCTTCGGTGAAGATGCCATCTGCATGATCCAATGAAATTTCGAAAGTCCCTTGATTTAATACTGAAATTCCTAGTGGCACCATTTTATCATCTTGAAAATCAGAAAGGAATTGAATGGCGAAAGCACCATTTACTTCCTGAATTATAGAATAAAAATCTGTATTAGCTGCACTAGCAACTCTAGGGGCATCTCCCATTCCATAAGTATCAGAAGTTGAGATATCAAACCCTACAGCAATTTGATTAAAACTATTAGCTCCAGTCATGTTGAGCCACAATCTAGAAACTTGAGGGATATCGGATGCTTGTCTGAAAAAGGTATTATTATTACCGGTTGCCCGCATCGAATTTTTATAAGTAACATTTGATGTACTGGCAATACCATCTATGGCACTTGCCATAAAACCTTGTGTACTGGCTATATAGCGTGGTGCTGATTTACCGGTTCCACTAAGCGTTTGGGTATAGGTATAAGAAGGATAAGTTCCTGTTACCGCACCAATTGCAAAGTTGTTATTGTCAAAGTCATACGCATTAGGACCACTGATGGCTGCCAATTGTGCATCATGTGTCCAGAAATAGAATTTACCTTCCAACACACTTGCATTGTCATGATACAATTCAAATACGTCAATTGCCGATGGATAAGGATTGCCCAATAGATTCAAATTGTTATTATTGGGATTATATCCAGGGGAAACATTATAAGCATCTTGTTTTACTTCAGCAGTGAAAGTCCCATTGTGAATCTTTTCGCCTTCAAAAGTTACATCAAAAGCAGCTTGAGAAACGCCCATTTGTCCTACACTAAAACTAGTAGGTGAATCTTTACCCATAGCTATAAAACCAATTCCTTTCGGCATAATAGTGGAATTGGACAAATATGACCAATCATCACCATTGTCATCATAACCATCTCCTGGTATACTTGCTGTAGGTTGCGGATACCCATGTCCACTTTTAACATCTAAATAATTGGCAGGATTGAATTTGTATTTATAATTTACCGTAGGTAAAACTGTACCTACTGTTTCATTTTCTACCGGACTAGACCAATAGAAATAATCGTAGTTTTTATAAGTCCCCGTAGTTTTCTTTATCTTATAAACACCAGCTCCCGTATTAGTATCTGTCTCATTGACTTGCACCAAGCTACCGGTATGATCTACTACAATTTCTCCGGCGTTGTCGATTCCATTTTGGACGGTTAAGGTTGTAGCACTTGGAACAGTGAGTTTTTTCCCAGAATTAATTTTACAAGCACATACATCCATATCGGTTGCTAATGTATAATCAGCATTGATTTCTATGGATTGGTTGCTGCTGAGAGCAGGTGTCCAGGTGCCGTTGTAAACAGCGGTTTCAACTGTTAAGGTAACCGTATCGGTTTTTGAACAGGAACCTATTGCAGAAGTTGCTGTGTAGGTGGTAGTAGCAGAAGGAGATGCATATACGGTTGCGGCATGATTTCCGGACACATAAGGCGTTGTTAAACCACTGTCTGTGTAAAGGTTGGTAGTGGGTGTCCATGTTATTTTTTGTTTATTACCCATTACCTTAACATTATCGATTGCCCAATAATAATCGAAAGTTGCATTGTATTTGAATTTAAGTTTGATATCACTGTTTCCAATATATGCACTTAAGTTTATTGTTTCTAATGCAAAATAGTCTATATATAGGACTGTAGCATTATATGTAATTAAATCACTATAGGCTCCTCCGTTTACTGATATTTGAACTTTTGCTGTTTCCCCTGAAAAATAAGCAAAATATTGATTGAAATACAAAACTGCAGATGTATAGTTTGTGAGGTTAATTGATGGGGTTATTAATTCAGTATTAGTTGTACCAAATAAACCCTGAACATCACTGTTGGACATCATAAATGATGTATTGTCATTTGAATGAAAAGGAGTTCCCCCATAGGAATACCCATCGGCTCTATTTGTCCAAGCAGCATTAGCGGGAGTTCCTCCGGTCGAATTATTAATTGCTGTCCATGTTCCCGGCAAACCACTATTAAAATTCTCTGAAAAAATTGTTTCGTTTTTTAAGTTACCCCCTGTTGCAACTAATGACTGTAAAGCTCCGGAACAAATATTAGTGTTGGAATTGGTTATATCCACCGGTGTAATTTTTTCTTCAATCACTATTTGATCAATCCCCATATCATCATTTCCGTTATCTGAATTAGCTACAAAACCAATTCTAAAATTATTAACTAGATATGCCGATGGAATATCAATTGTAAATTTTTTCCATTGTGAAGAATTTTGCACCAATTGAATAAGGCTATAAGTATAACCTCCATCATTAGAAAAGTAAACGTCTAACTCATCAAGTCCAGTAGGGTTAATGTAATAAAAACTGAGTTGAACAGCACAATAGGTGCTTAAATTTATATTTGAATTATAATAAATAAAAGCAGTAATGCCAGAATTTACAGTTGATGAATGAAATCTAGCGTAATAATTAGTACTTTCTGCTCCTGATGCAATGGGACTACCAACGGCTGGAGAAGCCCAATATGTAGTATAATCATTTCTATGCCATGCTCTTGCATTATTGGCTTCTCTATCTGAAGCCCAACCTGTAGGAGCAGGCGAGTTCCATGTACCATCAAAGTTTTCTGTAAAAATTTGACCAAAAATTTCAGTATTCGTAAGTAATCCTAATACGAATAATACAAGTAATCTTTTTTTCATAAAAAAGTTAGTTTTAGTAGTTTAATAAAATAGCAATAGACCCGGGAAAGTGTCTATAGGAGGAACCTTAAAATAGATATACATCTATTGAATCGAAACAAATTAACGTATAAGTTATTTAAATACAAAATCTTTAACATAAATATTTTTAAATACCATTAAAATATTTAATTCAAATGTGCAATTTATAACTAAACACACATTATTCAATATTGTAAACTAATCGTAAAGTTAGTATTACAATCGGATAAATATATCACATGATACGCTCTCTAATCACTTGGTCTTATAAAACTGATGAACTAGACGTTAAACATTCTACACATCTTTAAAGTCCGCCGTCAGGTCGAGTAGTCCCTGACGAAGTCGGGACGTATCGATGCCTCGATACAATTTGCTCCTTCGTCGCAAATCACTCGGCATGACGCTTCTCGTCTTTAAGTCCGCGTCAGGTCGAGTAGTCCCTGACGAAGTCGGGACGTATCGATGCCTCGATACAATTTGCTCCTTCGTCGCAAATCACTCGGCATGACGCTTCTCGTCTTTAAAGTCCGCGTCAGGTCGAGTAGTCCCTGACGAAGTCGGGACGTATCGAGACCCTTAGTCACAAATCACTCAAGGTGACGGAACTTCTTCTTAGCAAGATTAACTAAATCACCAAATCTACCTTCAATTAAAGCTTCTTTTTTAGCTCTAGACCATTTTTTAAATTGTTTTTCTGTTTGAATTGCAATTCTTATATCTGTAAAAGTA
>JADZFW010000191.1 GCA_020854235.1 Flavobacteriaceae bacterium
CACAAAAAGGAATGGGCGGATTGCTATTTGTAGCGCATCAAGATGGTGGTTATATTTGGGTTTTTGATGTGAATCCCAATGTCAGCAATGATTTTATCTACGTAGGAAAATACAAAACCAATAGAGAGGAAAGTTGTGATTTGGCATTTGATGCCAGTACCGGTTTGTTGTATATCTTACACAACATTGATGGAAACCGTTTGGAAGTAACCGATTTGAGCAGTACTTTGGATACCAATTCCGAACGGGTTATGGATATGGTTTCAGAATATTTTCTTCCGGTTCCCACTAGCAATACCAACATAGAAGGGTTTACCTTGACAGAAAAATGTCCCGATCAAACTGTAAGTGCTTGGTTGTGCCGTGATGCTTCGAGTTCGGATTCAAGCGCTGTCAAAACCGATGTTTTGCGATGGTTTAAACCTTTTAATTCGGATGGAGATTGTGAAACTGTTGGGTTGGGTGAGGAGCCTATACAGGATGTAATCAAGATAATTCCCAATCCTGTATTAAATAAATTGACTATTGAAACCAATCTAGTTTACGAAACGTATTGGATTGTAGATATGCAAGGTAGAATCTTAAAATCAGGTGGTTTTGGGGACCAAGTTGATGCAGTTGGACTACATAACGGTATGTATACTTTGATTTTGAAGAGTACGAAAAATGTTTATGTATCAAAGTTTTATAAAGCATAAAAAAATCGCAAAATCCATTTGAAGTGTATTGCTTCTATCAGAATGATGCGATATTTTGAATGGTTTGAACTGTAAAATCCCTAATCTTTAACTTTAATAAAGTAAGTCTTTTTCAATTTATTGTCCAAAGTGGTATTACGTAACCAAGGATTTAAGGTTTTCAAATCTTTATAAGTCATGTCAAATTTTTGAGCAAAAGCAGTCATGTTGGTAATCGTTGAATCCACTTTGACTTCGCGGGTTTGCTCCAAGCTGTACAAATCTTCTTTTTCAACTAAATAGCCATATTTATCCGGATTTTCCATGATTTCCTTTACAGCCAATAAGCGGGGAACATAACGGGCTGTTTCTTCCACTAAAAATAAATCGTAATAATTGCTCACTTGTTGTTGAGCCAATCGATCGGAGACATTTTTGTTTCCCGAATTGTAGGCTGCTGCGGCCAACGACCAACTTCCCAGTTTGGCTTTGGCACTTTTCAAATATTTACAAGCGTTTTCGGTAGCTATTTCTAAATGATAGCGTTCATCGACAAAATCGTTGACTTCCATGCCGTATTCTTTGGCGGTTGCCGGCATGAATTGCCAAAATCCCTTGGCACCTGCTGATGAAGTGGCATTGGTCAAACCGCTTTCAATGACTGCTAAATATTTGAAATCGTTTGGGACGCCATGTTTTTCCAAAATGGGTTCGATAACCGGAAAATATTTATGGGCTCTTTTCAAATACAACAACATACTGGATTGCCAATAGGTGTTGACCAGCAATTCTCTATCGATGCGCTCATATACTTCAGCATCTTTCAAATTGGCTTTTTCACCGGCAAAACTCATTTCTTCGGGTAACTTCAGCGCTTTGATTTGATAGTATTCAGAAGTTTTGCGCTCTTCATTGGCTTTGGCAACCGAAGCGGTTACCGAATAAGTCAATACAACTGCCAAGGCTATTACGCCTACATAGCTGAAAAATCGCATGGTTTTGCTCATTTTTTATTTTTTAAATGTAGGCTAAAGTATTAAAAAATCGGATTTGAATTTCAAAAGATTTAAATTTAACATTTAAAATATTCAAAAGAATCGAAAGCTTAAATTCTCATCCAATGAACACTACAAGAAATACCAATATACCATCACTAATGTTTCCTTTTAAAAATCTGATCTAAATGAACTGAATTTCATACCCTTACGATCTCTCTCGCTGACCAAGGGTTCGTGTGTACCCCAATCTATGGCCAAATCGGGATCGTTCCATAACAAAATTCCCTCAGCGTGAGGATGGTAATACTGAGAGCATTTGTAACTGAAAACAGTATCGTCTTCCAATGCGATAAATCCGTGAGCAAATCCTTCAGGAATAAAGAACTGTTTTTTATTCTCCCCCGATAAAAACACTTTGACATGTTGCCCATAAGTAGGTGATTCTTTGCGTAAATCAACCGCAATATCCCATACCGAACCACGAACTACTCTGACCAATTTGGCTTGGGAATGTGGCGGATTTTGGAAATGCAAACCTCTCAAAACATTGGAAGATGAAAGCGATTCATTATCTTGAATAAACAGCGTATTCAAAACCTCAAACCATTTTTCGTGGTTGTAAGATTCCATAAAATAGCCTCTTTCATCTCCAAATACTTTGGGACTGATGATTTTTAAACCTTGGATTTTTGTGTTTTCTATTTGCATGTTGAATGGTTTTAGGTTTCAGGTTTGAGGTTTCAGGTTTCAGGTTTCAAGTTTCAGGTTTCAGGTTTCAGGTTTCAGGTTTCAAGTTTCAGGTTTCAGGTTTCAGGTTTCAGGTTTCAGGTTTCAGGTTTCAGGTTTCAGGTTTCAAGTTTCAAGTTTCAGGTTTCAAGTTTCAAGCTTCAAGTTTCAAGTTTGAGGTTAGGTTTTGAGTTTGCAAGTTCTGTGTTCTAGGACCAACTACTTTCAAATAACTATTCACTGCAAACTGCCCACTACTAACTGCTAACTACTAACTACTAACTACTCACTGCAAACTGCCCACTGCTAACTGCTAACTACCCACTGCGAACTACCCACTGCTAACTGCTAACTACTCACTGCTAACTACTCACTGCTAACTACTCACTGCTAACTGCCAACTCCCCACTACCGTCCCTTCCTCACTAATTCCACCTGATCTTTCAAGGCTAAGGTAGTGAATGTTCCGTAATTAATCAATAATTTCTTCTTTTCTACTTTTTCTATGGTGCCTTGTGCCCAGCCATCTTTTAAACGCACGATGTCTCCGATTGTATATTGATAATTTTCAATAATCAAAGCTTTTTCGCGTGCTTCTTCCTGTTTGATTTCACGAATGACTTCCACTTCTTTCAGCACTTCCTTTTCGATTGTTTTCACTTCCTTTTCTTTAATCTCCTGAACTTTGAGGATTTCTTTTTTCTCTTCTTTGGTACGTTTGATCGGTGGATTTTTCTTCGTAAACTTGACCTTTTCTCCTTGAATCCAATTTTGAAATTCGGTCATCAATTGTTTTTTATTGTCGGTTTGAAAATAACGATTGCTCATTTCATTGACAACGCGTCCGTATTGCAACATCTTTTGTTGGGTATCGTACAAAATCTGAAATTGCTCCAATTTTTCCTGAATGCGGTTTTGTTTTTCTTCTAAAGTTTGGGCTTGTTCACTGGCTTTTTCCTTTTCTTCTTCCAAAGATACCGTTTGTTGCTGTAATTTGTTGCGTTCTATTTGCAATTTGGAAATGGTCTTGTCCAAACGTACTTTACTACCTGAAACCCTTTTTTTAGCTCTGTTGATAAGGTTAAATGGAATCCCGTTTTGTTGGGCTACTTCAAAGGTAAAACTACTTCCGGCTTGACCGGTTACCAGTTCGTATAAAGGTTGCAAACTGCGTTTGTCAAACTGCATATTGGCATTGGTGGCATGTTCCAAATGGTCGGCGAGGGCTTTGATATTGGTATAATGCGTGGTGATGACCCCAAAGGCTTTTTTGAGGTAAAATTCTTCCAAAAAAACTTCTGCCAAAGCTCCACCCAATTCAGGATCACTACCTGTCCCAAATTCGTCGATGAGAAACAAAGTATGTGCATTGCATTTCTTGAGAAAGATACGCATATTTTTCAACCGATAGGAATAGGTACTCAATTGGTTTTCTATGGATTGATTGTCGCCAATATCGGTAAGAATGGTATCAAAAAAAGACATTTCTGAGTTTTCATTGACGGGAATCATCAAACCGCTTTGCAACATGACTTGCAGCAAACCAATCGTCTTCAAAGTAATGCTCTTTCCTCCGGCATTAGGTCCCGAAATCACGATAATTTGTTGTGATTCATTGAGTTCGATGGTTTGGGGTATGGTAGGAATCCCTTTGCGACGGTTGATCAACAACAACAAGGGGTGATAGGCTTCCTGAAGATAAATTCTTTTTTGGCTGGCTATTTTGGGTAAAATACCGTCGATTGCAACGGCGTATTTGGCTTTGGCGCCTATGACATCAAGGGCGGTGAGATAGGTTTGATATGTGATCAGTACTTCTTTATAGGGACGCAATGCATCGGTTATTTCTTTGAGAATTCGAATGACTTCTTCCTGTTCTTTCAAGGTGAGAAATTGCAGATCTTGATCCAATTTTTGGGTCGTTTGCGGCAAGATAAAGATGATGCTGCCGGTTTTGGAAGTCCCCAAAATATTACCCAATACCTTTTTACGATGCATGGCTTGTACCGCCAAAACTCTTTTACCGTCAACCACCGATTCTCGAATATCGTCGAGGTAATCCAACTTGACATAGCGTTGCAAAGCCCTGTCAAAACTAGCACTGATTTGAGATTCAATTTCTCTTTTTTCTCGGCGAATATTTTTGAGATCGGGTGAAGCGTTGTCGGCTACTTCGGCAAATTTGTCTATACGCGTTGTGATGAGACTGATGATTTCAAAATGTTTGGGAAGATCACAAGTGGTGTCGTAGAGTAGGGGATAGAGGAGTTTGAAATTTTCTAAAAATTGAGTCAACTCCTGAATCGTACTTACATTGGAAACAATATCCAATAAAACTTTGGGTTCGATATAAGTATTTTCAATACCCAAATACAAAATAGCTTTGGATATATCCTGAAATCCGTGATTGGGAATGCGATTGTTGTTGTAAAAGGAAGTGAGGTATTCGTCTGTTTCTTGTAGGTTGCGAACCAATTCATCTCGATCTTCAATAGGTTTTAATCGTTCAATTTCCATCGCCCCAAATTCGGAAAGGGCAAAAGATTTCACCGTTTCCAAAACTTGTGGAAATTCGAGGTCTTGTAATGTTTTGCCGGTGATGAACATGTAATTAAAATTAGAATAAAGAGAATAGAAATTGGTTAATAGACTTTTTATTTTTAGGATGAATCAAACGAATCTATGGTTTTGAAAACGGTGATGCAAATTAACTAAAAATATACTAATTTCGTGACTGTTTTAATCCATCACTTTGGGGTGATATTCAAATATTTTTTATGGAAGTACAATTAGAAGCCGGCTGGAAACAAGTATTGGAAGTTGAGTTTGCCAAGCCCTATTTTGAAGACTTGATTCGTTTTGTGAAAAGCGAATACGGACAGCATACTTGTTTTCCCAAAGGAAAAGATATTTTTGCAGCTTTTGAATATTGCCGTTGGGAAGATGTGAAGGTTGTCATCATCGGGCAAGACCCTTATCACGGACCAGGACAAGCCAATGGATTGTGTTTTTCAGTGCATCCCGATGTATCACATCCACCGTCCTTGATCAATATTTTTAAGGAATTGGAAGCCGACATGGGCAAACCTTATCCTGTCAGTAGCGATTTATCGTATTGGGCCAAGCAAGGAGTTTTATTGCTCAATGCCACACTGACTGTAAGGGCGCATGAAGCAGGATCCCATCAAAACAAAGGTTGGGAAACATTTACAGATGCGGTAATCCAACAGATTTCGCTTCACAAAAAACAAGTCGTCTTTTTGCTTTGGGGCAATTATGCCAAAAACAAAGGAAAATACATCGATACATCCCAACATTTTATTATGCAAACCGGACATCCCAGTCCGCTGAGTGCCAATAGAGGTTTGTGGTTTGGCAACAAACATTTTTCCAAGACCAATGAAATTTTAAAACAGGTTGGGAAAAAGGAAATTGAGTGGTAGAATAATGCTCAAAAGGTTACAAGTTTAGTGACCTCAATTTTCCAAAGTTACACACTATTTATTTTAATATGAAGTCGTTTAAACTTTTTTCAATTGGCTACAATCAATAAAGTTTAAACGACTTCTAGGTAGAATAACATTCAATTTCCCTCTATCAAAAAGAAGACATTTAAAAGATATTTACACTTTTAAATGTCTTCTTTTTTATTGAAATACGATATCAATAAAAGGAATTCCAAAGTTGGGTACCGGGCCACCGGTTCCGTAAAAATTGGAGGAAGTGATTTGCATAAAACTTCCTGAAAGTACGGTAGCGGAAGGAAGTGGAGCACCATTGTATCTGGCAATTCTTCCAATGGTATTGCCAATATTTCCCAGATAATTGGAGGCAATACGACGGATGGTATAACTATTTCCGGAAATTAAATTAATAGAAGAAGAAGGAACAACATAATCTGTACTGGCAGAATTAAAGAGATGTGATCCGGTATAAATCATCACGGAATTGGTATTGTCATAGATTTCTATATTGTATGCAATACTTGACGCATAAAGATTGGCATTGCCTTGATATCCGATTTGACAAACAGTTTTATTGGCCAGCATGGTAAAGGTGTATTCATGTGTCACCAAATCCATCGTAGTATAGTTATCGTAAGAAGAATTACTAGCCAATGTTGCAGCATAAATCCCTTGAAAGTCTGTTCCGGTTGTAATACAAGGTGGTGGAGGAGGTGGCGGGCAACCTTGAATAACAGTTATTACCAAGGCTAATATCCCCAATTTTAAAAATTTGGAAATTGAGATGTTTCTGAAAGAAACCTTTTGAATGATGGTTTGAATTTGATTTGTGTTCAGAGTTTTCATTTTTAATTGTTTTAAAGTTTATATCATTATATCAAATAGGTTTGAGTTTTGTTACCTATTTTTTTAAGTTATTAAGTTATTATTTGCTAGAACCTATGTTGACTTATCCCGATACTACGATTGCAAAGTAGCGGTTTATCGAAACTGTAATGGTTCATTTCAAATTTATCTATTTTGGTTTCCTTAAGAGTTAATTTCCCTTACAAGAATGTACATCAATATTATTTTACTTAGATTGAGATGTCTTTTGAATGCTATTTAAATCTCCAATTGGAGAAGAAGAAGTCGTACATTCATTGAAAATAATATCATCTAAGCCCCAGATCCAACCGGCAATGAGTGGATAAGATTTATTTTGAAATTTAAATTCAATGACAGCTGTATTTGCATCGGCAACCCAGTTTACATGAAATGGTTTCCATGTATTGTTTACATAATTACTGTCAGAATGAGTAAAAGTTGAATAAACGACGCCTCCGGGACCTACTTCAACTCCCGACAAGACAGTAGTCCCATTTATAAGCACATCAATGGCTAATTCAGGATTCCCGGCAAATCTTATAGGCAATGGTACCAAGACATAATCGTCATTTTCATAGTATTGAACAGGATGAATTAAAGTGGCCCAAATAGTCAACATATTGAAACATAATGAATACTCGCTACCTTTATTAACCGTAATTGGCACATTGTTTTTCCATACAGTTTTGTTTTTAAGGTTTTCTGCATGATTAAACCGATTCGCACCTATATTCAAAAAATAACTATTAGAAGTGAGATAAAGCCAAGAAGGATATACACCTGATGAAACCGAATAATCATAGGGACTATTTGCATCCCAATTCGTAGGTGCTCCGGGAATATAATGTAAATCACTGTGGAATCCTGTATTTAATGCTTCGAAATCTCCATTGTAGACCAAATTATCTTTAACAGCACATCCGATACATGGGGCATAATCATAGCTACATCCTTCATTTAAACATGCTAATCTAAAAATAATTGGTTTACCACAATTTTGACCACTACAAGTAGGTATTATGATTATTGTTTGCAGAAAAGGTTTGGCGTATATACTCGTGGTTGTTTGACCAGGTGAAAGCATTTCATCCGGTTGAGAAAGAGTACCGGTTGTTTGATTTATTCTTCTAACAATATAATTGGCTTCACAACCTTGAGCGCATTGAAAATTTAAATTAGAAATATCTATACCAAAATCTGCTTTTAAAGTTGGAATACTACTTCCAACTAATGAAAAAATACCTGGTTCAAATTTCCAACTTCCATCGGCATGTTTGTTTACAATTTGATAATCAGCAGATATCCAATTACTGTTTTCACAGCAATTTTTATCAATTCCAACCGTAAACTCGCAACGATCGCAAATTTCATCTCCACAATAAGCAATATAGCTTATCATATAAATTCCATCTTTTGTAAACGTTTTTGCTACAGGAGCATCATATATTCCATCCAAACTGCTGTCGGTTAGTCCTCTAATTTGAACTTTCACATTTTTAGTGCAATTTTTAGTGCAAAAATAGTCAGAATTAAAGGTATAAGTGCCGCCTAAACTGAGTTTAAAACTCTGATTACATTCAATATTCAAAGAGGTGTTTTCCGGCAGTATTTGGGTGAGTTCACTTGGTGGACTCACTATTTTTTCGTTGCTTGTTTTTTGAGATGGGTTTTTAATTATATTGTTATTCCAATCTATGGATTTATTAATCCAATAGGAATTTTTGCAGCATTTTTCCTTTTCGACAACTGTCAGTGTAAAACAGCAAGTTTCACAAACAGTTTCACCACATAAAGCATAATAACATACCGAATAAGTACCCGGTTTTGTAAATGACATAGTATAGGGAGCTGCTTGATATATTAAAAATCCATCAGAAGTGTTTTTTATTTCAACAAAAACTTGTTTGTTGCAATTTGTTTGCGATGCATTACATAGGTAATCGGCATTAAAAGTAATGGATGCATTGGTAATAAAATCGAAATTATAATTTTGGTCACATGCCACATTTATGGGTGTAGTTTTAATAAGAGGCGCAGCAATACTGTAAAATTTACTGAGCCATTTTCCCCCATCACAACAAGAATTTTGTGTTTGTTCGCATTTTACATCAAAAAAATAGGTGCAAGTGCGACAAACTGTATCTCCACAAATAGCCGAAATAACTAGTGAATAGGTTCCAGTTATGTTAGGGAGTGTAATAGGTGTTAAAGTGCAGGATGATGATGCAAAGGAACGCACTAATGATGTCCCGTTAAATATTTCATATTTTATTTGTGCTAAACCGCATGGTTGTTGGCAATTGTAACATGTTTTGAATTGAATGGTACTATTGCACGTTAACAATCCTAGGTCGGTGCCACAAGGTGGTAAATTGGCAACTTCATCCTTGTCGTTCATATAGGACATTTCTCCCCAACTACTATTTTGGCAACATGAATTCTCATTGTTTTTTTCATCTTTGGGTTGGTATCCTTCTTTTAATTTACCTGATAATTCTTTTGGAACGCCCTTAGTTTGAAGATCAATTTCAACATTAGACTCCTTTTTTTCTTTTGAATTTTTCTTGTTTTTACCGGAATCAGCTTTGGTCATTTTTGTTTTTCCATTCCAACCTTTTTTGATATCATCAGTATCATCAGCTGTTTTTTCATTTGTCTGTTTGCCTTTGTTGGTTTTATGTGTTTGTTGCCCTTTCCCATCATCATGTGGTGCTTTTCCTTCCAATCCAATAACTACTCCAAAATTGATTCCCATTGAACTGTAAGCCGTTGATTTAGTTTCTCCGTTTACCATTGTCCCTGTTTGTAATTGTTGAAGGTTGTAAGTATCACCCGGTGTTTGAGGATTTCCGTTTGGAATTAATTTAGAAACAGTTGTTTCTGTTTTGGGTCCCATGGTATAAGAAGCATCTGCAAAAAGACCAAAATTTGGACTTATCATATAATGTAGTCTTAGTTTGGGAGTAATTGCAAAACCGCTTGTTTTAGTTTCGGGTAATGTAGCCAAATTGAAATCATAACTTTGACCGTTGAATTGGGTGGTTTGCACAATGTTCATTTCTTTTTGTGTCATGGAGAAATATTCTCCTAAAACCATAGGAGAGACGATAAATTTCCCAAAATATAAATTGATTTGTGGACCTGCTCCTAATCTGAACCCTGGAGATTTTGGATCAACTCCTAAATCAGAAACGATACTTGAAGTTTGCCCGGTTACCGCAAATGGATTAGGTATTACACCAAAACCGCCGCTTCCGCCAAAGTTATAAGTACCACCAAAGTTCAAACCGGCAGTCAATTTGGAGCCTCCTTTTACAACACCATCCCATCCTTTTCTATATAATGGAAAAAATAAATCGGCGTTCAAAACGGTGGAGTTGCTCAAAAAAGCTTTTTCTTTGGCAATAGTGCTTGGCATGGAATTTCCGCCACCTAAAATGATGATACTTCTAATATTTTGAACTGAATTTTTTGCAGTATCATGTTTGTAAGTTTCTTGTGCGCTTATTTGAACCATAGAGCCTACTACAAGAATTGTTGTAAAAATGATTAATTTTAGAATTTTCATTGGTTTTTTAGTTTTTTTAAAAGATTTCAAAGGCTTATAGGTTTTGAAATTAATATTTAATTATTTTTTGTCTATTTATTCCTACTTCTGTTGTTACATTTAAAAAATACATTCCAGCAGGAAAATCTTCTGTATTTAAATTGACAACATGGCTATTCTGAGTATATGTTTGAAGAATTCTTCCATTGAGGTCAAAAATTTCAATGCAGTGTATTGTTGACAATGATTGAATTGTTAGAAAATTTTGAGTTGGATTGGGATAGACACCAACACTTTCTTCATTAAAATCAGATTCATTGGTATTCAATACCCCTACAGTAAATACAATTTGATTACTGGTTTGAGTGCCATCCAATACACAAAACGAATCGGAAGCTGCACTTAATGTACACTTTACGATGTCTCCGGTAGCCAATGAAGCATCAATATACGTAGAAGAGTTTGTCCCAACGACTATGTCATTTTTGCTCCATTGAAAAGTGCCTGGTGAAGTTGAATCATTGAAATAAGTATTTGACACAATAGCGTAAAAAGTGACGGTTTGACTAGGTGCGATAGTATTGCCCGGAAAAGCATATATTTTGATATCATGAGCATAAGGATTACCCGGAATAGGGAAGGAGGGTAAACAATCGCAAGTATCTCCTATAGCGTCTGAATCATTATCTACTTGGGTAGGGTTGTAAGTAAAAATACAGTTGTCCAAATTGTTTAAAACCCCATCACTATCAATATCCGAAGAAACAGTTACCAATGTGTTGCCACTAACTGATCCAATGGTAGCTGTAATCGTTGCCGTTCCATCAGATGTCCCTGTAATAATTTCTCCACCAGAAGCAACCCCAATCCCAAAAGGATATGCTTGTCCAGCACTGTAAGCTTGCACAATGGTGGCATTGCTACTTGTCCATAAAGAAGTACCTGTAATATTTTCAGAATGGCCATCGGCATAAACCCCAATTGCTTTGAGTTTATAAACGGTATTTTGTGGTAATATAGGATTTATAGGGATGATATGAATAGAAATCAATTGCCCGTAAACCAGATTTGTAATCAAAAGAATGAATGATAATAGAAAAATTTTAGTCTTCATTTGTTCAAATTTATGTTGTTGTACCTTGTTCTAAGATGCTTAAATTGCGTTTGTTAAATAATCCACAGTATTTAAATTTAAAGTTTAATCCGTATAAACAGTTTTTCCTGCAGCAATAAGAATAGCTTTATTTGTAATACCAGTGCCGGTGGGTGGAGCCGGTGGGGTTTGCCCTTGAATACTGATATTAGTCAATGTTGGCGTACTACCCCAAGAAACAATCATAGCTAGTATTGTATTGACTTGAGAACTTGGTAAGGCATTTTGATGAGCATAGAAATAACTTTGAACGGAAGTTAGCAGTGGTGTTGAAATTGAGCTCAATGCTACATTTGAATTGCAATTAAAGACGCCGCCAACAGTTGTCAAAGAAGGAAACAAGATTGAATTTAAATTTGAATTAAATGCGCAACCCAAACTACCATTTATTACCGACAAATTGGGCATTGATAAAGACGTTAGAGATGTATTTGAGTTAAATATTAAAACCCCACCAATATTCGCTAGAAAAGGCAATGAAAATGTATTTAATCCTGTATTCAAATTACATGTAAAATTTCCATTAATGGATGTTAAAAGCGAAAATGTTAAGGTAGCTAATGCCGTATTTGAACCACAATTAAAATCCCCATTTATTGTTGTTAATGAAGGCAATGATAATGAAGTTAAAGCTGTATTTGAAATGATATCAAAATTTCCATTATTGTTTGCTAAAACGGGTAAGGATAATGATGTTAATGCATTGTTTGAACTACATGAAAAAGCTCCATTGTTTATTAAAGCAGGTAATAAGAAGGAGGTTAAGGCAGTATTTGAAGTGCAATTTATATAGCCACTATTGGTTGTTAAAGATGGTAAAGTCAATGAAGTCAAAGCGGTATTAGAATTGAAATTAAAATTTCCGTTAGATGCTAATGTTGGTAATGATAGAGAAGTCAAAGATGGATTTGAATTACATTGAAAATCTCCACTGTTTGTTAGTAAAGCTGGAAATGAAAGTGATGTTAAAGCCCCATTTGAATTGCAAACAAAACTGCTACTATTTATTGTTAAAGATGGAAAGGATAATGTGGTTAAAGCCCCATTTGAACTACAATTAATACTACCACTATTTGTCAATGAAGGCAATGACAATGAAGTTAAAGCCCCATTTGAATAGCAATCAATAATATTATTTGTTGTTAAAGCTGGTAAGGATAAGGTTGTTAAAGCTCCATTTAAACTACAATTAAAACTACCACTATTTATCAATGAAGGCAATGACAATGAAGTTAAAGCTCCGTTTGAACTACAAACAAAATTGCCACTATTTATTGTTAAAGCTGGTAAGGATAATGTGGTTAAAGCCATGTTTGATTGAACTTGAATAAATCCATTATTTGTTGTTAAAGCAGGCAAGGACACTGTTGTTAAAGATGGATTTGAAAGACAACTAAAATCTAAACCATTAGTTGTTAATGATGGCAATGACAAACTATTCAATAAGGGATTAACTTGAATTGAAATATTATTTATCACTCTTGTTAATCCATTTAAATTTACGTTGGTAAGTGCCATATTGTTGGCTATCGTTAATTCAATTAATTCGCTAAGACCACTTAAATCTAAAGTAGTTAAGGCGGTTGTATTTTGCACCCATACAAATTGCGTGTTAGGGCCTACCTCATTGGCTATTTGAGTGGCTGCTTGTGTATCGGAAATGGCACCTTGTATAATGACGTATGTTTTGCCGCCATTGGAAGCTTCTGTTTGCCATTGTGGAATATTGGAAGCGTTCAGTTTTAATGTTTGTCCAGGTGTGCCTACCGGTAATACTACCCAGGAAGTACCATTCCAATATTGCATATCACCGATATTTGCTCCAGAACTCATAGTTGGAGTGGCAACCCACCCAGGGATACTTGAGGTACCTACTTGCAATGTTTTGCCAACACCTCCAATTCCCAATATAGCCCAAGAGGTTCCATCCCAATACAACATATCCCCAATATTTCCTGCTGGGGCCAATGCATCACCCGACTTTTCTGCATAAAACGCATAAGGTACCGTAAGTAATTGGCTAGTTCCGGTAATGGTATAACTACTTCCGCCGGTTGGATCTGTTTCTGTTTTAATATAAAAAGGACCAATTGACCAATCTATGGTTGAAAAATTTCCTGAAACAACGGTTCCAGTCCCTATTTCAAAACTCACTAAACCATTGGCATTGGTAGTAAGTAATTGTGTTTCTGTATAAAAACTCGATCCGGTAGCAGAACCCCACAAAATACTAATTCTCATACCTACTGTTGCAGAGGTAACCAAAACATTACTTGAATTTCTGATTACAGCTTGGTAACTCATTTTCTGTGGCGCTTGTGCATTGGCATGATGCACAAGGATGTACAATGAAAATAGAACTGTTATTTTTAAAATATTTTGTATATATGTTTTCATAATTAATTGTTTTTAATGATTTTGAATGTTTTAACTTTTCTATTTTCATCAGAAATATCCAAAAAATATAGACCTGTCGGGAGATTTCCGATTTCAATTTTGGTTTCTAATTCAGTCGTGTTGCTGTCTCTGTATAATTTGCCATTGGCATCGTATAATTGATAGGAGATGATTTGAAATTCGTAATTTTCTATTTTTAAGTTGATGAAATCACTGGATGGATTCGGAAAAACTGAAAGCTGAAGATTGATTCCTTCCGCAGAATCTATAGCTAGTACTGTAGTTATCTCATAGGGTTGTTGTACCCCTTGAGCAACTGAACCATTTGAACTGGTATGGGTCGTAAAAACTGTTTGTCCGATAGAATAGCTTACATTGCCTCCACTACCGATTGCTTCACCTCCAGAAGCATCAACGGTTTGTTGAGCTTGGATTTTGGAAAAAACACATAAAAAAAAGATGATAATTTGTACTGTCGTTTTGTTCATTGGTTTATTTGTGTGGGTTAAGATGAGATCAAATAAATTGGGAGATAGGTTATCTAGCTAATGAATTTGATGATTCATCAGAACCAAAAGTTAGCGACAATCCAACAAGAATAAAGCGCGCCATACCCCAATTCATCTAGACAATGGTGGAAAAATAAATTTCCAAAACTGGCCATAATATCATCTGATGGTAGTGAATCAAACATGTTGTTTGGTGCAAATACACCAACTACGCTGTCAGTGCTTTTAGAGCCAATTGTCAAAATCAAATAATAATCTCCTGCTTTATTTCTACAAGGAACATTTTTAAGAATAATATCATCCTCATCCATTTCATTTAATGTAACGGAACTCAATTTTTCACTCGGAATCGGGATACTTGAGTAGTTGTTTTTTAATAGTTTTATTAGATTTTCTTTGCTTAAAATTCTTTTTTGTGAATCTGCATTAATAATTTTAATTGCTCCATATTTTTGGCCTTCTACTGAAATGATATATATAGTATCTATTGTAGATAAAAGTGTAAAATTTCCTTCTTCATCAGTAATTGCGAAATCTGTATCCCTATCATTACAATCACTAGAGGGACCATCACAATCACCATGTCTTACTTTAATTAAAATTCCTGAATTTCTTTTTCCATCGAGTTTAGAAACCTTGCCTTGAATTATTCCACCTGCTACAATTGGCTCTCCCTTTTTAGTCGTTTGACCTGATGTTTTAACTTCAATTTGGGTAGTCTTATTTGTGGGATCAAATGAGTTTTCAAGCTTTACCATTTTTGAATTCAAACCATTCCATCCTTTTTTAATATCATCTGTATTGGCTTTTGCAGTAACTTCAAAATGTTTTTTACCATCAGATGCTTTGTTTGATTGCCCTCCCAAACCAATGACCACTCCAAAATTAATTCCCATTGTATTCAATGCTACTGATTTTGGTTCTCCATTGACCATACTTCCTGTTTGGAGTTGTTGAAGGTTATAAGTGTCTCCTGGCGTTTGCGGATTTCCATTTGGAATTAAGGTTGAAACTACCGTCTCAGTTTTTGATCCCATAGTATAAGAGGCATCTGCAAAAAGACCAAAACGATCGTTAAACATATAATGTAATCTTAGTTTTGGCGTTACTGCAAAACCACTTGTTTTGGTTTTTGGCATGGATGCTAGGGTAAATTCATAACTCTGTCCATTGAATTGTGTAGTTTGCACACTGCTCCTTTCGTTTTGTATCATGGAGAAATATTCTCCTAAAACCATTGGAGAAATAATAAGTTTACCAAACTGAAAATTAACTTGAGGACCTGCTCCCATTCTGAAGCCTGCTTGTGCTGGATCAGTTCCTTTATCCGAAACAACGCTTGATGTTTGTCCAGTTACTGCAAATGGGTTGGGTGTTGTACCAAAACCGCCGCTTCCACCAAAGTTATAAGCAGCACCAATATTTAAGCCAATAGAAGTGTGAGGCTTAGGTAATACTGGCGTCCATCTTTTTAACTGTAAGAAAACATCAGCATTAATTGCCGTTGTATTGCTCAAAAAAGCTTTGTCTTTGCCATCGCTACTTGGCATTGAAGTACCACCACCGAATACCACTATTGATCCTGGACGTCCGGTCATTACCACTTTTCCTTTAGATTTTCCTCTTGCGGCTTCTTGCGCAATTCCATTTGTTAAACAGCACAATGCAATAAAAGCTATTAAAATTGTCAATTTAATTTTTTTCATAATTTTAAGTTTTAATATTATTTAGCTATATCAAAAGAGGTTTAAAATTGTTACCCATGTTTTGATAAAATTTCATATACAAATATTAGATTTGATCTAAAAAAAAAAATCCCTAAATCTAGTGACTAGGGATTTATATTAAATTATAAAAAAAATTAGGTTTTTAAGTTCTTGTAATAATAAGCAATAGCTTCGCCTAAAGAACAAATGTGCAGTTTTTCGTAAATGCGTTTGGTGTATGTGTTTACTGTAGCATAGCTTATACCCATGTGATCGGCTACCATTTTGTAACTCATGCCTTCCGATAGCAATGCAAGAACTTCGTTTTCTTTTATACTCAAAGGGTTTTTAATTTCTTTGGGAATGAAAAAATCCAATACTTTTTGAGCAATAGCAGGGTTCATTGCTGCGCCGCCTTGATAAACTTCGTCAATCGCTTGTAAGATGCGTTGGGGTTTCTCATTTTTGAGAATGTATCCACTTGCCCCATTTTTTATACAGGTAAATATCTTCTCACTGTCGTCAAATGCGGTTTGAATGAGTACTTTGATTTCGGGGTATTTTAACTTTATTTTTTTTAAACCTTCTATACCATCTACTTCAGGCATATTGATATCCATCAGTACGACATCCGGATAAAATGCGTCCATTTCTGCTATAACATGTACACAATTCACTGCTTCTCCTACAACTTTTAAATCATCGCTTAAAGCCAAAAGAGCTTTCAGACTTTCTCGTCTTTGGTCGTTGTCGTCGTAAATGAATATTTTTATTGACATTATGGTTGATGGAGAGTTGGCTTGGTACGTAGTATAGAAAGCTACCTCTCAAGTTTTAAATAGGGTTAGAAACTTAGGTAATATGAAATACAAATATAGGCCATATAGAATAAAATTAATCCCTAAATTAAGGGACAAATGGAATTTCAATTTGAAGCTGTGTTCCTGTTTCTTTTGCAGAAATAATCGTCAAAACACCCTTGAGTTCTGAAATTCTTTTTTGCATGTTGCTAATGCCATTGCCTTTGATAAGAAGAGGATCAAACCCAATTCCATTGTCATTGATACTTCCGATTAAATAACCTTGAACCATGTCAAATTGAATTTCAATCTTGGAAGCACAACTGTATTTTGCAGCATTATTGATCGCTTCTTTACAAACCAACACAAGATTTTTTCGAATACTGATATCGGTAATGCTTTTGTCAATCAATGGGTTGATTCGAATGCTGTATTGTATATCAGTAGAACCAATTATGTCATTTGCAAAATTTTTGATCCGCATACTAAACGTCATTAATCCTTCATTTCCGGGTTTCATACTCCAAATAATATCCCCAATTTTATCAGCCAAATCATGCGATTGATTTTCAATTTTAGTCAATACGTTTTTTGTCCTTATTATATCTTGATCAATGAATTTATGGGCTAATGCCGAATTGATTTGCAAACTACTCAAAGTTGCCCCAATATCATCATGAAGGTCGGCAGTGATTTTTTTTCTTTGTTGTTCTAATGCCAATTGTTGTTCATATGTCTTTTTTTGGTTTTCAAATTTACGACTGTTGAAAACCCAAAAAATAAAACCGGTCAAAAGGAATGCAAAAAGGAGTAAAAACCAAATTTGATTGTAAAATGGAATTGCAACCTCAAAATACAAAACGAGTTTTCTGGAGCTGATATTGTTGTTTGAATCAATTGCTCTAATATTCAATATAGTTTTACCTCCTTTTAGAGATAAATTTAAAGTGTTTCCATCTAAATCAATCCATTGTTCATCGGGATGTGTTGTATATTGAAATTTTTGAAAATGACCTGATAATTCAACTCCTGCCAATTGAATAACAATGTTTTTTTGATCCTTTTCCAACTTATAATGTTCTAAAATGGGCAAAGGAAGATTGTTGATCGTTAAGGAAGTAACTAAAGGCGTAATTTCAAATTTCGAAAATTTTAGATGAGATGGAATCTTTGCAATACCGTTTTGAGTGGCCACATATACAGTATCCGATTCAAAAATAAGACTGTTGATTCCATTGGATGGCAATCCATCTGATTTGGATAATTTATGAATACTATAACGTGGAAAAGTAGTATAATCTAGAATGTACAAACCTGATTTTGAAGCAATCCAAAGTTTTTTGTTGAAGGTGTATATTCTGTTGAAATTTTCCGGTAAACCTGCAGAATTGGGAATTTTTAATGCTATTTTATTATTTTGCAATAGGATTAAATTTCCTTTGATTGTGCTGATCCAAAGATTTTTATCTTCACCATTTGTTATCAAATCAATCCGATCATTGACAAGTGAATCATTGAGATATACTTTTGAATAATTTTTTTGATCAAGAGCATACTTAAAAACACCTTTATTGGCAATGAAATAAAATGAATGATCATCAATTTTTTGAAGATTGGAGATGCGTTCAGTTGGACTATTGATTCTCTCGTAGATTTGCTTAGGTACATTGAATTTATAAATACCAGTATTTGTACCTATTATCAATGTGCTTTCGTCCAATTTTAAACCGGTTTTTATGGATTGAATCAATCCATTTTTTGCAATAATCGGTTTGTTTTTCTTGTAATTGATGCTGTATCCTCCATCTGATAGAGTAATGGTATTTTCTCCAAATGAAAAAATATTTCGCATCCACATGATTTTAATATCAGAGGGAATACGATGTGTAGCGGTATGAGAAACATCCCATATTTCTCCATTAAAATTACCGGCTAACAAATGCGTATCTTCTGTTTTGTGAATGCTCAAAAAATTATTACTGATTGCAGGGTTTTGAACAGTAATAATGGGAGAGGTATTGTAATATTGTATGCCGTTTTCCAAAGTCCCGATCCAATAGTTTCGATTTTGATCAATAACGGCAACATTTTGATCGACATTGGTTTTTAAATAACTAATAACCTTAAAAGTGTTTTTGTCATAGCTGTAAATACCACCATTCAAACCAATCACATGGAGTTGTTGGTTAGAAGTCACAATCCTCTTGATGGGCTCCGGTATATATAAACTGTCTATTTTATATGAAAAAGGGGCTTTTTCAAATTCATGTATTTTATAAATATGTTGTAAATCAAAATATATAATATTATGAGCATCTAAATTATTAAATTGAATATTATTTTTTGATTCTATTTGAATTTTCCCTAAAATTTTATTGGGCTTGTTGAAGTCATTAAGTTGAATCGTATTGATGGAATTTATAAAAGTGTAAGATTTATAAAAATAAGTTCCTTTGATGTAAAGCAATCGGTTATCTGTTTTTGTATTCAAAGAAATTATTTTTTTATTTCTAAAGATGACAAACCCATTATTACTTTGGAATAAAATGCCTCCATCTTCCAAAGTAAACACATCTAACAAAGATTCACTTACATTTAGAAGGGATGAATTATTCTCAAAAGACACAAATCGATTGAGCTTCTCGTCAAAATAACTAGGAGGTTGTTTATAGCAATTGGCCCAAACAGTGCCGTCTTTTTCTTTTACAATTTGAAGTACATCATTGGAAGGAAGCCCGTTTTTAATCGAGTAATTGAAAAAATGAGTACCATCGTATCTAGATATTCCATTGTCTGTTGCAATCCACAAAAATCCTTTATCATCTTCACAAAGATCGTATATGTGATTACTAGGCAAACCATCCTCTTCAGTAAAAGTTCTGGATAATTTATAGTTTTGACTCTGTACATGTAGCACAAAGCAAAACAATAACCCTATGAGGTGGCGTTTTTTGATTGTCGAATAGTTTTAAAATTAGGCTAATGTAAATAAAATTTTGAAGTAAATGAATGAACCCTCGCAAATGGAGATTCATGTCAATCCACCTAATTTTATTTTACGCTAATCCCATACTATCGATTCTTATATAAATTGGGAAATAAAACAGTTTACTAAATTTAAACAGTTTGCGTTGATAATTTTCTTTTGATAATCCAATTGATAAACCACAAAAAAGCCAAGTAAACCAATAAGATGATGGGATAGATTACAATGATTAGAAAATAATACCCATGTCTTTTACTGGCATCTTCTCCTATCAAATGGTCGATGATGTCGTAAGAAACAAAGTAACTGTATAGCATCAAGGCTGGCACCAAGATACTGCCTATAATAATGATCCAATTGCGTTTTTTAGTTGGATTTTTTCGGCTGTAAAAGATTAGAAAAGCCACGTGAATCAAGAACAAAAAGCTGCCAACCAAAATCATGATTCCAAAGGGATCAATGGCTATCAGATTTTTGGCAAGGGGTTTTAGTTCCGGTATATAAGTAATTTCTATCAAATCAACCGGTAGTTTGTCAAATTTCCAAGTTGAAACGGCACCTATTTGACCTTCTATGGGATTTCCCAAATTGGTTGAAAGCGGTCTAGGTTTTCCCTCTTGAAAAAGGGTTATTTGAAGAGTCCCAAATGATTTCCAATATTGGGCTGGAGCCAATGAATATCTGTAACTGTATTCGTTGAGCCAAGTTCCCTTATAAGTCCATGCATCAGCAATATATTCAACTTTTATGGTATGATTGCCCTTTGTTAAATGGGTTTCAAAATATTTGAGATCGGCTAGCTTGCAATAATTAGTTGAGTTGGACTGCCAATGAATGGGCATATACGCACAATCATCCATGATCTCATGAAAGGTGTTGGAAAATTGAACAAAGGGCGAATTTTCTGTTTTGAAATAAGATTGAGGAATATCTTGAAGGGAAACGAGTTGCCCATCCAACCAAACCGTAAATCCATATTTATAATCTTTGGCATAAAACAAAAGTGGAATTTGTCCGCCTATGACATCGCTTTGGATATTGTATTCAATGGTGAATTTTGCCGTTTGAAAATCTTGACTGATATGAATGACGATATTTTCATACAAAATAGTAACGTCTTTGCTCGAAAAAGCACTGATGTTTTTGGAACCATCTCTATAAGGTGATGCCATGTTGGCAAAAATAAATGAGCTCAACAATAGAAAGAAGACGATGAGTTTGGCTTTCATTTGACAATATTTTCCTTAAATGATTGTGTAAATATAATTTAAAATTGTGCTTTGTCGAATTCCAATACTTTGTTTTATTAGGATTTATTTGGTTCCCCAACTTTTCCCAAACACCGTAATTCTCAAAAAAGAACCCGCTTCATCAGATTCAATTTCAGCGATATAATTACCATTCAAATCTTTTAATTCGGTTACGCCAATATTTTCATCATTAGTATAATCTCTACCGATATATTGACCGCTATCATTCATTTCATTCACTACTTCCAAAATACCGGGCAGTATTTCGATGGCTGTTAGCAACTCGTCCGTATTACTGAATTCAAATTTGGAGCTAAAATATACCGTTTGGTCTTCGGTATTGACGCAAATGGCTTCCATAGGAGCTCCTAAAGTTAGCGAACATTGAAAAAAAGTGGTGTTGGTTTCAGCACTCGTACCAAGATTTTCCTCTTGCAAATTGGCAAAATCAGTTGCTGCTTCTAGAATCAGCGTTCTGAAATTTTCGGTAATTTCTGCATTGGATTGGGCAAAGCTATTCCATACAAAGAACAAACAAGTAAGCGTTAAAAGCGTTAATTTTTTCATTTTGAAAGATTTAATTTATGGTTTCAAAGAAAAATAATTTAGGTAGATTGACTATACGTATATTTTCGTATTTTAGAGAAAGAGTTTTTGATTTATATGCACTATCAAAATACTGCAGGTTTTTAGGTTTTACTGATATCTAATATATCATCCTTATACATGCCAAAGCTTCCAACCGCAACAGGTCAGAAGCTTTGATGTAAAGTTGATTTAGACTTAATTAGGGTCTGCTGAAAAAGTCTTACAATAAAGTTTTTCAATAAGTTAAAGTGAGTTTTTTCAATTCATGTGCGCAGATTTAAATTGTTTTTACTTAAAATCCTTGCACATGTGATTCATTTAAAAAGAATACATCTTCTTTTCTACATCAATAATGAATGATACCATGTCCCGTAGGGACTATATATCTGTAGAAAAAACAAAAATGAAGATTAACACGCCGACGGTTGCAGCGAAGCTGCAACCGTCGGCGCTCATCTTGTCAAACATCATTCGCTACAGATATTTAGTCCCTACGGGACTCCTAGATTTAGGGTTACTTTTGAGAATAGTATTTTAAAACATTTATTAGGTACTATAATCATAGATCGTTTTTCAATTCTACGACAATCCATTTCTAACTTTATCAGCAGACCTTAATTAGTTTTAATCAAACAAATCGTTAATCCAATGTTTTTTCTTGTGATATTTTTGATAAGGCTCACGATAAACGGGATCATTGTATGTTGGAGTTTGTTCGGGTGTTTTGTTGGAGCTATTCAAATCAAGGGCTGCTCGTTCAATAATTTTATCCAATTCACCTCTATCGAGCCAAATACCACGACATTGAGGGCAATAATCAATTTCTATTCCTTGTCTTTCAGACATAACAAGTGGAACATTACAAGTTGGACAGTTCATGTTTTTTTAATTTAAAGGTTAAACTATTTTAGTTAAATATTATATTTCAATGATTTCAATATGATTCAAATCTTATTATTTTTGATTTATAGGATTTTAATCAGAGTATTTTAAAGATTACTAATGCATAAATTATAAATCTTAAGTAGCGGAATAAAGCCCAAAACAAATAGTGTTTAAAGTTATAATGAATCATCCCGCTAGCCAAACTAATCAAAGCATGTGGTGGAGGCAATGTAGCACCGATTAAGACCAACAATCCACCCCATTTGCGAAGATTTGCTATATGTTGAGCTGTTTTTTCTTCCAAATAATTTTTAACAACCTCAATTTGAGATAATCTTCTACCGATGAAATATGCCGTTATACCACCTATATAGGATACAGTAGCTAAGCCAAACAGTACCCACCAAGGATGAGCAGATTGAGAAGCCCAAGCAATGAAAATTTCAGGTGGTAGCAGACCAATGATGGTTTCTGAAACATAGAAAATGGCTAAAATGAGGAAAGGTGAAAAATGTTCGACCAATTGGTTGAGAAGTACTTCAAAATCTAAAAAATAGTATTCCAAAAGCACAATGACCGTAACAAAAGCAATAAATGCAATACTCCCTTTAATGGCCAAATCTTTTAAAAAACTGTAGAAATTGGTGATTTTGTAATATCGATTGAGTAAACTCAATCTTTTCATCGTAAATTGACAGGTCATACCTAAATCTGTTGTTGACATGATATTTGAAAATTAAATTTAAACAACGCTGGGAAAATGGTATTTTACAAACGAATGTGTTGCAATAGCGTTGACAAACCAATAATATCGGAAGTCTATTCGTTGCTTTGTACCAATGAAATAAAGCGAATGTTAAATTTTAGGCGGTTGCCAAATACTAAAAATAGGTAAGCTAAAAAGATTAGTTTTTAAAAGACTAAAAGGAGTTTTCTGAAGTAAAGGTAAGAGGGAAGTTTCTGATTCGATAGTGTAAAAATCAATTTCAAATTTTTCAGTATCTACACTAAAACTATTGAGTGAAGTTTGATTGATAGCTTTGGCTTCAGAAGGCGTTTGAAATGAAATCATTTGCCAATTCACCATATCAGCAAATAACAAGCTGATAAGGAAGAAAATTACAAAGATTTTATTTTTTTTATTTTTTATCACGTTTCAAAAGTATCGAAAAAAAATAGGTAACAAATATGGGATGCAAAAATTTAGATTAATTTAACAAATGTAAAGAACATCTTGTTCACTTTTTTCAGCGCTTTGTTAACTCCGAAAATACCCTTGTTAACTCTAGTTCCTGATTCTGATGAATGTTTTGTTGAGTTACGTTACGTCTTGCTTTTTCTAACTTTTAGGCACTTATACATACTTATGGTCCTAAAAATCAAAATATTTCATACTTTTGACTAACTAACTTAAATCTAATTATATGAACACAAAAACAATTATCGGAGCGCTCGTAGGAGCTATTTTACTTTTTGTATGGCAATTCCTTTCTTGGGGAATGGCTAAATTACATGCAGGCGAACAGCAATATACTGTTCAACAAGACTCCATCTTATCGGTTTTATCTGATAAACTCGAAGAAGGAACTTACTTTTTACCCAATGTACCTCCGGGTGCTGACAAAGCAACTTCAGATCAATATAGGAAGGAATACGGAGGAAAACCTTGGGCAGTGGTTTCCTATCACAAAAGCATGGAAACCGATATAACCATGAATATGGTGCGGGCATTTATTTCCGATTTATTGGCAGTTATATTCCTGATTTGGATTTTGACCAATGTCCGAGATTTGAATTTTTCCAAAAGCATTCTTTTTGCACTCGCCATAGGTATGATTGGTTTTCTTTCGGTTACCTATCTCAATACCATTTGGTTTAAAACGCCCGCATTAGACGACCTCATTGATGTATTTGCCTCTTGGGGTATTATTGGGGCTTGGTTGGGTTGGTGGTTACCTCGCAAAGCCAAATCTTAAACACTTAAATACTTTTTAAAATAGTAACGTCGGAATCTTTTGATCCGGACGTTACTTCTTTTTGTACTATATCACAACATTTTGATTTGGACTATAAAACATAATATGAAACCTCCTTGGTGTCGATTTGTAGTTTATTTATGTTTAAAAATAATTAAAATTTTAATTACATGAATCATTAAAGGTTTCAATCATTTGCTTAAGTGGATCTAAATAATATTTTTGTTTTATTAACATTATTTCGTATTCTTTATCATCTTTTGACATTCCTTCAATATTTTTAACTTCTTTTATTTCTTCGGTTAACTCATCGTATTTTTTCATATAATTTTCCTTATTCATATAATCATCAATTAAAGGATTCATAGTGTCACAATTGTTAAAAATATATTTTAACATAATTTTATATCTAATAAAATATTTTTTATTACCTATTATTTGGTCAGTTGGTTTAATAGCGTATTCATCATCTATGCTAAAATAAGTATAGGTATAAATATATTGACCATCAATAAACAAATTAAAGCCATAAATATTTATAGTAGTGCTGCTATAAAGTAAGGGTAACCAAACTTTTCTTTCTAAATCTACTATTTCATCATTTTTATCAACACTTTTAATTTTTAATAAATAAAAATCTTTAGTTGTGTTGTTTTGAATGAGACTTACTTTTTTTATTTGTTCCTGAGTAAGGGTTATTGCATCTGCCTTTAGATCTGATTTAAAATAAAATTTTTTATCGTCAAGATTTAATTGTTCTTCAAATTTATCAAATGGATTACTGTTGCCGAAGCTTAAAAGGTTGTTTTCAATAAAACCATTGATATATCCTCTTTGAATACTTCCATTTGTATATGTAATTTCGGCTTCTTCATATCTATTTCCAAAAATAAAATTAAATATGCCTTCGTTTTGAGCAAATAATTGATGTTGAAAAATTAAAAAAATAATGATTAAGTTGGTTCTTTTCATATGTTTATAATAATTTATTTTTAATGGTCAGACCCGCTTCGCAGCGAGGCGAGTGGAATGACCAATCCCGATAGCTATCGGGACATTTCGGTTGGTATGATGCTTATCTTATGGTCATTTCATATATTTATATTTATTTTTATAACTGTTGAGATGGTATCTATTAACAAAATTGGGATGACATTTTTAGTTGACCCTAAATAAAAATTTACATGGTTTAAATGAAAAATTTTATAAAGTATTTTTACAAAATCTATTTTTTAGCAAACATCCCGGCCACTACCTCAGCTTTTGACCCACCACTGTAATCATAAAATCCTTCTCCCGATTTGACTCCCAACTTGCCAGCTTTCACCATATTGACCAACAACGGACAAGGTGCATATTTCGGATTCTTAAATCCATTGTACATCACTTCCAATATGGAAAGACAAATGTCCAATCCGATAAAGTCAGCCAATTGCAACGGTCCCATAGGATGTGCCATACCTAGTTTCATAACGGTATCGATTTCACTAACGCCTGCAACTCCATTGTAAAGTGTTTCAATACTTTCATTGATCATGGGCATCAAAATACGATTGGCTACAAATCCCGGATAATCATTGACTTCGGTAGGTGTTTTACCCAATTTTTGGGACAGTTCCATTATCGTTTCTGTCACAGCATCACTGGTCGAATAACCTCGAATAATTTCAACCAATTTCATAATAGGTACCGGATTCATAAAGTGCATACCAATCACTTGGGTCGGTCTTTGAGTAACCGCTGCAATCTCGGTAATGGATATAGATGAAGTATTGGTTGATAAAATACAAGCAGCTGGTGCATGGGCATCCATTTGACGGAAGATATCCATCTTGATTTTTAAGTTTTCCGTAGCAGCCTCAACTACCAAACCAGCTTGAGCAACGCCTTCTGGTAAGGAAGTAAAAGTCTTGATATTTTGTAAAGTATCGTTTTTAATTTCCTCGGTGATACTGCCTTTGGTAAGCATGCGATCGAGGTTTTTGGTGATGTTGGCAATGCCTTTGGCCAATGCTTGCTCCGAAATGTCAATGAGATTTACGGCATATCCATTTTGGGCAAATACGTGTGCGATGCCGTTTCCCATAGTTCCGGCTCCTATTACTGAAATGTTCATATTGGTTTGTTAATTTGAATTACAAAGTTAAGATATTTCGATTGAATTGAAGCAGTGCTTCCTGATAAATCACTCCAGGGTTCTTTTAAACCTTTCTTTCTTCATTGTAAACATCAAAGCATGAATTAATGGTTAAGATATCTCGACCTAGTAATACTTTCCCATACCGATTTACACCAATTTCCCTATCTTTGTCAAAATATTCATCATGCGATATCTTTTTACTTTTCTTTGCATTCTCTTGATTTCCCCTTTTTCAAACGCCCAATTGGTCATCAACGAATTGGATACCGATTCACCTTCCACCGATTTACTGGAATTTATAGAGTTGAAATCCAATACCCCTTACTTTCCATTAGACGGTTATGTCATTGTACTTTTCAACGGTTCCGATAGTGGTGGCAATGCCAGTTATTACACCATTGACCTCGATGGATATACCACTGATTTGAACAATATATTTATGATAGGTAGTGTCAATTTATCTCCGATACCACAATTGATAATTCCGGCTGGTGTGATTCAAAACGGAGCCGATGCCGTAGCCATATACCTAGGAAGTGATACAGATTTTCCGGAATTGACTGTTGCTACACAAGTAAATTTGATAGATGCTTTGATGTATGATACCAGTGATGCCGATGATACCGACTTGATGGCATTATTGGGGGAAACCATTCAATACGATGAAAATGCCAATGCTCTAGGTACTTCCCAATCCATCCAAAGAGATAATGCCGGCAATTACTATACTGCCAATCCTACACCCAGAATGCCCAATGATGGCAGTGGTACGGTCCTCAATGGCGTGCGTTTTACGCTGACACAAACCCAATATATCGAAGGGGAAAGTTTTCAGATAAATATAACTACCGAACAACCTGTCACTTCCGATTTAAACTTGCATTTCAATATTACCACTACCGGTTTTACGACAGCTGACTATACTGGAAATTTGGATATACTGATTCCCAATGGCTCAAATGTAGGGAGCACGACTATTCTGTTGGTAGATGATACTTTGGATGAAGGTGACGTGGAAACGACCATTCGCTTATCGGCATTACCCGAACCCAACCTGATTCTCAACAATAATTATAAAATTAGAATTGTAGATAATGATTATTTGGTTGCCAATTTTGGGACTCCAATCAATCCCACACATGGTTTGGTAACCAGTACCCAAGCAGCAGATTATTACGATCCTTTGGATGGTTTGTCTGGAACCGAATTGCGTCAATCCTTGCAAAACATCATTGCCAATCCATCGGTGGTCAGAGCGCAAACTTATGCCGATATCGTAGATATGCTCAAAGAAGCCGATCAAAATCCGGAAAATAGCAACCAAGTGTGGTTGGTATATTTGGAAATCGGTCGTGCCAAAATAGATTATCAAACCGTTTCAAGTAGTGTGGGACTTTGGAATAGGGAACACACTTTCCCAAGGTCTAGAGCAGGTTACAACAGTATTGAAGCCGATGAAACAGCCGATGGTAGAAACGTTTACTGGACTACGAATGCCGATTCATTACGCCATGGTAACTCCGATGGTCATG
>JADZFW010000192.1 GCA_020854235.1 Flavobacteriaceae bacterium
GCATCCAATTGGCTTTTAAAAATCGTATGGTCAGGATGTGTATTGCCATATATCAATCCAAAACGACTTTGCGGTTCGCTTTCCAAAACGGCTTGTATCATGGCATAAATAGGCGTTATGCCACTACCCGTAGCCAATGCCAAATAGTTTTTGGATTGACCCATGACGGTTTGAAGTGTAAAATTGCCTTGAGGTAAAGATACTTCTAGAAAATTACCAACCTGCAAACTGGTATTTGCAAAATGCGAAAAATCACCTTCCGAAACTGATTTTACCGTGATTTGAATCTCATTTGCATAGGGAGAAGCTGCAATTGAATACGCCCGATACACGGTTTTTTCTCCGTTGTACCATTGTATCATAAGATATTGGCCTGCAATAAAGGCAAAATCATTTTGCAAATGGGAAGGAATTTCAAATTGAATACTTACAGCTTGTGGGGTTTCCTTAGAAATGGATTTTATAAAAAGTTTGTGGAAAGTTGGCAACATAGGTCGGCTTAAATTCGGTTACTTATCTTCTTTTATATCCTTGACTTTTAATTGGATGCTGGATTGGTTGTTCCAAATGTTCTCATCCAATGTAAAAACAGCTTTGAAAGGTTTTTGTAGCAAAGCGATTTTGGAAGCCAAATTAAAACCAATTCCATTATAAGTGATTGGATTGGCACCTTCTACAATACTCAATTTCAAATGGGTATTTTCGGAACCTACCGGTTTGCTGTACCCATTGTCTCTCAATCCGGAAGCCATAAAAACAGGTTGCATATTGTGCGGCCCAAAGGGTGCCATTTGCTGCAAGATTCTGTAAAACTTGGGAGTAATTTCCGAAAGAAACAATTCTGAATCTACCTTGATTTCCGGTTCACGCATATCCTCGGTGATGTTGTTTTGGACCACTTCTTCAAATTTATCTCTGAACAAATCCAAGTTTTCAGGTAAAATTCTCAATCCCGCAGCGTATTTATGTCCGCCAAATTGTTCGATATAGGCACTGCAAGCTTCCAAAGCCTCGTATAAATCAAATCCCTTCACCGATCGAGCTGAAGCAACGAGTAAATCGCCACTTTTGGTAAATACCACGGTTGGACGATAATAGGTTTCTATCAAACGGGAAGCTACGATTCCCACTACGCCTTTGTGCCAGTTTTCGTTGTAAACTACTGTTGTGTATTCGTATTTATTTTGCAACAATTCCACCTGATGCAAGGCTTCTTGTGTAATTTGCTTGTCTAGATTTTTTCGGTCGGTATTGATGACATTGATGGCTGCTGCCATTTCTCGTGCTTTCATCGGATTAGTTTCCAAGAGTAATTCTACGGCATAATTGGCGTGTTTGAGTCGGCCTGCAGCATTGATACGAGGCGCAATGAGAAATACCACATCGGTGATATCCATTTTGTCCATTTTTACTTCGCCCATCAACGCTTTGATTCCTACACTTGGATTCTCGTTGATGACTTTTAATCCAAAGTAAGTCAAAATCCTATTTTCCCCATTCATAGGCACAATGTCGGCGGCAATGCTAGTGGCGACCAAGTCCAAATAAGGAAGGAGTTCTTCCACAGGTTTGTCTTCTTTTTGGTGCAAAGCCTGAATGAGTTTGAATCCAATACCACATCCACATAATTCGGAATAGGGATACGAACAATCCGATTGCTTGGGATTTAATATGGCAACTGCTTCGGGTAGGGTTTCTCCCGGTGTATGGTGGTCGCAAATGATAAAATCGATGTTGCGGGCACGGGCATAAGCTATTTTATCAACGGCTTTGATGCCACAATCTAAGGCAATGACCAATGAAAAACCATTGTCATCGGCATAATCGATGCCCTGAAAAGAGATTCCGTAACCTTCCGTATCGCGGTCGGGAACGTAGGTAGCAATATTGGGTTGTTTGGATTGTAAATATTGGGTAACCAAAGCCACAGCAGTGGTGCCATCTACATCATAATCTCCGTAAACTAATATATTTTCCCTTTGATCCAATGCTTTTTCAATACGAGCCACGGCTTTGTCCATGTCTTTCATCAAATAGGGATTGTGCAAATCGGATAGGGAAGGGCGGAAGAAAGCTTTGGCGTCTTCATAAGATTCAACACCTCTTTGCAGTAAGATTTTGGCAATGGTGCGATCAACACTCAATTCTTTGGAGAGTACTTCGATTTTTTTGGGGTGTGGTTCGGGTTTTAATGTCCAGCGCATATACTTTATTTTTTTTGCAATTTTTAATGAACTGCAAATGTAGTTTTTTTTCGATATGCTCAAAAGGATTTTACTGCGAAGAAATAAAAGGGTAATGGAATTTGAAACGATGATGCAATAGCACTAGAACTAAAATTATTTTATTCTAATGAAGTGATCTGTACAATCAATTATGATGTAAATTTTCTAAAAAGATTATCCAAGCATCTTGGATTTTAAAAACGTTTTTTGTTTGACCCCCACAAATCGATCGATTTCTTTTCCATTTTCAAAGAGAACCAAAGTGGGTATGCCTCGTATGCCATATTTTTGAGACATTTTGGGATATTTTTCAATATCAATTTTTCCAATGTATTTTCCATCAGGCAATTCTCCCGACAAGTCATTGAGGATGGGCGCCATCACTTTGCAAGGCATACACCATTCGGCCCAAAAATCGACGAGAACTGTTTTGTTTTGAATACTTTGATCAAAATTTTGATCAGTTAAAACCAAAATCTTTTCATGATTTTCCACCATGGGAGCTTTTTTAAATTTGTTGAGAACAATCAAAGCTATGATTAAAATGGCAGCGATAGTGATGAGGATGATGGTTGCGATCATGGTTTTATTTATTTTGGGTTCTGGGTTTGGAATTTAAGAATAATTCTCAATTCTTTATTTTACATTCTCAATGTTACATTTCTCGGTAAATATAGAAAAACTTTGGGTTAAAGTCTGATTTGATTTGAATACCATTCAGAAATTAATCCAAAGTTGATTGATATCAGAGTTTTAATTTTTAGATTTTAAATCGTTTAGATAGGAAGAAATGGAAAGTGCCGCCAAGGTACCATCGCCTACTGCTGTGCTGACCTGACGGTATTTTTTGACAATACAATCACCCGCGGCATACACACCTGCCAAGGCTGTTCCCATATGTGTATTGACTTCGATTTCGCCCCATTGGTTGCGGTTCAATTTACCCTCCAAAAATTCAGTATTGGGCACATATCCGATAAAGATAAAAACACCGTCAATATTCTTTCTTTCAGTTTGCTGTGTTTTCAAATTTAGAATGTCCACACTTCCCAATTTCTCATCGCCATAGAAACCGGATATTGTCGATTCCATAACAAAGTCTATTTTGGGATGCTCGGTTGCTTCTTGAATGGCGTGTTCAAAAGCTTGGAAATGATCAAATTGGTGTACGATGGTGACTTTGCTAGCGTATTTGGTCAAGGAAACCGCTTCTTCCAAAGCCGAGTTACCACCGCCTACAACTATGATTTCTTTATCGGTAAAAAAGTCGCCGTCGCAAGTAGCGCAATAAGAAATACCTCGTCCCTTGAAAACATCCTCTCCGACTACACCTAAAGTTCGCGAACGCCCACCGGTAGCGATGATGATGCTATCGGCTGTATAGGTTTCGGAATGGTCAATACTTACTTTTTTGATGGGACTAGCCAAATCCAACTCGGTAATTTTACCTAAGGATTTGATTTTGGTGCCAAATGACTTGGCTTGGTTTTTCATGATATTAGCCAATTGGTAACCGCTGATGTTTTCTACCCCTGGATAGTTGGCTATTTCATGGGTCAAAACCATTTGACCACCGATGGCACCTTGATTGAGAACCAACGTTTTTAATTTAGCTCGGGAAAGGTAGATCCCAGCAGTGAGACCTGCAGGCCCACCACCTATGATGATTGTGTCGTAGTGATTCATTTGTATTGTTTAAAGTGAAAGTTGAAAGTAAGGTAAACCTTCAGCTTAAGATTTTACACATTTATTGAGCAAAATGCTCATCGAGAATAGCAGTCACTTGTTGACGGTTTTGGATGCTGGAAGTTGCTTTAACCACTTTGCCATTTTTGTAATAAATTGTAAAAGGAATACCCATGAAACCTTGAACTTCAGGAATGTTGCGGATTACAAAAGCTTCAGGACTGTCAAATTCCATATCGTAAAAAGCAACGTGTTTGTATTCTTCGCTCAATTCTTCTGCAATACCATAAACAGGAATACACATAGGGCCCATTCTTCCGCAGATGACCATGACGTTTTCATTTTGAGAAACTACTTTTTGATGATCGGCAGCTGTTTCAATGTGATTTAAATCGGTGTATAACATGGTGTTTAATTTTTTAAAATGATGTTTAATTTTTTTCTTGCTTATCTGAAAAGCGTTGCGAAAGTAGTGTGTAAATCACAGAGCAAGTGTAACCTGTGTAACAGTGTATTGAATTTTTTTTGTTATTTTTTACAAAAATATTTTCTTGATTTAAATTCTTTTTCAACTAAGGAATTGGAACACAAACCTCTGTTTTAGACTGATTATTGTCATGATTTTTTTTTAATTTGTTTGTTACTTTTGCCCCAATTAAATAATTGTTTACTTAAATTTTAATATATGAAAAAATTATATTTTTCAATGATTGTAGTTGTGTTATTTTTTGCTTGTAATCCAGACAAAACCAAAGAAAACGCTCAAGAAGAAGCACCAGTCATTGCGCTAGCTGATTTTAAAGCCAAAGCCGGAGAGTGGGTAGGTAAAGAAGTGATTGTAGAAGGAATTGTGGATCACGTTTGCAAACACGGTGGTAAAAAATTATTCTTAGTAGATGATAAAGGAGATGTTCACGTTGACGGCGAAAAGAGGTTTGATGATGCCTTGATGGGTAATCAAATTGTGGTAAAAGGAATCGTTAAAGAATTTAGAGTAGATGAAGCCTATTGTTTGCAACAAGAACAAGATTTTATTCAAAAACACAAAGAAGGAGTAGATCCTGACTCTGTTTACACGCAAAAAATGGAAGGTATTACATTTTACCGCGATTCAATGAAAATCACAGGTAAAGATCATTTATCTTTCTATTCCATTGATTATATTTCTCACGAGGTGAAAAAATAATTGATTTGTTAATTAGCAAATTAGAAAAAAATAAGAATGAATAAACTTCGCAAATGGAGCCGAATTCTCCACCGAGATTTCGGCTACTTTTTTATAGGTACCACTTTGATTTATGCCTTATCGGGTATTGCTTTGAATCACATCAATGATTGGAATCCCAATTATTCGGTGGAACGCAAGGAGTTTGCAACTCAAATTTCATTAATCAAAGATGCACAGTTAAAACAACGAGTGGAAGCATTGGTGAAGGAAGTTGCCCCAAGAGAAGAACTTAAAAAATACTATTTTCCAAAAGATCACTACATCAAAGTATTTTTAGGTGGAGGCTCTTCCATAGTGGTCAATACCAATACGGGTGAAGGTGAAGTTGAATTATTGAAAAAGAGAGCCATTTTTTACCATGCTAATTTCTTACATTACAATCCGAGCAGATGGTGGATGTGGTTTTCGGATATTTTTGCCGGTGCTTTGATTTTGTTATCTGTTACCTCTTTTTTTATGGTCAAAGGCAAGCATGGCATTACCGGACGCGGTGGTATTTATACCGCTTTGGGTTTTCTCATTCCCATCTTGTTTTTGATATATTTACTCAATTGATAGCGGTCCAAAACAAACTACACGCGCTATAAAAAGCTTCCGGATTTTCGGCATGAAGCCAATGTCCGGCTCGAGGAATGTTGACTATTTTGGCATTGGGAAAATGGGATAAAATCAAAGTTTCATCTGTAGGCAATAGATAATCGGAATTTCCTCCTTTTAAAAACAACGTTGGACCTTCATAAGAACTATAGGTAGGCAAGGATTCATTGAGCAATGCATAATTTTTGTATAGCACTGCCAAGTTAAACCGAAAAGCTAAATTGTGATCCTCTTGATGATACACATTTTTTAATAAAAATTGTAAGATGCCTTGGTTTTGAATTTGAGGGGATAATATGTTTTCTACTTCTTTCCTTTCTTTAATCGATTTAAAATCTACACTTTGTAGTGCTTGAAAGATTGTTTCGTGCCTATTGGAATAAGATTTAGGAGCTATATCTGCAACAATGAGATTTGCTACCCATTCAGGATATGTCACTGCCATCAACATGGCTACTTTACCACCCATCGAATGTCCAAGTATTGAAACTTGCCCCAATTTATAAAACTGAATATACTGCCAAAGGTCTTGAACCATCGCCTCATAATCCATGACCTCATCGTGAAAACTCCTTCCGTGGTTGCGTAAATCAATGAGATGCACTTGAAAATTTTCAGCAAATCGTCTGCCCAAAGTAATCCAATTATCACCCATTCCAAACAATCCGTGTAGAATCAACAAAGGTTTACCTTGGCCTAAAATTTTGGAATGTAAGATGGGTTGCATGTTGCAAAAATCGTAAAAATTATTGACATGAATCAGCTATTTTTTCTTCTTAAAAGCCGTACATTTGTGAAATGGATTAGCAAATTAGCAAATTCCTTTCAAACTTTCCCGATTCCTATCGGAACTTTACAAACTTTATAACTTTCAACTCATAACATGTACGGCAAAATCAAACAACACTTAGAAACCGAACTCACCAACATCAAAGAAGCCGGTTTATACAAAAAAGAACGTGTCATCATCAGTAGTCAAGATGCTGTAATTAAAATCAATTCAGGTCAGGAAGTGATTAACTTTTGTGCCAATAATTACTTAGGATTGTCTAATAATCCGCAATTGATACAAGCAGCCAAAGACACGATGGATACCCATGGTTTTGGGATGTCATCGGTGCGTTTTATTTGTGGAACACAAGATATTCACAAGGAATTGGAAGCTAAAATAGCTACATTTTACGGAACCGAAGATACCATTTTGTATGCAGCAGCTTTTGATGCCAATGGAGGCATATTCGAACCCTTGCTGAATGATGAAAATGATGCTATCATTTCCGATAGTTTGAATCATGCTTCCATCATAGACGGCGTAAGATTGAGTAAAGCTACCCGCTATCGTTACCAAAATAATGATATGGATGATTTGGAAAAGCAGTTGCAAATTTGTAATGAAAAAGGGAATCGTTTCAAATTGATTGTAACAGATGGCGTCTTTTCTATGGATGGAATAGTAGCACAATTAGACAAAATTTGCGATTTAGCCGAGAAATACGATGCCATGATTATGGTAGATGAATGTCATGCTGCCGGATTTTTGGGAGCAACCGGTAGAGGAACACCCGAAGTAAAAAATGTGATGGGACGAATTGACATCATCACCGGAACCCTTGGAAAAGCTTTAGGCGGAGCCATGGGTGGCTATACTACCGGACGTAAAGAAATCATCGAATTGTTGCGTCAACGTTCTCGTCCGTATTTGTTTTCCAATTCATTGGCACCAGCCATTGTGGGAGCTTCTTTAAAAGTCTTTGACATGTTGTCCAAAGACACGCGTTTGAGAGACAAACTGGCCTGGAATACCGCCTATTTCAAAAAAGGAATGGAAGCCGCCGGTTTTGATATCGTCAAAGGTGATTCTGCAATTGTACCCGTGATGTTATATGACGCCAAACTATCACAAGTCATGGCCGAGAAATTATTGGAAGAAGGAATATACGTGATTGGATTCTATTTTCCGGTTGTACCAAAAGACAAAGCCCGCATCCGAGTACAAGTATCAGCTGCTCACGAACAAGCACATTTGGATCAAGCGTTAGCTGCCTTTACGAAAGTTGGGAAAGAGTTGGGTGTGATTGATTAACTTATGTGCCAATGTGTCCTGATAAATATCGGGATGCTAATGTGTCCCGATAGGAATCAGGAAAGTTTATAATGTAGGTTACTTCTAATTTCTAATTTCTAATTTCTAAATTCTCTTGACCATCATAGCCGCCATATCAGAAAACTTAGCCTTGGGGAAGGACAACCAACTCCTATGGCATTTACCAGATGATTTCAAACGATTTAAGGAAGTCACCACGGGACATCATGTGATTATGGGGCGAAAAACTTTTGAATCTATGGGTAAAAAAGCCTTACCCAAACGCACGAATATGGTGATTACCCGCAGTAAAAATTACGAATGTAGTTGTGTGGTTGTAGTTGATTCATTAAAAAAAGCGCTGCAAATAGCCAAACGAACCGACTCCAATCCATTTGTTATTGGAGGAGGCATTATTTATGAAGAAGCCATGGCTTATGCTGACAAATTAGATTTAACCATTGTGCACCATACCTTTAATGCCGATGTGTTTTTCCCAGAAATAGATTTTAAAATTTGGAGAGAAACTTCACGCATGTTTCATTTGAAAGATGAGAAACATGCCTACGATTTTAGTTTTGTTACTTATGAAAGGGTTGGAATGAAATGAGAATGAAGATTAGTTTTTTTTCTTCTTTTTATCCATTTTCTTAATGAGTTTGGTACAGGTTTTCAAGCATTCTTTGTTGCATGATTTCTTACAGTATTTACTCATATACCTTATTTTTGTTTCAATTGCCAATTCCAAGCATCAAGAAGTGCATCTTCCAATGATTTTTCGGTTTTCCAACCCAATTCTTTATGTACCAATGAGGTATCTGCATAGGCAGCCGTGATATCACCAGCGCGACGTCCTACCAATTGATAATTGAGTTTCACATGAGTTGCTTTTTCAAAAGCCTGAATCACTTCCAATACCGAACTCCCCATGCCGGTTCCCACATTGAATATTTCCAATTGGGATTTGTTTTCATGATTGAGGAGTCTTTTCAGGGCAGCTAAATGCGCTTTGGCCAAATCAACCACGTGAATATAGTCGCGAATGGCAGTTCCATCGGGTGTAGGATAATCATTGCCAAAAACAGAGAGTTGGGTTCTGATGCCGGCAGCCGTTTGAGTCACATAAGGAATCAGATTATTGGGAACACCCAAAGGCAATTCTCCAATTTCTGCCGAAGGATGTGCACCTATCGGATTGAAATAACGCAAAGCAATAGCTTTTAATTCGGAAGAACGCGTTGCATCCAACAAGATTTCTTCACTAATTTTTTTGGTATTGCCATAGGGCGATTCTGCCGGTTTCAAGGGCGCACTTTCAGTAATGGGTAATGTGTCGGCTTGACCGTATACCGTACAGGATGAACTGAAAATAAAATGATTGCAATTATTATCTAGCATACCTTGCAGCACATTGACCAACGAACCGATGTTGTTTTCATAGTATTTCAAAGGTTTTTCCACACTTTCTCCTACCGCTTTGGAAGCTGCAAAATGGATCACGCCATTGA
The DNA here is from genome assembly GCA_020854235.1 of Flavobacteriaceae bacterium. GTDB lineage: Bacteria > Bacteroidota > Bacteroidia > Flavobacteriales > Flavobacteriaceae. Next base: position 9,328 of record JADZFW010000192.1, read on the forward strand.
TGCGGTGTTGGTTGAAAAATTGATGTGTTTTTTCTTTGTCCAAAAGATCAAATTGAAAGAATTTCGGTTTGATGCCGGTAATGTTATAAATTCCCTTTAAAACATCGAGGTTTGAATTGGATAGATTGTCGATGATGAACACTTCGTATCCTTCATTTTGCAATTCAACTACAGTATGTGAGCCTATAAAACCCAATCCTCCGGTTACTAATATTTGAGGTTGGTGATGTGTGTTTCCGTTATTCATTTTATTATTTATTAAAAAAGGCTAAAACTGTTTTAGTAATGTATTTCATTTGTTCTTCCTCCATTTCGGTATGAATGGGTAAAGATAGTACGGTTTCACACAATTGTTTGGTTACACCCAATTGATTGCTATCAAATTTAAAATTTTGATAAGCCTTTTGTGTATGAATAGGCACTGGATAATATATCATATTGGGAATATCCCGTTCGTTTAAGTGTTTTTGCAAGGCCGAACGATCCACTTGTTTCAATTGCAAGGTGTATTGGTGAAAAACATGAGTGGAAAAATGGGCTCTTTTGGGCGTGATGATTTGTTCACAGTTTGCAAAAGCTTGATCATAAAAATCAGCTACTTTTCTTCGAGCGGCTGCATAAGTATCCAAATGCGGTAATTTGATTCTCAGAATTCCTGCCTGTAAAGTGTCGAGACGTGAGTTGATTCCGATTCGATCGTAGTAATATCGGGTTGACATGCCATGATTGGCAATACTTTTTAATTTTTCTGCTAGCACATCGTCATTGGTAAATAAAGCACCACCATCGCCGTAACAGCCCAAATTTTTGGAAGGAAAAAAAGAGGTGGTACCTATATGACCAATGGTTCCGGCTTTTTGGGTTTTACCGTTTTTAAAAGTAAAATCGGCTCCGATAGCTTGTGCATTATCTTCAATAACCAATAGGTTGTTTTCCTGAGCAATTTGCATGATACCTTCCATATCGGAACATTGCCCGAAAAGATGTACCGGAACAATGGCCTTGGTTTGAGGCGTTATAGCTGCTTTTAATTGCTCCAAATTCATAGTCATGGTATCGGGATATACATCCACCAATACAGGTTTCAAACCTAACAAAGCAATCACTTCAACAGTGGCGGCAAAAGTGAAATCTACGGTGATGACTTCATCTCCGGGTTGTAATTCCAAACCCATCATGGCAATTTGTAAAGCATCTGTACCATTGGCACAGGATATAACGTGTTTGACTCCTAAATAAGAAGCCAATTCTGCTTCAAAATCAGATACGTCTTTGCCTTTAATAAAGGCAGCAGATTGTAAAATAGAAGCTATTTTTTGATCTATTTCGATTTGAATCTTGGCATATTGACCTTGCAGGTCTACCATTTGAATTTTTCTCAATTGAAAACTAAATAAATTGAATATAAATTTAAAAGTGAACTTTGTCCATTTATCTATAAAATTATAGAAAGCAAAGATACAAATATCAAACGTATGGAATTGTTTTTTATTTTTACCCAAATTTAAATCATTAAAACTAGATTTCACATACCTTTGGACGATAGTAAAAACAAACCAGACCCAGAAGATTTTTATTACAACGAGCAAGGTTTTCGGGTTTTTACCGAAAAATACCATTTGAAAAGAGGGTATTGCTGTAAAAACGGATGCAAACATTGTCCGTATGGTTTCGATATTAAAACCCAAACATTCCATAAAAATAAACCCAAAAACAATCCATCATGATTAAAAAAGTTCTCGTATTTGCCTTAGTTTTCAATTTTGCAGCTTGTGCCGAAATGCAACAAGTTCTCGATGAAGTAGCCAACTCCAATATTTTAACTCAAGAGCAAATAGGTCAGGGACTCAAAGAGGCATTGACCAATGGTATTGTCAATCAAGTAACGACTTTAGCCATCAAAGACGGTTTTTTCAAAA
>JADZFW010000193.1 GCA_020854235.1 Flavobacteriaceae bacterium
AAAGTAAATTCGGGATGGTTGGCTAAGAATTTCTCTACTTGTTGTTCGTTTTCGGAAGGTAGTATCGAACAGGTTGCATAAACCATCTTCCCTCCTACTTTGACCATTTGGGCATATTGATCTAAAATTTCTGCTTGGGTAGCTTTGAGTTGTTCAATTTGATCGGGTTGCAGTTTCCATTTGGAATCCGGATTTCTGCGGATAACACCCAAACCGCTGCAAGGTGCGTCGATCAACAAGCGGTCGGCTGATTCTTTGAGTTTTTTGATGGTTTTGGAGGAAGTAATGACACGTGTTTCGATATTGTGAGCGCCATTGCGTTTGGCTCTTTTCTTCAAATCTTCCAACTTGTGTTCAAAAATATCCATGGCAATCAATTGGCCTTTATTTTCCATCAAAGATGCCAAATGCAAGGTCTTGCCACCTGCTCCGGCACAAGCATCAACTACTCTCATGCCCGGTTCCACTTCTAAAAAACGAGATACCAATTGTGAAGAAGCATCTTGCATTTCAAAAAAACCTTTACGAAAAGCATACGTATGAAATACATTGGCACGGTTCTTCAATTTCAAAGCATCGGGATAATTGGAAAGTATTTCCATTTCGATCCCTTCTTTTTCAAATTGGGCTTGTAAATCTGTTCTATTGATTTTGAGTGTATTGGTTCTCAAAACCACTTGGGCTTGTTGATTGAGCGCTCTTATTTCAGATTCCCAAGCCTCTCCTAATTCGGATACACCCAATTCATCCATCCAATCGGGAATGGATTCACGAATGGCTCTGTTGGATTGAAAGAAATTGAATTTTTCTTGAATCAAGACTTCATTCAATCCGATAAACTCATTCCATTCCGGTAGTTTATAAGCATTTAAAACCGCATATACTCCTACTATTTTCCAAATATTGAAAAGTGTAAAATTGTTTTGAGTTTCGGCTATTTCATTGTACAATCGTTTCCAGCGGACACATTCATAGATGGCTTCGGCTACAAAACGACGATCTCTGGCTCCCCAACGTTTGTCGCTTTTCAGGGTTTTTTCGACCACTTTATCGGCATAATACCGTTGGTTGTATATCAAATCCAAAGCATTAACAACAGCTTCGGTCAAATTTCTATGTAAATTTTTATGTTCCATAATGTGACTGCAAATATCCGATTTTTTTGAGAACATAAACCAGATATGATAAATTTTACATTTACCTAATTATAAAATAACCTGAGTATAATCTTTTGTACATTTGTGGAGTAAACAAGGGAACTTAAAGTTTAAAAGTTTTCAAACAAAATATATTTTTAAAACATTTCGAATGATGAAACGCACGTTCATTTTTATTTGGTTTTTGGGTTTAACAATGGTACTTCAAGCTCAAATTCAACTTCCTCATTTTTTTGCAGATCATATGGTTTTACAAAGGGAAATGCCGATTCCGATTTGGGGAACTGCACCTGCCTTATCCAAAGTAACAATCAAATTTAACAAACAAAAAATCAGCACCACGACAGATGCCAATGGTATATGGATGGTGAAAATACAAGCTGAAAAAGCTGGTGGACCTTATACCCTCAAGGTAACTGGTTCCAATAAAATTATTATTAAAGATGTTCTAGTTGGTGACGTTTGGTTGTGTACCGGTCAGTCCAATATGGAATGGAACGTAGATCAATCAGATGGTTATGATCAGGAACGCATGGCTGCTACTCAATCAAATATCAGGCATTTAAAAATTGAGCATCATACCGATTTTGCGCCATTAAATGATATTTTGGATACGCAATGGCAAGTATGCTCGCCGGAAACCGTTGGTAAATTTTCCGGCATAGGTTACTTTTTTGCTCAAAAGATGTATGGCGAACAAAATGTTCCCATTGGATTGATTAATGCTTCATGGGGCGGAACCAATATTGAAACTTGGATTTCAAGAGAAGCGTTTATGCAATCGGAGGAATATTATGATATGATTGTCAAAATGCCAAATTTGAACACAACTGAGTTGGAAGCTTTAAAAATCAAACACATTGAGGAAATCCAAAATCTAGCTTTACAAGATTTTAGTGCTGCCAATTTCATCAATCCTACTTTTGATGACACAAATTGCCCTTCTATTGTACAACCAAAAAATTGGGAAGAGCAAATCATAGGAAATATGGACGGTATCGTGTGGATCAGAAAGACATTTGAATTAACAGCAGATGAAGCGCAACAAAAAGCCATACTTAAACTCTCCAAAATTGATGATTTTGACACTACCTATATCAATGGTGTTGAAGTTGGGCAAACCCAACAATGGGATATTTTCAGAAATTATACCCTTAAACCTGGCGTACTCAAAGAAGGAAAAAATGTAATCGTTATAAAAATTACTGATAATACTGGTGGTGGTGGAATTTACGGCTCTGAGCAAGATGTAGCATTAGCATTGGAAAGTAAAACCCTATCTTTAGCCGGTCCATGGAAATTTCAAGTTGAAAAAGTAATATTTTCTACGCAGGAAAATGCTTATCCTTCGATTGCTTACAATGCGATGATTCATCCATTGAAATCATTAGCCTTAAAAGGAGTGTTGTGGTATCAAGGAGAATCCAATGCCAGTCGAGCGTATCAATACCGTACGGCATTTCCCTTATTGATTGAAGATTGGAGAAAACATTTTAATCAGGAAAAACTACCTTTTTACTATGTTAATCTCGCAACCTACAAAACGGATGGAAACAGTAATATAGGTGATGGTTGGTGTGAATTACGCGAAGCACAAGCTATGACCTTAAGTGTCCCTTATACGGGAATGGTGGTTACAACAGATATAGGAAATCCCAACGATATTCATCCTACCAACAAAAAAGAGGTTGGAAAGCGATTGGCCAATATAGCTTTACACGAACTCTATGGGAAAGATGTATTTTGCAATGGACCTTCATTTGATAGTATGGAAATCAAGGGAAATCAGGTTTTGGTTACTTTTAAGGATGTGGCTGATGGCTTAAAAACGAACGGAAACTCTCCAGTTTTAGGATTTGAAATAGCCGGAGCCGATCAAGTGTTTTATCCGGCGCAAGCTCAAATTGTGGATCAAAAAGTAGTGGTGTACAGTGACAAAGTAGCTCAACCTATGGCAGTGAGATTCGGATGGTTGGGTGATGATTCTGCTTGCAATTTATTTAACAGTGTCGATCTTCCCGCTGTGCCATTCCGAACCGATGCTTGGAAAACACTCACAAAAGGAATTAAATATAAATTATAGAATTGATTGAGATATGATTCAACTTATTGAATCGAAATCCAATACAATATACACTATAAAAAAAAGGGGTTATTTTTCAATAACCCCTTTTATTTTGTATCAAAACTACCTATTACTTTTTTGCATTGAGTACTGCTTGAACTTTATCGGCTGCTTCTTGGAATTCAGTTGCGGCGATTACATTCAATCCTTTTGTCGCTTGGATTAATTCTTTGGCTTCTTTGGAATTGGTTCCTTCCAATCTCAAGATGATGGGAACTTTGATGGCATCACCCATATTTTTGTAAGCATCAATTACACCTTGAGCCACGCGGTCACAACGTACAATTCCACCAAATATATTTACTAAAATGGCTTCGACTTTAGGATCTTTCAATATAATTCTGAAAGCTTTCTCAACTCTTTCGGCATCGGCAGTTCCACCAACATCTAGGAAATTGGCTGGTTCGCCACCTGCTTTTTTGATTAAGTCCATAGTTCCCATTGCCAATCCGGCGCCGTTAACCATACAACCTACGTTTCCATCCAGGTTGACATAATTCAATCCGGCTGCTTTGGCTTCCACTTCGATTTCGTTTTCTTCACGCGTATCG
>JADZFW010000194.1 GCA_020854235.1 Flavobacteriaceae bacterium
ATAACTTAATAACTTAATAACTTAATAACTTAATAACTTAATAACTTAATAACTTAATAACTTAATAACTTAATAACTTAATAACTTAATAACTTAATAACTTAATAACTTAATAACTTAATAAACCCAATTATCTAAACATAAGTTAAAGACTAAATCAATGGGTTTGACGTTTTTTGCTTCGTAATCTAATAATCACTCCAAATGTCTAAAACCACTTTTTACGATACCAAAGAAGAAAAAATCAATGTGATTTCCCATTTTGTGGGATTACTTTTGAGTATAGCTGCCCTAGCACTTTTAGTAGTAAAAGCAAGCTTGATGGGAAATGTATGGCATATCGTGAGCTTCAGCGTGTATGGGTTGAGTTTGATAGTTCTTTATCTCGCCTCTACCTTGTACCACAACTCCAAGAATCCGATTAAAAGAGCCAAACTCAACATTTTTGATCATGCGGCCATCTACGTCTTGATTGCTGGTAGTTACACCCCTTTCACATTGGTAACTTTAAATGGTACTGTCGGTTGGGTTTTATTTGGGCTAACTTGGGGAGCAGCATTGGCTGGAGTGGTTTTCAAAATATTTTTTATTGGTAATTTTGACAAGCTTTCTACCGTGTTGTACGTATTGATGGGTTGGATGGTTGTTTTTGCGATGAAACCCTTATACGAAAATTTATCTCAACAAGGGTTGTTTTGGTTGATAATGGGCGGGGTTTTCTATACGGTTGGGGCTGTATTTTATGCTCAAAACAAGCTTAAATTTAACCATGCCATCTTCCACATATTTGTATTATTGGGAAGCGCCAGTCATTTTGTGAGTATTTTCTTTTTTGTATAGGACTACTCTTTCATTTTTTGACGAACCCTATCTTCAATTCCTTTTTCATCCAAGTGCAACGCTTCAAATATTTCAGCAATAGGAGCGTGCTCTATAAATTGGTCGGGGATACCGAGTACTTCAATTCTATTATGGGTGTATCCCTTTTGTTGTGCAAATTCCAACACGACACTTCCAAAACCTCCCGAAATGGTTCCGTCTTCAAGGGTGATGATAGAATCAAATTGGGTGAGAATTTCAGTTAACATATTTTCATCCAAAGGTTTTACAAAAATCATGTCATAATGAGCCACTTCCCATTCGGGATTTCTGTGTAAAATATTTTGAATGGTATTACCAAAAGGGCCAACGGTCAAGACAGCGACCTTTTTACCTTTACTTCTTTGGATTCCTTTTCCTATAGACATTTTTTCAAAAGGCACTTGCCATACCTTATGAATACCACGTCCGCGTGGATAGCGAATGGCCATTGGCTGAGTGGTAAATTGGGCAGTATACAGCAGTTGACGCAACATAATTTCGTCGGTAGGCACGGCTATTATCAGGTTGGGAATGGCTCTCAAATAGGCCATATCAAAAACCCCATGATGCGTGGCTCCGTCACTTCCCACAATTCCGGCTCTATCAATACAGAAAACAACCGGCAAATTTTGTAAAGCAATGTCGTGGATGAGTTGGTCATAACCCCGTTGTAAAAAAGTAGAATAAATAGCCAAATAAGGGACAAAACCTTGGGTGGCAAAACCGCCGGCAAATGTAACGGCATGTTGTTCGGCAATACCTACGTCAAATGCTCTGTTGGGAAAAGCTTCCAACATGTATTTCAAAGAGCTTCCGGTAGGCATAGCAGGTGTAATGCCGATAATCTTCTCATTTTTTTGTGCCAATTCTACCAAAGTCAGGCCAAAAACATCTTGATATTTAGGAGGCTGATTGGGTTTGTATTCCCCTATGATTTCTCCGGTATTTTTATCAAAAAGTCCGGGTGCATGATAGGTGATTTGGTCTTTTTCGGCTTGTGGTAATCCTTTTCCTTTGGTTGTTATGACGTGTAGGAACTTGGGACCTTTGATGTTTTTTAACTCTTGTAGCGTTTGTATCAACAAGGCAATATTGTGTCCGTCTATAGGTCCGAAATATTGGAAGTTGAGGGCTTCAAACAAGTTCTTTTGTTGAGAATCGGGATGGGTTTTGATTTGCGTCAAATAGTGTTTCAATGCCCCGACATGAGGATCAATTCCCATTTCATTGTCATTGAGAACAATCAATACATCGGCATCGGTAATACCGGTGTGGTTGAGCGCCTCAAAAGCCATTCCGGCAGCGATACTGGCATCTCCGATTACGGCAATGTGTTTCCTTTCTGTATTTCCATTTAATTGGGAAGCCAAAGCCATTCCCAAGAGCGCTGAAATTGAAGTCGAAGAATGTCCGGTTCCAAAAGCATCATAAGCACTTTCTGAACGTTTGGGAAAACCTGATATCCCGTTTTTCTGACGTAAAGTTTCAAAATTTTCTCTTCTTCCGGTTAATATCTTATGGGGATAAGCTTGATGTCCCACATCCCAAATCAAAATATCATCGGGTGTATTGAAAACATAATGTAGGGCAATCGTCAATTCGACAACACCCAATCCGGCTCCCAAATGCCCTTTTTTGGTTGATACTACATCTATGATGAATTGTCTCATTTCGGATGCCAAAACGGATAATTGGGAAGGTTCAACCTTTTTGAGATCCCGTGGGGTATGAATACGATGTAGAATTTTAGTTTCCATGGGTCAAAGTTACTATTTTGATGGGATATGAAGATTTGTTTAAGTTACTTTATAAATATTTTCATTTTATTATATTTCAAATTATTTTTTTTTATAAATTTGGTCATAGTTTAAAATAATGCTAATGAATTCCTCCATTCATGTTTAATCTTTTGTTTTTCTTGTAGTTGCGTATTTATAGTTTCTATAAATTCAGGAGCAAATAACGGATTACTATGATGTTGTTGGAATATATTGGTGCTATTTTATAAATCCTAAATATATTTTTAATTTAAAACCCAAAAAAATTATGCCACAAGAATTCTCAAATCATTCAGCCCTAATCATTATAGGTGTTGTTATCCTCTTTTTGATTGTTATGTACAAGTTTGTACTTCGTGTTTTCTTCGGAATGGTAATCGTTCCGGAAGACCG
>JADZFW010000195.1 GCA_020854235.1 Flavobacteriaceae bacterium
ATTCGTAATGTTGGTTCCTGAAATCCCAAACGAAGGACTTGCCCCAAACAATGGATCGGTTTCCGTAAAACTAGTCAAGTATCCTGCTGTCGCATGATTGCCCCAATTGAAAGCATTGTTCCAATTTATAATGTTTGATGCAGAAATGTCATAAGCAGGACTAACTTTAAACAAGGGGTCAGTTTCCGTAATATCGCCACTTAAAGTTTCAGCTGTTTTGGCGTGTAATGCAAAAGGAACACTCAGCAGTTGGCTCACCCCGGTGATGGTATAATTGGTTCCACCGCTAGGGTCTGTTTCTGTTTTTAAGAAATAAGGTCCAGCTGCCCAATCAATGTTTGACATTTGACCACTTTCCACGGTTCCGTTTCCAATTTCCAGAGTCATCAATCCATTGGTATTGGTTGTAGTGGTGTGGGTTTCGACATATACGGCTGTACCTGTAGCACTGCCTTGTAGAATACTGATTTGAGTTCCCACTACTTGATTGGAAACCAATGCATCACTGCTATTGCGTACCACGGCTTGGTAGGTCATTTTTTCGGGAGTTTGCCCCAATACATAAGTAAACCAAAAAAAGTTAAATACAATCCAATAGGGTTTAAAATTAAATGTAAAACTTTTCATTTTTTGATTATTTTAAACGTTTTTAATTTTTGATCCGCTTGCCAAATACTGACGAAGTAGGTGGAGGACTCATATTCTGAAAGGTCTATGATGGAATTGTTTTCAGTAATTTTTTCATCTTTTAGAATGCGCCCTTCCATATCGGTGAGTTGATAGGAAAAACCGATAAGTGTTTCCATGTCGATGCTTAAATTTAATTGGTTTTCTACCGGATTGGGGAATACCGACATTGACAATTGAATGTTTGGGGTATCGTCGGTACCAATTACTGAAATTTCGTAGGCTTGTTGAACGCCTTCTATAATGGTAAAATTACCATCTGTTTGAGCATGATAAGCTATTTGACCAACAGAGTAATTTACTATACCACCTTCACCCGAAACATCATTTCCGCTTGAGATAATATTTTCTTGTGGATAAAAAACAATTGAATTGAAAAGGATTGTTAGTAAAACAATCTTTGGATGTATAAGATTCATCTTGAATTTATTTTTTAATTTCCAAATAGTCTAAAAAAGCCTTTTCCACAATACCTTTAGATTTGCATTGAACTTTATAAGTTGAATTAACAAAATACCCTCTTGATGAATTCTGGTACTGAATTTCTTTGCAATCATAAAATATATTGATTTTTACACGGGTTGAATCTTGAGATACTTTAGTAAGTAATACATTAAAATTTCCACCATGATCTACTCTTTCCATTTTTCCCAATGTCATCTTAATTCTGCCGGGTGGACAATATAGATAGTCATTAGGATTTCCCTCCACGAGTTTATAATCAGAAGCAATGAAACCTGAACTTTTATCTAGGTTTTTAATGGACCAATTGTAGGTTGCAAAAAGATTGATGGTTTCAACCCACAATTCTTCAAAAGGTTTGTTTATGGTTCTTTCATTTTCTACAACGTAATTGATTGGAGCAACAGGTGTAGTTTGTGATCCTGCGCATCTTGATAATAAAAGAACGATTCCGAAAAATAAAAGGATTATAACTAATTTTTTCATAATAGATTGAGCCAAATTTTATCGTGCTGACACTACACTTTTTTGTGAAAGTTAATAAATTCACTTCAAAGGTATTCAACATAAAAACATGAATCAATCCTAAAATATCAGGGTTTATTATGGTTAAATGTCAGGAAAAAAAATAGCTGTTTTAATGGATCAATCCATTTTTAAGCGCAAATACTACGACTTCTACGATGGATTTGCATTGAAGTTTTTGTTTGATGTTTTCTTTGTGGCTTTCTACTGTGGTTGTGTTGATGTGAAGTCGGTCGGCAATTTCTTTGGATATGTATCCTTTTGCCAATAATTGAATGATTTCCAATTCGCGTTCACTGAGGTTCCAAGGTTTGGGATGGGCCAGGTCATGATTGTTTGAAAAACAATTCGCCAATACACTTTTAGGCAAGGTTTCTCCCATAAAAAATCCATTGCCTTTTACTGCCAGTTCAATGACGGCGAGGATTTCTTCCATGGAAGAGTCTTTTGCCAAATAGGCTGATGCGCCATTTTGAATAGATTTTACAATGGAAGGCACATCTTTGTTGTGAGACAACATGATGATTTTGACAGCCGGATTTAAGGTGAAAATAGATGGCATCAATTCAATGCCATCGGATTCGGATTCCAAAGAGATATCCAATAAAATTACTTCAGCATGGGGTAAAATAGCACTTTTCAATACTTCTGCCGGTTGAGTTGCCATGCCCAAAACTTCAACCGATGGGTTTTGAGACAATAACCATTTTAATCCGGCTAAATGGATTTCAGAATCGTCAATAAGGAAAAGTTTGATACTTGTGGTAGTTTGCATATATTCGTGAACCAACGAAATTTAATTTCTTTAGTTACGCGTTTTTAGGTAGGGTAAAGGTAATGATTGTTTTTTGATTTTTGACGCTTTGAGCGAAAATTGTACCGTTGTTTTTTTGAATAAACTCGGCACAGAGAATCAATCCGAGGCCGGTTCCTTTTTCCCCTTTAGTGCCTTGTTTTTTCAGTTTGCTATCTATTTTGAACAGTTTTTCCACTTCATCGGGTTCCATGCCGGTTCCAAAATCGGTGATGGTGATTTGAATGGAATGGCTTATTTCTCGGGCGGAAACTATTATTTCGGCATTTTCAAAGGAATATTTGATGGCATTGCTGATTAAATTGCGTAAAACGGTTTCAATCATGGCTTTGTCTGCCCATACGAAAAGGGATGTGTCAACGTCTTTTTTAATTTCAATTTGCTTTATTTCAGCTTCTGATTTTACTTGTAAAATGACATTTTCAACAGCTTCGTTGAGGTTGAAAAGGGAAGGTTGGGCCGGAAAATCTTGCTTTTGAGAGATGGACCAATACAATAAGTTTTCTATGAGTTGGTTGTTGTTTTTAGCAGTTTCTGAGAGTAACTTCAAGAATTCACCGGCTTGTTTTGGTTCCATTTTTTCATACTGTTGGTACAACATTTCAGCCATTTGATTCATAGATCGAGAAGGATTGCGCAAGTCATGTGAAATAATGGAAAAGAATTTATCTTTGGTTTCCAATGCTTTTTGCAAACTGATTTCAGATTCGGTTAATTTTTCATTGGATAAAAGTAATTCGGAAGTACGTTCTTTTACCGTATGTTCCAATAATTCGTTTTCTTTTTGTAATTTTTTTTCACGGTATCGGATGATTTTAAACATTGAAAATAGGAGCAAACCGATTGTCAAAAGGATAAACCACCAAGAGGCAAACCAAGGGGTTTGGATGTGGATTTGAATTTGATTCGTACTGCCTTGAAATTCTCCAAATGGATTGGAAACTTCCACCAACAAAGTATAATTTCCCCATTTCAAATTGGTGTATTTGGCTATCCTCATGCTGTAATCCGTATGGTTCCAATTTTGTTCAAAGCCCACTAATTTATAGCGATATCGGAGGGTTTTGGCATATGGAAATTCGGTTGAAGTAAATTGTACCGAAAAAGAATGGTCGGCGTATTTCAACTTGATTTGCTGATTTGGGTGTAAACTGGGATAGCGCAGCTGATTGTTGATTTTGAAATCGAATAAAACCGTTTGATACGTTTTCCATTTTTGGGTCAAGTCTTCAGGCGAAAAAGTAATAAAACCATTGTAACTTCCCCAAGCCATTTGTCCATTTTGCAGCAGGCAAACGGCATCTGTAAACTCATCATCGGCTAGGCCGTGATAGCGGTAAAATTGTCTGAAAAAACGTGTTTTCGGTTGGTAAACCACCAAACCTTTGTGGGTACTGATCCAAAGATTTCCGGTTTGATCTTCGACTATGCCCATGATGTAAAGGTCGGGTAAACCATCGTTGGTCGTATAGTGTTTAAATTGATTTTGGGTTGCGTCAAAACGTTCCAAACCTTTGTCGGTACCTATCCAAATTAGATGGTGACGATCTTCCCACAAGCAGGTAACCTGATTGGAAACCAAACTATTCGGATTCCAATCGTGGTGGATGAAATGGGTAATTTTTTCGGTTTTATTTTCAATTTTATTCAAACCTTTTTCGGTAGTGCCATACCATAAGTTGCCTTGATGATCTTCCATCATACAACTTCCCAAGCGACTTGAAATGGAAAAATCTTCTGTTTGAGACACATTGATGAATCGTTGGGATTTGGGTTCGAAATAGCATAAACCCTGTTGGGTGGAAATATAAATTTTCCCCTTCAAGTCATCGGTAATGGCATGGATGTTATTGTGAATCAAAGCATATTGATCTTTGGAATTGGCGGTATATTTTTGAAACTTTTTGGAAATGGGATTTAAAACTACCAATCCGTTATTGGTTCCAATCCACAACTGATTTTGCGGGTCGAAATGTAAAGATTGAATGGCGGTTCCAGATATTTGTTTGTCTTGAAAAGTATATCTTTCAATTTCTTTCTCCTGATTCATTTTGATCAAACCTAAACTGCAATTGAACCAAATATTTCCTTTTGAGTCGGTAACAATTTGGGTAATATCCGTAATCGGTTGAGGGGTTTTAAATGCGGATGAAGGGATCTGATGATAGGTGTTGTTTTGAATGAGATAGAGCCAAATTCCGTTTTGGGCTCCTATCCAAATACGGTTGTCAATTTTCTTGATAACTTTGATATCTTCAATATTTTTAAGTTGGTTTTTAATGATTTTTTCAGTTTTCAAATCCATTTGAAACAATGCATTATTTGACGAAAACCACAATTTATGAGCGTTTACATCCATCCACATCGATCCAATATCGTTTTGTCCTTCTTCACCTTTTTTGGAGATAGAAAACAGGTCGATTTTTTGGGTTTCAATATCCATTTTAACCAATCTGTCGTTTCCGCCCAACCAAATATTTCCCTGTTGGTCCAGAGCAAAAGAATGGATTTTAAAATCCATGGGATAATCTACCCAATCGCTTTTTAAATTTTGATAATAAGACTTATAAGATTCATAATGAGAAACAGTAGGGTTTAGTTTTGCGCCAAATTTATGATGTTGTTGCGCCAAAACATCATAATAAAATAGCCATATATCAGAGTTTCCCCATATTCTATCATGCCCTTGATCATACTGCATTAATCTTGTAAAACCTTTAGTAATATTTGTTTTCAAAAAATGTTTGCCATCAAATTGTTCCCGATCTCGATCAAATAGATTGAGGCCTAAACCTTCCCACGTGACACACCAAAGGCGGTCTTTGGAGTCTTCCCAAAATTGTACGGGCCAGTTACCTCCCGAGCACATGTATATATATTCATTTCGGGAGCGATCATGAATGGCAAATCGTTTGATTTCTTTGGTTTTTTTATCGAATCGATTGATACCTGTTCCCGAAAAGATACTCATATAAATCTGCTTTTTCGAATCCTGAAAGACAGAAGTGATTTCATTTTCATTGGCATTTGCAAAGGTTAAGGGAGCAGATTTAAATGTTTGATAGGAATTGAAAATGGAGGTTGCCTTTCGATTGATGTCTTTGCTTTTTATCAAATCAAGGCTAAAGTATTCTTTGAGGATTTCTCGTTCTTTCCAAAAGGTTTTTTCATCAATTTTTTGATTGAGCAGGTTGTATTGCATATTTCCAAAACGTTCGTCGTGCAGGGACATCGTATCTACGCCATCGTTTTCCAAGCCTACCCAAAGTAAACCGTCTCGGTCTTGCATCAATGCCGAAATATGATTGGAAGTCAGACTGTAATCTCTTTCAAATAATTGTCGATAATGTCTGATTTGATTCCATTTTTCCGAATACAAACTCACACCTAGGCTGGTCCCCAACCAAATATTACCGTTTCGGTCTTTGTAAACGTAATAAATAGTGTTGGATGGAATAGAGTACTCATTCATCGGTTGATGATTGAAAGTCGTCATCTTTTTGTTTTGTAAGTCAATGCATTGCAAGCCATTGTATCCACCTACCCATATGTTTCCATGTGCATCTGTTACGGAGCGACACGGATTTCCGGGTAAGATCAAGCCCGGAATGTTTTCAAATAGATTTTTATCGGGATTGTATAATACAACAGCTTTAGTATAGGTACAGCCGATAATTTGATGATTAGAGGTTTCGGAGTAAGTATTGATATCTTGATAACTGTTGTTTTGAATAGGTATGTTAGCAATTGTTTTTTCAGGTTGACTGTTGGGAATTTTAAATCCAAAAAAAGTACGTCCCCCCATCCAAATGTTATGCTGAGAATCTTTAAAAATTTGATGGTAGTAATAATTGCCTTCAAATTCCCCATTTTTATGTGGAATATGGACGAATTGCTGTTTTGTAATATCCATTCTATCCAATGCAGTTCCTTTTGAATCAATCCACAGGTAACCTTCTTGATCTGCCAAAAGGGCTTTGATGTAATTGTTGCTGATGCTATGATTGTTTTCGCTTTTGAAATAACGCGTAAAAGTGTTGGTTATGGGATTGAATTTATTCAAACCATTTTGGGTTCCAATCCACAGATTACCGTAGACATCAACTTCTACGCAAGTGGTGAAATTATCGGAAAGAGAATTTGGATTTTTGGGATCGTTTCTAAAAACGGTGAATTGGTAGCCATCAAATCTATTCAAGCCGTCCATTGTGGCAAACCACATCATGCCGTATGGGTCTTGAACGATGCCTAGAATGGAGTTGGAACTCAAGCCGTTTTGGGTGGAGAAATTTTGGAAGCGGGTATATACATCTTCTTGTGTTTGGTACATATTTACCGCTTGTGCGAGCAGGTTCTCGACACTTAGGATAAAAAAGGCTATGGAAAAAACCAGTGTCTTCACAGGTTTTGATTTGTTTTTCTTAACAAATTTACGAAAAATTTGGATACTTTTTGGATTTTGGTTATTGGGCCCGCCTGTGGCGAGGCAGGTTATTAAGTTATTGGGATTTTATTGGAATCATCAAGGTTTGGTGGGAATCAATGGGATTTGGAAAGAGCGTTACCAAGTTTGGATGAGGAGTTCCATGCGTCAGACAACGAGTTCCATGAGTCGTGTCGGTAGTTCCATTAATCGTATCGGGAGTTCCATCAGTCATGTCGGGAGTTCCAATAGTCGTGTCGCGAGTTCCAACAGTCGGGTCGGGAGTTCCATGAGTCGTGTCGCGAGTTCCATCAGTCGTGTCGGGAGTTCCATCAGTCGTGTCGGTAGTTCCAATAGTCATGTCGGGAGTTCCAACAGTCGTGTCGGTAGTTCCATCAGTCGTGTCGGTAGTTCCAACAGTCGTGTCGCGAGTTCCATTAATCGTGTCGCGAGTTCCAACAGTCGTGTCGTGAGTTCCATCTGTCGTGTCGGTAGTTCCAACAGTCGTGTCGCGAGTTCCAACAGTCGTGTTGCGTGTTCCAACAGTTTGAATGGGTTATTAAGCCCGCCTTGCCGCGAGGCAGGTTATTGGGCCCGCCTACGGCGAGGCAGGGATTTTATTGAAATCGTCATGTTTCAGTGGGAATCAATGGAATTTGACCCTTTTAGCGAATTATGAATTAGCATCAGAACTTTTTTATCAGAAAGACTTTTTTCCGTCAGAAAGACTTTTCCTTATCAGAAACGTTTTTTTTCATCAGAAACACTTTTTGTTTCATCGGAAACACTTTTTTCTTCATCAGAAACACTTTTTTCTTCATCAGAAAGACTTTTTTCTCTATCAGAAACACTTTTTCTTTTATCAGAAACACTTTTTCTTTTATCAGAAACACTTTTTTCTCCATCGGAAACACTTTTTCTTTCATCAGAAACACTTTTTTCTCTATCAGAAACACTTTTTCTTTCATCAGAAACACTTTTTCTTTCATCAGAAACACTTTTTCTTCCATCAGAAACACTTTTTTCTTCATCAGAAACACTTTTAGGGAGACTGGGCAATATTTTGTGTAAACTCCTTTTCTAATTAATGTTCAATTCTGCATCTTTGACCAAAGATAACTAAAAATTGGTTCATAATCAAACCCCATTTTAGAATTGGTGTTTTCCAACTTTTTTCGTTATTCAAAATTGCGAGATATACTGATTTTTTAACACTCCTTTCATCGGGGAACTGCACCTTTGTTTTGGTGTATTTTCTGATACCTCTATTTAGGTTTTCTATGGTGTTTGTAGTGTACATTATTTTTCTTAATTCTGGTGGATACTCTAAAAACGGCATTAGATTTTCCCAATTTCTTTCCCAACTATCAATGGCGTATTTGTATTTTTCTACCCACTTTGATTTGAGTAACTTTAAAGCTTCGACTGCTTGTTCTTCATTATTTGAGGTATATATATTTTTGAGGTCTTTACAAAATTCTCGAAGGTCTTTTGTAACCACAAACTTCATACTGTTTCGTATTTGATGGACAATACAAAGTTGAGTAATTGTCTCGGGATAAACGCCTTTTATTGCTTTTGTAAATCCAGTCAAATTATCCGTACAAGCGATAATTATATCCTCAACCCCACGAGATTTTAAATCCGACAAAACAGTCATCCAGAATGAAGCTGACTCTACTTTATTGAGCCACATTCCCAAAACTTCCTTCATACCATCTGCGCGCAGCCCAATGACCACGTGCATTGCTTGGTTGATATATTTACCCTCAGAGCGAACCTTTAGATGAACAGCATCCATCCAGACTATAAGATATTGAGCATCTAAAGCCCGTTTTGTCCACTCTTCTACATCAATCAAGATCTTGTCTGAAATAGTCGAGATGGTACTCTCACTAACTGATATTCCATATACAGATTTAACCTGTTCCACAATATCACTTCGGGTCATCCCTCGAGCATACATTCCAAGAATTGCTTCTTCAATTTTCTGACTCATCGTCTCTCCTTTTGGGATAATTTGTGGTTCAAATTTGCCATTTCTATCCCTTGGAATACTTAAAACAATATCTCCAAAAGTTTCTGATTTAATGGTTTTATCAAAAGATCCATTTCTACTGTTCCCGGAATTGTATCCTTCCACTTTATGTTTTTGATATCCCAGATGTTCATCCAATTCCGCCTGTAAAAAATGCTGAATTCCTTGCTTGTATAAGTCTTCAAAATATGAATGAAATGATTCTTTTGTTTGAAATTCTTTTGTAAAATCTTTCGGCAATTTGCCGTCTTTAATTTCCATTTTGTTAAGTTTTTAAATTATGTAAATCTAACCTTTTTATCGCCCCCTTCGGGGGAAAGCTTTAATGGCGCCATTAAAGCTTTCCCCCGAAGAAGATTTAGTTTACACAATCTAATGACTACTCCCCTTTTAGGTTCATCAGAAAGACTTTTTTGTTTATCAGAATCAGTTTTTTCTGTTTCAGAATGACCCCATAAAGTTTTGAAACGGCGGAAAGATTTTTCTAAACGACTCAATGAAATATCTAAATGACTTGCACTGATTTTTAAAAGGTTTGCATTTATTTCTAAACGAAGAGAACTTTTGTCTAAACCACTAGATTTTATTTTTAAACGACTTGAAGTTCTTTCTAGACAACCGAATTTAATTTCTGAATGATTGCAAGATGTTTTTGGGTATTTTTGGAATGGGGTTGGTTGTAGGAAGAATCTTGCCGTTGGATTAAGTTTTGTGTCTTATGCATCTTATCCAGCATCCTAAATTCCGTAAAAATTCTTTTAAACTGTAATTCTATCTATTGAAATATTTTTTATATTTGGGGGAATTTGAAAGGAGGTTGAAAATTGCTCTAGGTGGTTGATATTTGTTTGGGGTTTGGGTGATTAGATTGGATAATTAATATGTTAGCAAACACTTTAAAATCTTATTAAAATTAAGAAATGACCATAAGGTAAGCATCATACCAACCGAAATGTTTTAAAGGTCATTCCACTCGCATCGCGAAGCGGGTCTGACCATTCAAAACAAATAATTATAAACACATGAAATACATTTTAATTTCAATTTTGATATTTTTAATTGGTTGCCATGAAAAAGATAATCGTAAAACAAAATCTGTTGAATTAACAAATAACCTCATTAAAATTGAACCTGAAGAACATTATGTTGATAGCACCAATATTGGGCTGCCAAATAAATACAAAATAGAACTAAAAAAATTCAGAACTGAAGATAGCGTCTTTGTAAAAATAGAGTTTTATGAAAAACAAAAGTCAAAATGGATTTTAAAGCAGCATTTACAATCTTCAAAAGACGGAATTATAAGTTGTGATCCGAAAATTAGCGATTTTAATAATGATGGATTTAATGATTTTACTTTTAAGAGTTCAGTTGCTGCAAGAGGTGCAAACGAAATTAGAAATTTATACATTTTTAATGCAAAAAATGGCCAATTACAATTTATTAAAAATTCAACCTATTTCCCAAATATGCGGTACAACAATGAACTCGATTGTGTAGATGCTTTCAGAGTTTATGGTGGATGCCAAACGGCCTTTGCGAAACTTGAAAGTGATAGTTTAAGGGAATTTGCAAATGTTGAATTATTTGATAAAAGAATAATAATTACAACAATCGACAAAGGTGGTAAAACCAAAGAGATTAAAAATGAGAAGTTTAATGGTGAAAGTTTTATAAGATTTAGCAACTACAAACCATTAAAAGAATTAAAAGTAGAATACTAAAAACGTTTGTTAGTAGTCGTTTGGAAAAAAAAGTGGGTTCAGTGCTTAAATGATGCTTTATGCTTTAAATCAATTTCAGTACTCGTAGACAGTTTTCATATCTGAAATCGCCAACTTCTTGTAGCTGAAACCATTTTATAGCCTAATAATAAATACAGCAACCATGAGAATAATAATTATGTTTTTAATGACTTTGATAATGATATCCTGCATCGGGCATGAGAATTCAAAGGAAAAAGTTACTGCTGTTGAAACGACTGAACAAAAAGACTCCTTAATATATTATTGGCAACCTGATTACAATATATATTTATTTGATACGGTTATCAATCACACAAATTATCGAATGAAAACGTATTGTTTAAATGATAGTGCCGTTTATAACGAGTCTTTTTCGGAAGAGATAAGTAAAGGTAAGAACCTAATTGAATATAGTGTAGCACATAATTATACGACTGATTTTACGATTAATACAGACGATAACGAGATTCAGTTACATTTATTAAAGGAGAATTTTAAGGATAGTTTGTCGACCGATTTCTTTAAGATTTGTCATATGTGGAAAAATGAGTTTTCACATACAGAGCATGGACAACTCATTTTTCGTGCGACATTTACCAAACCAGACACAGATTATCAATTTGCTATTTTATATTTGATTACGGACCAAGGTGATTTTAAAATATTAAAAGTAGAAGATGAAACCTATAATGGTTCAGAAGATGAATAAACTACGCTACACAACGCGGTATAAATTATTGCCGGGTCAGTAGTTTATTCATGGGTTGAAATCCGCTTCAATCCCGAAAGCTTTCGGGAAGTAAATTGATAAGGAATCGCCCGCAATCGGAAACTTTTCGAACAGAAAAACATTATATGCCCTATTAGATAGATAACGTAAACAAAAATGAACTTACAAACCATACCCTACCACAGCTATGAAAAAGGATTGCCACAGGAAGGCAACATTATATTGGGACAAAGACGAGCAAACCATATTTTTGTTTATCAGGCATTCAATGACAGGATAGCTGACTTTGCCATCAAGCATCAAAAATTTGGTGGACCAGATTACAGTTTCAACAGAATGACTTGGATAAAACCCAATTTTTTATGGATGATGTATAGAAGTGGATGGTCTGAAAAAGACATTAATCAAAGTAGAATTTTAGCCATCGAAATGACCTTTGAAGGCTTTGAAGAACTCTTAAATGAAGGTGTTTTGACAAGTTATGATAATTCACTTGGGGATGAACAAATTTGGAGAGAAAAACTTAACAATAGCCAAGTTAGAATTCAATGGGATCCAGACCACGACTATAAAGGAGACAAATTGAATCGCAGAGCAGTACAAATTGGAATTAAAAATGAAGCCTTACAAAATTTCAATGATGAATTTATCACATCCATCGAAGACATTACCAATTTTGTAAAAGAACAGAAAAAATTAATTGACTTGTCAATCGGTGATTTTTTAGTTATTCAGGAAGAAGTAATTGAAGTTAGTGACCAACTAAAATCGAAGTTTTCTATTCTAAAATAGTTGAGATATACACGCTCCGTAAAGTCTCCTGACTTAGCGGTACAATTATAAACAAATATAAAAGTGTTTTTTCCTAAATAAATCACTATTTTTGGATTAAAGTGGAGATGAATGGATTCTGCAAATCCTAAAGCTATCGGATTGGGAGACTTTACGGAGCGTGGGGTTTAACCCAAGACAACTATTTGATTTTGACTAAAACCTCACATAGAAGATTATCCAAAAGAAATTTAAAAATTAGAATAATAAATGTGGCAGAAACTAACTTATAGCGGAAAAGAATGTGATAACTATTTGTATTTTTCATTTGATGCTGAATACTTCGACACCAAAAAAATAACAGAAGAATTAAATATTGAGCCTACTTCTGTAATGATAAAAAAAGAACCTGTTCCCAAATCGACTGCATGGAAATATCAACTTGATGCTGGAAGCGAAATTGATTTAAAAAAATATCTCGCCAAATTAATTGACGTATTTGAGCCCAAAATCGATATCATAAACGGATTAAAAGAAAAATACAATTTAACCACAAGAATACAGTTTGTAATTGATATTGATATAAATCCGGAAACTTCAACGCCTTATTTTGGCTTTAATAAGAGAGTGATAGATTTTTTAGCCAAAACCGGAAGTGAAGTGGATTTTGACCTATACAAAGCAGACACAATTGGACTTTTGGATAATTATGATGGATAATAAATAGTAAACAACAGTTTTAATTTTCATTGGGTGCTAATCAAAACTATAAAACTTTTGTCAGCATCAATAAAAAATAATAAACCAACTCAAAGAATTGAAAAATATAAAATCCTATTTGATACTACTACCGATTATCCTGTGTTTTGGATGTGATCCTGTATTTGAGCATGTGTTTAATGGGAAAGTCGTACAGGCAGCAAATGACCAACCTCTGCAGGATGTAACAGTGGCTTATACTTTTTATCCTATTGAAAATAGGAATCATTGGCGTGCTCAAGATGTAGCAGGAGATTCAATCACATTCACGGATGAAAACGGTGATTTCAAAATTAATTTCAGCACTTTAACTATTACCTTTGACAGTATAAGCATCCAAGTAAACAAAGAAGGATATCAAGAGAAAGTTGTTGTTTCGGCACGTGAGGAATGGACATCTAGATTGGGTTTTAACCATAGAACATTTCGATTTAATTTTAGGAAAATAAAATTGGAAAAGGAAGTAGATTGATGTTGACAAAGTATGAAACGGTTATGCAAAGTGGAGTAGGTGATTAGATGTTTTGAAAAAAATTCAATATTTGGGGGAGTATTAAGTGGTTGTAAATTGCTTATGGGAGTTGTTGTATGAAGGAGGATTGGGTGGTTTTTTATCAGGTTTCTATATGTGTTATAAGCTATTTTTTAAAAACAAAAACTTTAATGAAGAAATTCGAAATAATATTATTAATTGTTTTAGTTGGTGCTTGTTCAAAGCCTAAAACAGACTTTCTAAATGATTTTGTAGCATCGGAAACTGACAAAACCATCTATTTGAAATCAATCCCTAAAGAAGGTCTTGATATTTTAATGGCTACTAATGAAGTTAATGCTTCAGATTTTAATTCAGAACATAAATATTTTTTTGGGTTTAAGAAAAAACTAAATGATGAACATTTTTTAATTTCTTACTTGGACACCTACATTCCTCAATATAGATTTACAAATAAATTGATTGGATGGGAAGATGAATTCTATTGCATTTACAATATCAACCGAAACCAAGTTGTTTCCAAATTAAAGGTCAGTTCTTCTGATCCAGTTTTATCAAGTTTCACGAAACAGGGCAATTACTTTGTAGTTAAATCTGCATTCTTCAAATTCATCCCTAAAGAATCTGAATGTAATCATATT
Organism: Flavobacteriaceae bacterium; assembly: GCA_020854235.1. Classification (GTDB taxonomy): domain Bacteria; phylum Bacteroidota; class Bacteroidia; order Flavobacteriales; family Flavobacteriaceae. Next base: position 14,089 of record JADZFW010000195.1, read on the forward strand.
GAAATAGAAAGAGACAGTTCAAGCATAAGTTATCAAATTCAAAATAATAGATTTGTAGCAATAAAATAAAGTCAAGGAAACGGATTATAACACCGCTCCGCAAAGTCTCCTGACTTTGCGGCACAATTAAAAGCAATTATAAACGGTGTCTTTTTTCCTAAATAAATTACTATTTTTGGATTAAAGAGGAAATGAATGGATTCCACAAAGTCGGGAGACTTTGCGGAGCGTGGG
>JADZFW010000196.1 GCA_020854235.1 Flavobacteriaceae bacterium
ACCAAAGCTTTATCATAAGCGGTATTTAATAGGGCTTCAGGATAAGTAATACTACCTCCAAGAGATTTATAGCTAACTTCATAATCTTTACAAGCCTTTACCATTTCATCTTTGAGAAGTTTTTTACCATCGGTTCGAGCCAATTCGTATTGGTAAAATCCGTTTTCCGTATCGGTTACAATATTTTTCAAAACGGCATTGATTCTCAAATCAAATGCTTTTTTGATGTAATTTTTATAGTCTTTTAAGAATTCGTATTGTACATCATAACGGTCGGAAATAGTACGACCGGCATATCCTACATCGGGATATTTTTTACGTACCTGATACATACATTCATAAAACTTCATAGTAGCCTCCAATGTTTCTGGATTGTTAAACGCTTGACTATCGAGACTCAACGGACCTTTATATGTATTCATATCATGTCGGTAATACCACAAAAAGTCCCACTTATTGGAAAAACCATCGTTATAACAAGTGTTTAATTCGTTTTTACAAGCTTCTAATTGACTTTTAGGATTTCCATTTTGAGATACAAGAATAATGTCTTTGGATGAACTAGGAGAACGAATATCACTTACAAAACGCCAATCATAATAACTGGATTTACTATTGGCTCTATCAAAAAACAAATAATAATTATCTCCATCTTTGGAAATAATTACTGCAGGGACTAATTCATTTTGTCCAAAACTTGTTTCAACTTGATCACCGATATTATAAACCTCATTTTTGGAAATACTCACAGTTTCTGGTAAAGTTGTGTACGTATAATTTGGATCCAATTGGATGTCGTTCCAATTGAAATAGACGTTGTGATAACCTTCAACAGCGTAAATTTTAAAATCATTTATTTGTTCTTTGAATTCGAGGTTTGTAACGCTGAGTTTGACGATGGTTTCCGAATCGGTTTGTTTGATTAAAATAGGATCTCCCACATTGAGTGTAATATTTTGATTAGGGCAAATCGTAGGCATTTGCATGGCAACAGTGGAATGAGAAGAATTTCCCGTATTTTGAGCTTGTGAAGTAGTGGAATTTCCCGGTGTGGTTTTGGATTCCCCAATTCTTCGAATGCGATCACAAGTAGCCCATGTGTCCCATTTACTGTCATAACCATCATAGTGAATAAACCATTTTTGACCGTCATTTTTCAAAATTTTGGAGGTAAACCAGTTTTTTTCAATTGGATCATAAACCTCAACTATCTCGCCTATTTGAAAATCACAGTTTTCTTGGGAAATACTATTGTAACTATTACTCTCAGAACCTGAAACTGTAGTTGTAAACAGCATAAATACCAAACTAAAAACCAATAAAAATTGAAACATGTTTTTCATAAAAAATATATTAGAAATTAATAAATCATCATAGTTTATCTTGAAAGTGATATCATTCAAGAATACAGGCTAGTTAGTTTAGTTTTTATGAGGTAAAACTAAAGAATAGATATCTTTCAAATTTTTAAAATGGGTGAATGCAACTTTTTATTTAGTGAATGAAATTAATCTATAAGTTGATGATCATATAAAGAAAAAAAGCTGCCCATTTGGACAGCTCTTTTGCATATATTCAGTTTAGTAGTAGTTTATTTTCTCTTTCCACTGTTGCGTTTCACTTTGACTGCTTTGACATTACCTTTTTTGTTTTTGTGAACAACCGTAGTTTTTCTTCCGTTTTTAACCACTAAAGTGGAAGATTTGCGATGTGGCGTGTACACTTTGTGTGCTTTCACAACTCTATGTATAGTAGTACGATGGTAAACCACTCTATGTGGAGCACAACGAGTATAAAAGACATGGTGTTTTATAGGTCTCCATGGTTTCCACCATTTGGGATATACATGCCAACGATAGGGAGATATCCATATGCGATAACTTGGACTAAAAATAAATCTGATTGGTTTCCAAGTCCATACATTTACCACTATTCTCGTTGGTGCATTTTGTATTGCAGGACCACTACCTGATTCTGTTTGTTCACTGACATCAACAGGTTCTACGATGGTATGGGAAGCATAAAGATCCTCATCTCCCAAAATTTGTAACACAGCTTCTTCATCACCTGTTTTTTCAATTTCGATTACCGCTATATCCTGACGTTCATTTTCATCCAAATAGGTAAATAATACGATGGAATGATTATCGCCATCTTTTAGGCTTTCAACCGAGATATAATCTACTTCACCATCTTGATTTAAATCGAGATTATTTGTGTTTTGTGATTCTTCATTCAATTTTTGTTCAAACTCTTCCAAATTGGATGCTTGTTTGAATACTTCTAAAGTAGCTTCCAAGCTAAAGTTGTCGCCCACATTTTCAGGGTCTTCTTGCTCTTGTGCAAAAGTGTTTAAGCCGACCAACAAGAGTAACGCCGGCACAGATTTAATTAATTTCATCTTCTTATATTTAATTGTTTTTAATGGTAAGTTGGAATGACCATCCCGATAGCTATTGGGACATTTCAGTTAGTAGGATGCATATCTTAAGGTCATTTCATGATTAAGTTTTTTAATTGTTCGCTCTAGGACTGATTCAAAGAAAA
>JADZFW010000197.1 GCA_020854235.1 Flavobacteriaceae bacterium
ATAATCCGTCAAAGTCAATTGGTTGATTTGAAAAGCCCACGTTTGCTGCCCGTAATACAAAGCATCATCTTGCGCCAATCGAACCAAAGTATCATGCGAATGAATTATATTTCCAGCTGGACGAGCGTATTTTTTATTTCCTTTGATGATTGGGTTTTGAGGATGCGAATTCCAAGTTCCGTTGGGTTGATCGGCGTAATATAAATTCAATTCATCATTGGACAAAGTGCCTCCAAACATCCACCAATGTTGATTGTATTCAAAAATGGTAGGGTCAACCACTTCAACATGATTCAATAATTTCTTTTCCATTTTCCATTTGTAAGGAAAATCGATGGCTTTGTATAGTCTTACACTTTGATCTTCAGCTGTTTCTGGAACCATGTAGATGTTGTCTTTCCATTCAAATACATAAGGATAAGATAGATGAAACTTTTCATCCAATACAATGCGATCATATTGCCAATCTAATCCATTGGTACTGGTAGCTAACCCAATATCACCTTGTTGGCTATAGGCATTTAAAACTTCAAAAAAGAGGTAATAGGTGCCTTCTTTTTCAAATAACATAGGATCTGCAACGAAAATAGCAGTCACATCAGTTACATCTTCAGCTTTCAATATTTGACGATACACAGCATTCGTTATTGTTGAATCCAAAACTTGATTTTGAATGCTTATCCCAATAGACCAATGATTGTATTGAATCACGTATTTTTTATTGACTTTCCATATAACAATAAGTACTATTAAGGAAATGAAAACCAGTCCCAATGAAAAATAATGTTGAAATGTAAATTTGAAAATTATTTCTCTTTTTTTAGTAGTTAAAAAGTTGAAAATTCCTATACCCATCAAAAGGATAGAAATCAACAGAAAGGACCAATCAAACGGACCCAAATGCCAAGCTTGACCTTTTAATATATCATGTGTCAAAACCAATCCTATGATACCTATGGCTAAAAAAACAAGAGCCACAGAAACCAAAAGAACTTTGGAACGTAAATTTTGCAACATGTTAGCTTTTTGACTTTAATTAAAAATTCAAATATAGTTCAATAAAAGCATTCAATAAATGAAAAAATCACAAATTTCTATGCTTAATAATTTTAAATTTAAACATATTGAGAAATTATATCTAAAACGCTTAATTTTTAGCAAAGAAATCTCTCAAACAATACTTTTTTATTAATTTTGTGCGTTCGAAATATAGATAAATCACACAATATGATAACTGAAAACAATCAAGCAAAGCAAACCCGTGAAAATGCAGTGCTTGAAAATGTAGTCATTCGTTTCGTAGGTGATTCTGGTGACGGAATGCAACTTACCGGAACTCAATTTTCCGATACTTCAGCTATGTTTGGTAATGACGTAGCCACTTTTCCCAATTATCCTTCTGAAATACGTGCTCCTCAAGGTAGTTTGTACGGAGTATCAGGTTTTCAGGTGCATATCGGCAGCGTCAACATCACTTCTCCCGGAGACAGTGTAGATGTGTTGGTAGCCATGAATCCTGCGGCTTTAAAAACCAATATTGATGCCTTGAAAGCCGGTCAAATGTGTATCGTGGATACGGATGAATTCAATAAAAAGAATTTTGAAAAAGCAAAATACGATACCAATCCATTGGAAGATGGTAGCCTAGAAAATTATAAGTTAATTCAAGTTTCCATGACTTCGCTTACCCGTGAAGCTCTTAGTGGAATGGGATTGGATAACAAAGCAGTGGTTCGTAGCAAAAATATGTTTGCACTTGGAATGGTGTATTTTATTTTCAACCGTTCTATGGTTCATACTATCGAATTTTTTGAAAGAAAATTTAAAAGTAAACCCGAATTGGTTGAAGCAAATATCAAGGTACTAAAAGCCGGATATTATTATGCTGAAACCATGGAGATTATTTCTACAACGTATCAAATTGCACCAGCCAAAATGCAACCTGGTACCTATAGAATTCTCAATGGAAATACTGCTACAGCTTGGGGATTATTGGCAGCTGCACACAATTCCGGATTGGAATTGTTTTTAGGATCTTATCCTATCACACCTGCTACGGATATCCTACATGAATTAACCAAGCATATCAATTTTGGCATTAAAACCTTCCAAGCAGAAGACGAAATCGCAGGGATAACTTCATCTATAGGAGCAGCGTTTGCCGGAAGTTTGGCGATTACCACTACTTCAGGACCTGGCTTGGCTTTGAAAGGTGAAGCCATTGGCCTAGCAATGATGATGGAGTTACCTTTGGTCATCATCGATGTTCAACGCGGTGGTCCTTCTACAGGATTGCCTACCAAAACAGAACAATCCGATTTGATGCAAGCCTTATACGGTCGTAATGGAGAAAGTCCGGTAATTGTGATTGCAGCCAGCACGCCTGAAAATTCATTTGATTATGCCTACGAAGCATGTAAACTGGCTTTGGAACACATGACACCTGTGATTTTATTGACCGACGGTTATATTGCCAATGGTTCTGCTCCTTGGAAAATCAAGAAAACATCCGAATTACCTAGCATTACACCTCGTATTGCCAAAGCAGGTACAACCTACAATCCCTACGATAGAGATGAAAAAACACTTGCAAGAGTATTAGCTATCCCTGGTACAGCCGGTATGGAGCACCGCATCGGTGGTTTGGAAAAAGATAAGAAAACCGGAAATATTTCTTATGCTCCTGAAAATCATGAATACATGGTCAATATCAGAGCCGAGAAAGTGAAAAGAGTACAAGATTACATTCCTGCCATTCATTCCGAATTTCAAGAAGAGGGAGATTTGTTGGTAGTAGGTTGGGGTGGAACTTATGGAAGTTTGAGTGCTGCCGTTAGCCAAATCAACAGTGAAGGTTACAAAGTAGGACACATGCATTTGAATCACATCAATCCACTTCCTAAAAACGTGGCAGAAACAATGAAGAAATTCAAAAAAATCGTCGTTTGTGAATTGAATAAGGGTCAAATGGCCAATGTGTTGAGAATGAATTTTCCTGAATTCCAATATTTGCAATACAGCAAAGTGCAAGGTTTGCCTTTTACTACATTTGAATTAACCGAAAGATTTAAACAACTCATCTAATTCGACGTTTTGAGATTTGGGTTTAAAAACCTTCAACTTTCAACATTAAACTTAAAGAAATGGAAACAAAATATACCTTCAAAGATTTTCAAACCGACCAAGAAGTGCGTTGGTGTCCGGGATGTGATGATTATGTTGTACTGAGAGCTGTACAAAAAGCATTACCTGAAATGGGTCGTAAAAAAGAAGATTTTGCCTTTATCTCCGGTATTGGTTGTTCTTCTCGTTTTCCCTATTATGTGGAAACTTACGGTATGCATACCATTCACGGTCGTGCAACTGCAATCGCAACCGGCGTAAAATTGGCCAATCCCAACCTCAGTGTATGGGTAGCTACCGGAGACGGTGATGCTATGGCTATCGGTGGAAATCACTTCATTCACTTGTTGAGGCGTAATATAGATATTAAAATTATCTTATTCAATAACGAAATTTATGGTTTGACCAAAGGTCAGTTTTCACCAACTTCATTGATAGGTC
>JADZFW010000198.1 GCA_020854235.1 Flavobacteriaceae bacterium
AATTGAGTTTTGATAAAGATGATGTCATCTTTAATTGCGAAACGCCTGTAGAGGCTTCTGATGAAGAAGACAGTGAGGAAGAATACTATGAAGAAGATTATTATTACGATAGTGAAGAAGATTATACTACCGAACAAGCTGAAGATTTGGAAGAACGCGAAGAACAATATTGGGATAACCTTATCTACAATTACAAACGATATAACTACAATTGGCGTCAACGCGAAAACCCTTGCCATAGTGCCTTCTACAATGAAGAAAAAATTGTAGTGTCCAATATTTTGGCATCCAATATTGGCTTAATAGTCAAAAGAGGACAAAACCACAACTTCAATTTTACCGTCACCGATATCCTGACAACCGAACCCATAGCCGGAGCTAAAGTAACGTTATACAATTTCCAAAAACAAGAGATTGCATCGGTTAAAACCAATGGTGAAGGACTGGCAGAACTCAAAACCGACGCCAACGCCTATTTTGCTATTGCTTCATTCAATGATCAAAAAACTTATCTCAAAATCAATGATGGCAACTCGCTTTCCTTGAGTAAATTTGACGTATCCGGAAAAGAAATGAAAAAAGGACTCAAAGGTTATCTCTACGGAGAAAGAGGCGTATGGAGACCCGGAGACACCTTACACCTTACCTTTGTACTTAATGATAAGTCCAATCCAATTCCAAAAGGTCATCCGGTAAACTTTGAACTGAGAGATGCGCGTGGTCAATTGGTTTACAAACAGGTGAGTTCACATGACCTAGATAAATTCCATAAATTCATAGTGCCTACAAATGCTTCAGCCCCTACGGGTAACTGGATTGCTACCGTAAAAGTAGGAGGTGCCAGTTTTAATCAAGTGTTGAAAATTGCTACAGTCAAACCCAATAGATTCAAACTCAATATAGATTTTAATAAAGGGGAAGTCATCAAAGCTAAAGATGGAATTAAAGGGACTTTGGCCGTTACCTGGTTACACGGTGCAATTGCCAAAAATGTAAAGGTCGATGTCAAAATGAAGTTGACGCCGATTGCAACCGCCTTCAAAAGTTATTCACAATATATTTTTGAAGACCCAACTCGTGAATACAAAGGTGATGAAATTACCATCTATGAAGGTACTGCAAATGCTGAAGGGAAAGCCAATATAGTCAAAGCACTTCCCGCTACCCAATCGGCACCGGGAATGTTGAAAGCTACCTTTATGACCCGAGCCTTTGAACCTGGAGGTGATTTTTCTATGGATGTGTTTTCTAAAAATGTAGCTCCTTTTAGTTCATTCGTAGGATTGTTACCTGCCAAAATAGACAATTATGGCTCTTATACAACAGATAAAAATACAACTTTTAACATCGTTTCGGTTACGGATGAAGGTAAAGCCATTGCTCGAAAAGGATTGGAAATCAAAGTTTATAAAATTGATTGGCGATGGTGGTGGAGTTCGTCTTATGACAATGTTGCAAGCTATGTAAGTAGCCAATATCACGAACAAACATATGATAAAACCGTTCAAACCGATGGCACAGGGAAAGCTTCCTTTACCCTTAAAATACCCAATGAAAAAGGTGGTCGTTACCTCATTCGCATTACAGATCCTGTAAGTGGACACGCAACAGGTCTCATTACTTACTTCTATCGCGATTGGTGGAGAAGTCCGGGTGGAAGTGATGACCAATCAGCAAATATGTTGGTATTTGCTACCGATAAAACCAAATACAACGTAGGTGAAACCGCTCATTTAACTTTCCCTTCGGGATCAGAAGGCAGAGCTTTAATCAGTATTGAAAATGGAAGTGGTGTTGTTGAACAACATTGGGTGAAAACCAAAAAAGGCGAAACCAAAGTAGATGTACCGATTACCAATGCCATGTCGCCCAATGTGTTTATAAACATCTCTCTTTTACAACCACATGCCATAACTGCCAATGATTTACCTCTTCGCCTGTATGGAGTCATTCCTATCATGGTGGAAGATCCGCAAACGCGATTGAATCCTCAGATCAGTATGCCTGAAGTCTTGAAACCGGAAGAAGATTTCACGGTCAAAGTTTCAGAGAAAAACGGCAAAGCCATGACTTATACCTTGGCAGTAGTTGATGAAGGTTTACTAGATATTACCCGTTTCAAAACCCCAAATGTTTGGGATGAATTCAATCAAAAACAAGCTTTAGGAGTAACTACATGGGACATTTATGACGAAGTCATAGGCGCTTATGGTGGCAGTATAGATCAGGTATTCAGTATTGGTGGAGATGAAGGTGCAATTTCTAAAAAAGGTAAAAAAGCCAATCGTTTCAAACCAGTAGTTACTTATCTCGGCCCATTCCGATTGGAAAAAGGGAAAACAGCTTCTCACACCATTCACATGCCTAATTATGTTGGTTCAGTACGAACCATGGTTGTGGCCGGAGATAACTCTAAAAATGCTTATGGTAGTGTCGATAAAACTACTCCTGTTCGCAAACCACTGATGTTATTGGCTAGCTTACCTAGAAAATTATCACCTAGTGAAAAAGTCACTTTGCCGGTTACCGTATTTGCCATGGAAAATAAGGTGAAAAATGTAACGGTCAAGTTAACACCCGAAAATGGAATCAATGTTCTTGGTTCGGTTAGTCAAACATTGACTTTTGATAAACCCGACGAAAAAATGCTATATTTTGAACTTGACGTCAGCAAAGCAAAGGGTATAGGAAAAATTAAAGTAACAGCTTCTGGAAATGGGGAAACAGCTTCCTACGAAGTGGAAATTGATATTGTCAATCCCAATCCGATATCCAATAAATATATTGACATTGAATTAATGCCCAATAGCTCTCAAGAAGTGACCTTTAATACTTTTGGTGAATCCGGTACCAATACCGCTCAAATGGAGTTCTCTACATTTCCACAAATGGACTTCAACCGTCGTTTGCAATATCTGATTCAATATCCGCATGGTTGTGTGGAACAAACGACTTCAAGCGTTTTTCCACAATTATATTTATCTGACTTGTTTGATATGACGGCACAACAAAAACAAAATACCCAATATTACATCAAAGAAGGTATCAAAGCCTTGGGTATGTTCCAAAATCCGGATGGAGGAATGGGATATTGGCGTGGTGACC
>JADZFW010000199.1 GCA_020854235.1 Flavobacteriaceae bacterium
GAAATCAATTCCGGAGAAATATCTTTGACTTTGACAGCCGGAATGCCTGCGTAGATGCTACCGCTTTCTACTATGGTACCTTTGGTCACCACAGCGCCTGCAGCAATGATGCTATTGGAATGTACAACGGCATCATCCAATACGACCGCATTGATCCCTATTAAGACATTGTCGTGAATGGTGCAACCGTGTATGGTGGCATTGTGCGCAATCGACACGTTGTTGCCGATGTTGGTAGGAGATTTTTTATAGGTGCCGTGAATCACTGCACCATCTTGTACATTCACCCGATTTCCCATTTTGATGTAGTTGACATCGCCCCGGATGACGGCGCTAAACCACACACTACATTCATTGCCCATAGTCACATCGCCCGTCAATACGCAATTGTCGGCAAAGAAGCAATTTTCACCATGGGTAGGTGTTTTATCTAAAACTGTTTTGATGATTGACATGTTGTTGTTTTTAAATTTTTGATTTTAGATTGACGATTTTAGATTTGCGATTTTAGATTGTCGATTGGCGATTGTCGATTTGCGATTGTCGATTTGCGATTGTCGATTTGCGATTTTTCTCTATCATCTTACATCCATCATCCATCATCCTACATCCAGCATCCAGCATCCTACATCCATCATCCTACATCCATCACCCATCAAAATTACAACTTAAATCCGATGCCAATTCTGAAAGTGCTGAAAGTTTCGGAATCAATATAACCGGTTTGTTTTTGCTTGATACCGGCTTTGATATAATTATAGGAAGCTTGCGCATAGAATTTTTCAACAAACTCATAACTCAATCCGGCACCTGCATTAAATCCAGTAAAACCTTGTTGAGATTGACCGCCTTTGTATTTGTAAAAAGTAAAACCGGCATTGGTGTAAACTTTGGTTTTTTGCATCAAATCCAAATTGATTTTAGCAAATCCGTTGAGATGATTCATCATGAAATTGATGTTTTCACTTGCACTTCCTTCATACCTTTGATAGGTTTGATTGAGGTCAAATTTGTATTCCAAACCGTAGTTTACAAATTCGGCATCCGAGAATTGAAATTGAAATCCGGCTCCGAAAATACCGGTCACATCCGAATAATTATTGTTTTCATTGGCTCCTGTAATAGGATAATGTAATTCTACCGTTATACCTGTATTTTGGGAAAAGCTTATTCCTACAAAACTCAAAACGATAAAGATGAAGGCTATTATTTTACGCATATCTATGTATTTTTTTGTAAAAATAAAAAATCTTATCCAACCTACATCTTTATACGTATTTATTTACGCAAATCTTATAAATGGAAGACTTTTAGTAAAAAGGATTGCTTAAATTTGTTGCTTCAAATTCAATATCAATGAATCATTTTTCTAAAGTAGCTGTTGTCTTATTCTTTTTTGTGAATATGTACCAAAATGTATGGAGTCAGGAAGACCCTTTGTTTACCTACCATTTGACCCATGAAATGTCTGCTGAAGAAAAGGTTCAAATGCAAAACCTTACCCGTGCTTTTATCGAAACGCCTGCTCCGGTTGGTAGTGTGAGAAGTATAGCCGAATGGGAACCCATGGAAAGTGTATTGATTGCATACGATGGTTCATTTGGTATGCCGGTCAGTATGATTAGAGAAATGGCGGAAGATTGTAAAATTACGGTTATTGTTGCCAATGCATCTGAAGAAACTACGGTTAGAAACTATTTTACATCCAATAGTGTCAATGTTGCACAATGTAGCTTTTTATATCAAAATCCCAATTCGTGGTGGACTCGTGATTACAGTCCGTGGTATATTGCAGTGAATAATGAGGAAGTAGCCTTAATCGATTTTCCTTACAATCGTCCTAGACCCAATGATGATAATGTTCCCGTCATCATGGCACCTGCCTTGAACGTGGATTTGTATGGAATGAATATAACCCATACCGGAGGCAATTTCATGTGCGACGGATACAGTATGGCTGCTTCAACAGATTTGGTTTGGGAAGAAAACACTTCTCAAACACAAGCCAATATGCGCACAAAAATGTTGAATTACATGGGCGTTCAAACCTATCATGTCACCGCCGATCCATTGGATGATTATATCAAACACGTTGATTGTTGGGGAAAGTATTTGGATGTAGATAAAATTCTCATTGCACAAGTGCCGGTGAGTGATTACCGCTATGGTGATTTTGAAGCAGTCGCCAATTATTTTGCGCAGCAGAATTGTTCTTGGGGTTATCCTTATCAAGTCATAAGGGTTCAAGAAGCCAATGCCAGTCAAAATGTGGAAACGCCTTATACGAATTCGCTTATTTTAAACCATAAAGTATTTGTTCCGCAAACCGGAAATGCTCTAGATGCTGCTGCCATTTCAACCTATCAACAAGCTATGCCGGGATATGAAATCATTGGAGTTACTTCAAGCGGTTGGTATAATACCGACGCGTTACATTGTCGTACTCACGGAGTGGCAGATAGACAAATGTTGTATATCCGACATTATCCCTTACATGGTACTTATGCCAATCAAAGCAGTTTTACCATCATTGCCAAAGTAGTATCCTATGGAGGTAGTCCTATTACAGCAGGTTTTCCAAAACTCGTATATCAACAAAACAATGGTGCTTGGCAAGAAGTTCAAATGAATTTAGTTCCTGCTACGACGCAAGATTATACGGCTGAGATTCCCGGTTTGGATGGTTCAAATGAAGTCAAATATTATATTGTGGCTCAAAATGACAATGCGAAAAATGAATCTCATCCTCAAATGGGTGCATGGGATCCACATATTTTTAATTATACCAACACGTTGGGAATTGACGAAGCTGATTTACAGGAAAATATTCAAATCTATCCCAATCCCAATGCCGGTAATTTTGTTTTGAAAACGACATTTGACAAGGGTTCCTATCAAATATTCAATTTGAATGGGCAATTATTAAATGAAGGTGAATTACAAGGTTTTCGTCATACACTTTCTTGTCCCAATTTGACAAATGGAGTCTATATGCTCAAAGTGTTAAGCGATGGTGCCGTTTATACGGAAAAGATGATAATCGAATAGTATTATTTGAAGTAATTCAACAATTCAGCCTTTTTAGCTCCGGTTACCGGAATAGCTTTTCCGTTTTCCATTTCCACATATCCGCCTTTGCCCTTGTGGTAACTTTTGATGGCATTTAGGTTGATGAGATAAGTTTTATGAGCTCTTAAAAAGCCATTGCCATCCAATTTTTCTTCCAAAAAACGCAAGGTTTTACTGACCAATTTGCTGCTTCCATTTTTAAGGTGCAGATGGGTATAATTATCATCGGCTTGACAATAGAGAATTTGATTGGTATCAACGATTTCAAAACCATTGAGCGTTGGGATACTAATTTTTCCGGTGTTTTGCGGTAATTTGGGTACCAATACTTGATTTTGTAATTCTTTTTCTCGGGATTTGATTAAACCGACATAATCCACTGCTTTGATCAATTCGTCTATCGAAATAGGTTTCATGAGATAATAGGCTGCATGCTGGTTGACAGCATCCATGGCGTATTGGTTGTAGGCCGTAACAAATACGGTTTCAAATTCCACTTCACCGAGTTTGTCCAACAAATCAAAAGCATTTCCATAAGGCATTTCCACATCCAAAAATACCAAATCCAAAGTGTGATTTCTGATAAGGACCAAAGCCTGATCAATGTTTTCGGCTTCTCCTAATACTTCCACTTGTGGACAGTATTTGGCGAGGTAATTCTTTAGGATATCACGGCTGGTTTTTTCGTCTTCAACGATGATGGCTTTCAAATTTTCAAGTTTCATAATATGGGTTGGCGTAAATTTATATTTGGTTATGGGGCAATAGGAGGAAAGTGTTTATTTTTTTAATTCAACAACGACCTTAGTTCCGCTGCCGTCGGGATGTAAATCACTGATGTTGACTTTAACTTTGTCGGCATACATTTCATTGAGAATTTCAATCCTTTTTTTGACATTGTTCATGCCTTTGGATTCTTGTTTTTTCTGATTTTGGGTTTTCAATTCCTTAGATTTTTGACGACCTATACCGTCGTCGGAAATACTAATTAATATGGTATCAGCATCTTTTTGAATAAATTCAATTTTCAAAAAACCTTTGGTTTCTTTGTATCTCAATCCATGCCAGACTGCATTTTCCACATAAGGTTGGATGAGCATAGGCGGAATCTGGAATTGCTCTTCATTCAGATTTTCGTCAATATCTAAAGTGTAATCAAATTTATCAGTAAAGCGCGAATGTTCCAATTGGACATACAATTTCAATAATTCAATTTCTTTGGTCAATGGAATAAAATCCTCTTCCGAATTATTCAATACGCTGCGCATCAAAGTAGAAAAATCTGTCAAATAGCGGTTGGCTGCTCTTTCGTCATTTTGTGCAATGAAATTATTTACCGAATTCAAAGCGTTGAAAATGAAATGCGGATTCATCTGAGATCGCAAGGATTTGAGTGCTAAAACATTGTTGGCCAATTTTTTTTGTTTATTGCTTCGATACATAGCCAATACCGAAATTCCCAACAAAACCAAAACAATACCCATTCCCAAGATCAACATTTTTTGACGACGGTAATTGGCAACTGCCAATTTTTGCTCGCTTTCAAACAACTGATATTGACTTTCCGATAGGACACGGTCTTTCTCTAGCGAATTGATGCGGTTTTGTTTGTCCCGTAATTCATTACTCAAGGCCAAAGCCGATGTGATTTCCAATTCTTTTTGTTGGTATAATAAATCGACCAATTTGGCATATTCCTGATAGTTTTCCAATGCCTTTTTGGAGTTTCCTATGTTTTTATAGAGTTCGGATAGTTTTTGAAGTGCATTTTTTTCAACTTCCAAATCTTTGAACTTTTTAGCATTTGAGGCGCTTTTTTCCAAATAAGGAATGGCTTTGTCAAACTCTTTTTTATCGATATACGCCCGACCGATTTCCAGATTGAGTTGGGAGATGGAAATGTCATCAGAACTCATATAGCCATTGTTTGTTACATTGATTTTATTCACATTGGCTTTTTCAAGTTCAGCTATCGTTTTTTTCCTAATTTCAATTTCGCTGTCAAAATCTTTGTTGGTTTGGTACACGTCGGCTACTTGATTTTGCACGCTGATTCTTTGTTGAATAGGTTCATTTTCAGAGGAACGCAAGGTATTTTGCAAATACGTATTGGACTCCGATTTATTTCCTGATTTTGCTAGAAGCTCGGCAATTTTGGCATTTAATTCTGCTATTTTGGATGTGATTTTGTTTTTTTCAGCTAGGGCCAATGCAGCTCTGTAATATTCCAAAGCTTTAGGGATATTGTTTTCGGAATTGTATCCTAAACCTTCTTGAGCAGCTATTTGTTGTAATACTGTATTTTTTTTGTTTAGAACGGTTTTGTAGATATTATTACTTTCAGAAATATTCCCTGCTAGTGAATAGGATTTACCCAAATTTAATTGGACTTCGGTATTTTCAACACTTTGCAAAGACTTGTAGTAGTTGCTGATAGCCAAATCATATTGTTTCAATTGCAAATAGTTGTCCCCCAAAAGCGCATAGCTCTGTGCCAATTCCTTGGCTGTGTGTTTCTTCTTGGATTTTAAATGTTTTTCGACAAAGTCAATACTTTTATAAGCATCTTTTTTGGAATAGTTTCGGGCAGAATCTAAATACTTTTCTGCGTTTGGCGCCGACTCTTCTACACTACTTTCATCATTGATGTAATAGTTGGATCTTCCATCCAAGCGAAAAGCATTAATCCTTTCTCCATTCTTGGTCAAAACTATTAAGTCTCCGATCTCTGCTTTGATACTGAAATTGCCATTGATATCTGAATAGGTATACGTGCTTTTTCCTTGCACTTGAACTTTAATGCCGGCTATTGGATTTCCGGACTCGTCGGTTATGCGATCTCTATAAATACCTTGTTGTAAAAATCCCGAGTATTCTTGACCGAAACTCAAGACGACCTGAAGCCATATCGCTATGATTAATAATTTCCTCATAATGCTTGTAAAAGTACGTAGAATCAATGGAATAGAAAAATTAGGGTTGTCTATATTTCTATTTTTATGCCCTATAAACTGTCAAATTTAAAGCTTTCACACATTCAAAAGAGGTTTTTACGAATTGATATGAACGGTTTACATATTGTGCCAAAAATAAAAAACCCAACTCATAAAGTCGGGTTTTTAATATGTAGAGTATTAATTTATTAAGGTTGAGCGAAAGTTGCTCTAGCTCCTCCAGTTGAGAAAATAGCAAGCATTCTATCTTTTTGTCCGGCTGAAAACATATACATACAGGCATCATCGGAATAATCCATGTAGTTCATGGTCATTTCAACTGGTGTACCTGAACAAGTAGAATAATGTGGATAAGAAGGACATCCGTAGTTAGCCGTGTTGTGAGATGGTGTATCGTTAACGTAGTCTGTACCACATGTTGCATCACCCCATATATGACGTAAATTCATCCAGTGACCTACTTCGTGTGTTGCAGTTCTACCTTTGTTGAATGGAGCAGCGGCAGTTCCGGTAGTTCCAAATGCGTTGTCATCAATAACAACTCCATCAGTAGCCGATGCGCCACCTGGAAATTGAGCATATCCTAAGTAACCTGAAGTCAAATTACAAACCCATAAGTTGAGTTTAGTGGTAGGACTGGTTGGGTTAATTCCACCTTTTGTAGATTTTTTCATGGAATCATCCAATTTCCAAGAAGTTTTAGTAGTACTTTTTCTGTAAACCGCATCCAACACGAAACGGATTCCCACATTGGCTTTAACTCCTGAAAATAAAGCAGGCACGCTTCCAAAATCTGTATTGGTGGCATTGTAATCTTTATTTAATGCGTCAATTTGTGATTGAATTTGAGCTTGAGAGATGTTTTGAGCAGTGGTTTTGTATAAAACGTTTACAACAACAGGAATCTCAATAACTCCATTGACCAATCTTCTTTGAGCGATAGCTTCTTCAGTAAATCTTTCGATTTCATCCATTTTAAGAGCCAATTCAGGATTTGCTCTCAATTGAGCTTCCAAAACTTCTTGTGCACCACAATTGCGTTGCGTAATTTCTTGGTTGGTTTCATCTATTTGTGTGTCATTCTCACAAGATAGTGAAAAAATGAGTACTGAGGCTAATAAAAATAATCTCTTCATTTATTGTAATATTTGATTTGTTAATAATTAATATGTCGACAAATATATTAAATACCTAATATAATCCAAATTAAATTATTAAATATTTTAAAAAAATATTTATTTATTGAATAGGCTTCAATTTATTGATAAGTATTGTGATTTTTATATATGCTTATTCGTGTTTAGACCCAATTCATTAAGGTATCATCAATAATTATGACCAATGGAAGTAATAAATCATATACTATTTGATGATAGATTCCTGAATAATACGCTGAATTTCAGTCCGTATATTGGTCTGAATCATTTTGTTGTTTTCCATACTCGGATGCACTCGGTTGGATAAAAACACATACAATATTCCGCTATCCGGATCTGCCCAGGTGTAATTGCCGGTAAATCCGCTGTGACCGAAACTGCTAGCCGACACGCAACCGCAAGTAGCAGATATGGAAGAGTCCAATTCGGGTTTGTCAAATCCCAAACCTCTTCGGTTGCCTTCTTTTTCAAAATGACGGGTATTAAAAGTACTGATTGTGGAAGCTTTGAAGTATTGCTTGCCACCATAGTAACCTTCTTGTAAATACATTTGCATCATCTTGGCAACATCATTGGCATTGCCAAATAAGCCGGCATGTCCACTGACGCCACCTAGCATGGCAGCTCCCATGTCATGTACATAGCCGTGTAAAAGTTGGTATCGAAAATAGTTGTCTTGTTCTGTCGGCGCAATTTGATCTTTGTTGAATTTATTCAAGGGATTGTAGGTAAGAGAATAGGCTCCCAAACTCCTGTAAAATAGTGAATCCACCATTACATCCAAAGGTCGGTTATAAGTGCGTTGTACATAATCCTTGTATAAAGTAAAGAACAAATCGCTGTATTTGTATTCTCTTTTTTTAATCAAATCCGATTCGATGATTTGCTTGAAAATGGTGTCTTGAATGCTCGTTAATGTGTATAAACTATCGGCAACAGAAACCGAATAGGTATCGGTTTTGATTTTGCTATAATATTGTGGTAATGGTTTTTTAGAAATTGAATCCAAAGTGCTTTTGTAAAAAGGAATCCATGCTTGTAATTTGGCGGTGTGTGACAAAACATCTTTTACAAGTAACTGCTCTTTGTTAGTTCCTTTAAATGCCGGAAATAATTTCACCAAGGGATCTTCCAATCCATATTCTTGATGATCATAGGCATTCATAATCATGGGTAAGGCTGCTGTTATTTTGGTCACGGATGCCAAATCGTATAACACATCGTTTTTTACCGGTTGCAAACTGTCATAGGTAAAATACCCAAAGGACTTTTGGTATATGACTTTGCCGTGACGGGCCACTAGTATTTCCATGCCAGGTGCCATTTTTTGACTAATGATACGCTGTGCGGCTTGATCAATTTTCTCTAAGTTTTTAGAATTCATACCCACTTCTTCGGGAATTCCATAAGATAATCTACCCAATGATTGCGTTTGAAGTCCCATGCCATAAGGGAATTCATCTTTCAGACTCACCGGTAAAGTTCCATTGGTTGGAAGCGCTCCAAATATTTTTTGAGCAGTAATCTCTTGCGCAACGTCAGAATTTTGATACCCTATAACAATACCTTCTAGTTGACTGAAATCTTCAATTTTCAATAGACTGTATGGGCTGGCAAAAACACTCAATAATACTTTGTGCTCTTTAGAAATTTGATTGATAAGCTCAAGTTCTTTCAAATTCAATTGGAAGTTTTTCCAAGGATGATCATTGGATTTGTGATAGCCGATAATGATTAAATCAAATGTATGCAATTGATCCAATTGAGCTGTATCAATCTTTTGAACAGGTGCATATTTCCTCAAAGTCTCATAAAAAACATTCCCATTAGCATTGCCCAAGGATAGATAACCTATCTTTTGCGCAACATTTTGAATGGGAAAAATAGCCTCATTTTTAATCAAGGTGATAGATTGGTCAACCAAGGCACGATGCAGAAGTGCATCTTCTGTTGTGTTTAAATCCGAATAGAGATTTTCAGTGCGAATCGGTTTGAAATGATGCAAACCAGCCCAATACTTTGCTTTCAAAATTTTTCTAACCGAAGCATCCAATCTAATGTTGTCAAATTCGTTGCGGTTGTATGCATTGTAAAGTGTGTCAATCGCAACAGCAGCATTTTCCGAAAAAAGCAATACATCATTACCTGCCAAAAAGGCCTCGAGTTCCAATCTTCCGGGCTTTACAAAATTAGCTGCCCCTTTCATATTTAAAGCATCGGTAAATATCAAGCCCTTGAAATCCATTTTCTGAATCAACAAATCGGTCACAATACTTTTGGAAAGTGAAGCCGGTATCGAATCTCGTTGTTCAAATGCCGGAACATTCAAATGGGCAGTCATGACACTTCCCAAATTTTCAGCAAATAACATTCTGTAAGGATACAATTCTACTTCAAAGATGCGAGTGCTGTCCAGAGAAACAACGGGTAAGGTCTTGTGCGAATCTTGATCGGTTTCTCCATGCCCGGGAAAGTGTTTGGCACAAGCCAATACATTTTGAGATTGTAAACCACGGGTAATTGCCAGTGCTTTTTCAGTTACATTTAGTTTGTCTGATCCAAAAGAGCGATTGCCAATGATGGGATTCAACGGATTGGTATTGATATCCACAACCGGAGCAAAATTGACATGTATGCCCATTCTGACACATTGCTCTCCCATGCGTTTGCCCATTTTTTCAACCAACTGATCTTTGAAATTGGCTCCCAATGCCAGATTCCAAGGATATCGATAAGTACTGTCCAAACGCATACTCAAACCCCATTCGCCGTCAAAGCCAATGAGTAAAGGAACTTGCGATTCGGCTTGATAACGGTTGTTTAATACGACTTGTTTGTAAGGAGTACCTTGCATAAAAATCAACCCTCCGATTCTGTTGTATTGAATCAGTGAATCAATATGTTGAACGTGTACAGAATCTTTATTGGAAAAAGCAGCAACCATAAAAAGTTGCCCGATTTTGTCTTTTACGGTCATGCGAGACATGATACTATCTACCCAACGGTCTTGTGCCATTACATCTTTGGTTTCCAAAGGATCGGGATGGGTGTTTTGCGAAAAACTCATTTGAACGAGTGATAACCACATCACCAGTACTAATCCGGTTTTTGGGAAAAGGTTGGGTCTTAGAATCATGTTTTGATTTTAAATTAATTTAGGAAACGGGCATGCCAGCTTTTTCCTGCAGGTATTTCCCATTCCTTTTCAAAAGCTGCTTTGGTCGTTACCAAATTGTTGTAAACCAACGTATGGGAATCTATATTTTGATTGCCTGCATAGGATTTGAAAGTTTGTAAGTCCACTACACTGATGGCATCATCCGATTTAAAGGCTGTATTCAATCGATTCATCAATTCCAATCCGTATTCCGATTCGAGATTTTGAATCAGTTTGATAGATTTGTTTATGGCACATCCCGATATTTCGTGAAAGGCTTCATCAACAGCCAAAATGATAAATCGATTGTATTTGATTTGAAAAGATGACTTCAATTCCTCTCCGTGTTTGGTCCAACGACTACAAAAAGCTTCCAACTTGCTTTCTAAATCAACTACTTGTTCAGGTGAAAATTCCTTACTGGAAAGATAGATCCAAATGCGTGACGCATCGGGCATATTTTGAAATTCTACATACATAATTTTTAGTTTTTAGATTGTCTCAAAAGTATAAAAATTATATAACTTTGACAAAATTTAATTGGGACGATGTCAAGACTCTTTCTTGAGTTGTAAAAAAGCAACTATTTTAGCCGATAAATGGCATATTTCTTTCGATTTATGTCCCGATATAATAGAATGAGAACGTATGAATACATTAGGAAATAGATTAAAACTAACCACTTTCGGCGAATCACATGGGGTGGCTATTGGCGGTATTTTGGATGGCTGTCCTGCCGGAATCGATTTGGATATGGATGCTATTCAAATGGAATTAAACCGACGCAAACCTGGTCAATCCAAATTGGTAACCCAACGCAAAGAAGCCGATGAAGTGAAGTTTCTCTCCGGAATATTTGAAGGTAAAACTACTGGAACTTCCATTGGATTCATCATTGAAAATACCACTCAAAGATCCAATGACTACGAACACATCAAGGATGTTTTTCGACCATCACATGCCGATTATACGTATCAACAAAAATACGGACATCGCGATTACAGAGGTGGAGGCAGAAGTTCGGCGCGTGAAACAGCCAATTGGGTAGTGGCGGGTGCCATTGCCAAACAAATCATTCCCCAAATTCAAATCCATGCATTTACTTCGTCGGTAGGTGCCATTTTTATTGATAAGCCTTATCAGGATTTGGATTTTTCTTTGACCGAATCCAATGACGTGAGATGTCCCGATGCAGCCTCAGCTCAAAAAATGGAAAGTTTAATTTTGGATATAAAAAAACAAGGCGATACCATTGGAGGAACGATTACCTGTGTGGCACAGCATATTCCCGTTGGTTTGGGTGAACCTATCTTTAATAAATTACAAGCCGAATTGGCAAAAGCCATGTTGAGTATCAATGCGGTGAAAGGTTTTGAATATGGAGCCGGATTTTGTGCAGCCCAAATGAAAGGAAGCGAGCACAACGATGCATTCAATGCCAATGGCACGACCAAAACCAATCTTTCAGGTGGGATACAAGGTGGAATCAGTAATGGAATGGATATTTATTTCAGAGTGGCTTTCAAACCGGTTGCCACTTTGATGCAAACACAAGAAGCCTTGGATACACAAGGTAATTTGGTAGAAATGAAAGGGAAAGGTCGCCACGATGCTTGCGTAGTTCCCAGAGCAGTACCTATAGTCGAAGCCTTAACCGCTCTAGTATTAGCCGATTTTTATTTACAACGTTAATTAGCACACTTCGACAAGCTCAGTGCATCGCATAAGCAAATTAGCACATTGGCACATTGGCAAATTAAGCTTTCCTCACAAACTCCGACTTAAGTCCCATAGCTCCAAAACCATCGATCTTACAATCAATATTATGCTCCCCATCGGTAAGACGGATGTTTTTGACTTTGGTGCCGGCTTTGATTGGTTTGGGTGCGCCTTTTACGGGTAAGTCTTTGATAACAATTACCGTATCTCCATTTTGAAGGATGTTTCCATTGGAATCTTTGACTATATTTTCATCTGCTGCGGCAAATTCTTTCGGATCCCACTCAAATCCACAATCGGGACAGACCAACTGAAAACCGTTTTCATAGGCATATTCCGAATGGCATTTGGGACAAGGAGGTAATGTTTGATCTGACATATTATTGTTTGAGGAAGTTATTAATCGTTGTATACACCCATTTCCACGTATTTTTTCATGCGTTTTTTGACCAAATCTTCGGATTTCAATTTCTTAAGTTCGTTGAAAGCTTTTAATATGGCATTTTTTACCGCTTCGTAGGCTTGCTCTCTATTGGCATGCGCGCCACCTAGTGGTTCTTTGATGATGTCGTCTATGAGTTTGAGTTCTTTCATATCGGGAGCAGTCAATTTGAGTGCCTCGGCTGCTTTTTCTTTGTGTTCCCAACTTCTCCATAAAATGGATGAACAAGATTCGGGAGAGATAACGCTATACCAAGTGTATTCCATCATATACACGCGATCTCCAACGCCTATTCCCAAGGCACCACCACTAGCACCTTCGCCTATGACGATGGTTATGATAGGTGTTTTGAGACGAGTCATTTCAAAAATATTGCGCGCAATGGCTTCCCCTTGACCGCGTTCTTCTGCTTCAATACCGGGAAAAGCACCGGGTGTATCCAATAAAGTAACCACCGGAATGCCAAATTTCTCTGCCATTTTCATCAGACGTAAGGCTTTGCGATAACCTTCGGGATTGGACATCCCAAAATTGCGGTATTGACGGGTTTTGGTATTGTAACCTTTTTGTTGACCGATGATCATAAAACTCTGATCGCCTATTTTACCCAATCCGCCAACCATCGCTTTGTCGTCTTTCACAGTACGATCGCCGTGAAGTTCCATAAACGAATCTTGGAAGATATTATTGATATAGTCCATGAAATAAGGACGAGAAGGATGTCGGGAGAGTTGTACTTTTTGCCAAGCAGTGAGATTTTTAAAAATCTCTTTACGGGTTTCGGCTAGTTTGAGTTCTAGTTTTTTACAAGTATCGGTAATGTCAATACCGCTTTCTTCGCCTATGGTCAAACACTTTTCGAGTTGTTCTTCTAATTCTTTGATCGGTTGTTCAAAATCCAAATATTCCATACATTAAATTAGGTTTAGTTAACGCAAAAGTAACATTTATTTTTAATGCACGTTAAATGACGAAATAGTTTTATATACGATACCTTATTTTGAAGCTCAATTTAACTAGGTTCTTATTGATTAAATTACAGGAAAAAATGAGGTTATTTATATTTTTTTCTATTTTTATACCCACTAAAAACTACTTTTTATGCCTTACCATTTCAATGTCGACCAATACCTTATAGATGGCTGTATGAGATGTAAGTACGGTGCAACTCCTCAATGCAAAGTACATCGTTGGCATGCCGAATTGGAAACGCTAAGAGCCATTGTACTTCAAAGCGGACTCCAAGAAGAAATCAAGTGGGGAATGCCTTGTTATACGCACAACGGTAAAAATATCGTTTCCATCAGTGCATTTAAAGAATATGCAAGCCTCAATTTTTTTAAAGGGGCTTTACTACAAGATTCGGCTCAAATCCTACAAAGACACGGTGAAAATTCTCAAGCATTCCGCACATTAAAAGTTACTCAAGTAAATCAAATTTTACCCTTGACCGATATCCTACTGGCTTATATAACTGAGGCGATTGCGATAGAACTAGCGGGAAAAAAAATAGCTTTTAAAAAGTCACCCGAACCTATACCCGATGAATTACGCCTCGCTTTTGAAAAAGATCCGGGATTTGAACGCGCCTTTAAAGCCTTAACTCCGGGAAGACAAAGGGGTTTTATCTTGCATTATACACAAGCCAAACAAACAGCTACTCGTATCAATAGAATTGAGAAAAGTAAAACAGCCGTTTTGCTGGGAAAAGGGATGAATGAATAAGATATTTTATAAATTAACTCGTATGTGTTTTGAGTTGATTTGGTTTATAGGAAGCTAATGAAAAATTCCACCTAAACAATCAAATTTGAAAAAGTTAGCAACCAGAATACAATTATTCCAATAGTAAACCATTCATATTTATCACTTTCTACTAGTAATTTTTATATTTTACTGCGACAAAGTAGCTATTTTTGAAACTTAACATTGAAGTGATATCAATTAACTTGATGCCAACATGTAAAAAATAACTATTCTTGGATAGTGCCATGGGCAGGCAATGGATTTTGGCATTCTTTTAAACAATCTGATTCAAAGTCCAACTTTGTAAGTGATTTATAAATACACTCTAAATCAATCTCATTTGAAATAGATTTAAATTTACTCAGTGTTTTTTTTAGACTTTCTTTCTTGTACGATTTCTTATTGACATCCCTTAACAAAAATAATAGATCATTTCCATTAAAACCTTTTAATCTATAACCTATCTGTCTTTCATAGTCAAATGCAATAACATAATCATTACATGATGAAGAGTTAAAAATAATTTTTGTATTACTATTTGATTTAAAACCAATTTTGTTTTTCCCTAATGAAAACCTATAGAATTTTAAAGTATAAAAATCATAAGTTGCAATTAAATCGTAATTGACTTCGATTGAATCAATTTGTGTCAAAACATAAGATTTATTTAATGTCATGATGTTTTCTTGATAAAAATAAGATATAAAAACCCTACCAATTTTATCATTTTCTATCTGTGAATAAGTAACTATATAACAGAGTTGTATGAGTATTATCAGTGTTTTTTTCATCATTGAGAATTATTTTTTTTGCTGATTAGATTTTTAATAGATTGTTTTTCCCCATTTACAATACTCAAAGTCTCCCGACTTTGCGTTACTTTTCCAACACCATCATGCCTAACAAAGGTAATATTTAATCCAAAACAAACTAGCTAAAGAAAATTCCACCTAAACAATCAAATTTGAAAAAGTTAGCAACCGTAATACAATACTTCCATTAGCAAACCATTCATATTTATCACTTTCTACTAGTAATTTTTATATTTTACTGTGAAGTTGCAAAATTCGCGCAGCTAGTAAATGGATTCATCATTTATACCATCGCAGTCCGGAATTATCTAAAGGAAATATTTCCTTTTCTTTACTCTCTTTTATTCCCATTCTTTTAACTTCTTGGAACCAATTCATATAACTCATATAAGCGCTATCGATGATTGCACCTTGTAAGGTTTGTGTTTCGTTATTTTTCATATCAAGGATAACAGGATAGGGGGAATAATTTTTAAAATCCTCTCCCAAATAAATCTGATTTATCAAAAACAAGGCTTCAACCTGTATCGAAATCTTTTGTTCATTACCTGTATATAACTGTGATATTTCACTATTATATCCGATAACAGGTCTACTTAAAATCCTTTGATCGCCTTTGAGTCGCAATAAATTTTCAATGATTTCTATTTTTTCTTTATCGGTGAAATCATTAAACTCATAATCGACATTAAAAAACATAAAAGGTTTGTCTAAAATAAAAATATCAAAAGTTTTACCTTTATATATGTCTTTTGCCAAAAAGTAATTGTCAGTTTCACGAACTTGAATTTTCAAATCGCTCTTACACGAATTTAGAAATAATAAAAATAGGATAATTACATATTTCATCTGTTTATAATTATTTGTTTTTTTTATGGTCAGATGGAATGTCCAAATAAACATTGCGGTTGGTATGCTACTTTGCTTATGGACATTTCGTGTGTTTATTTTTATTTGATTTTATTGGTCAGACCCGCTTCGCGAGGCGAGTGGAATGAACAATCCCAATAGCAATCGGGACATTTCGGTTGGTATGATGCATATCTTATGGTCATTTCATTTTTTATTGATTTTTATAAGAATAACATCGCTACCGTACAAAAATAAATATTCAGCGAAGCTCATCCTTTCACGTGGCTCGATTCAGTGAGTATATTATTTTTCAACTTTATATAATTTTTATTTTATAGTATGTATTTATAAAAGTGTTAAGGTAAATGTAGTTATCTTTATATCTAAGTTCTTTTACAGCAATTTCTCCAAGTAAAATTGTGCTATTTTTTTCGACTGTATTATTCTTTAATTCCCATATCGTAAGCTTGTTGATTCTATCTGTGGTTTCATCCTCATTATTTGCGATAATATAATGATCATACAGAAATGGTTTTCCATTTAATACGGTTTCCTTACAATTTTGGTTCGTGTCATAAAGATAATAATAATTTCCATTATAATTATCTTGTTGAATAACTTTTAAGTTTAATGCATTGGGAATACTCCCTAGATAATAATATGCTTTATAATTTTCATCAGAATCATCATTTGTTAAGACTTTACATGCAATACTAATTTTATGCTTTGATTCTTTTACATCGTCAGTCTTACTAAATTGGGTTGATATTAAAGCAGTTTCAAATTCCATTTTATTGGATTTTAAAATTTCATGTTCTTGTTTAAATACATGAAAATTGAAAAGTAAAACCAACGTGAAAACTAAATAATTATTCATTTTTGACTCTTTTTAAAATGATTTCAAATGCTATTTACTGTGAATTGAGCCACTGCGGAGTCATCAACCTATTCTATCCAAATAATATCACTAACCCTTCCCAAACATGGATATTTTATTCTATCTATTTCACTTTTTTTTAACCCTTTATATAAACATTCAAAATTCAATTTATCAACTGAATAGTTTTTAAAAAATTGTTTAATTCTTAATTCTTTTCCATTTTTTTCTTTATACGCTTCTCTAAAATCTGCTAAAAAAAACAAAAAATCATTGTTGTCAAATCCTAATAATCTATAACTTTTGCCGGTTTCTTGATTGATTGCAATTGCAGAAATTCTATCTCCATATATCCAAAACAATTGTAATTCTTTTTCATCTAACTTCTTGGTGTAACTGTGTTCATTCAATTGAAAAAATTTAAATTTTGGGCTGAATACTGATTTTGTTAAATCATAATCACCACTTACTTTAAGGGTGTCTAATTTTAGGATTACAACATCACAAAAGGCTCTGTATAAAGAATCATTTTTAGTCATAATTGTATCCATTTTATACTTGCTATCCAAAAACAAATGCATTTTAAATATTGAAACCGCATCGATATTAACTTGAGAGTACATTTTAATTGTGCTAAGTATCATTAAAATAATATAGATTTTGGCTTTCATGTTACAATGGTTTATAATTTGGTTCATTCGAATCTGCTTTACACAGCAAACAGCAAAAAAATTATTTCTACTTATTATGAAAATGATTTACATCTTGTCCCTTAAAGAACCTATAAAGATTCCAATAATTATTAACTCTTAAATTATTAGGATGACCTTCATAATATGAGGTGTATTTACTTGTTAACATAGCACCTTTGTAATCCTTAATTTTACCAATAACTATAAGATAATCATTTTTAATTTCAAATGTAATTTTTTCATATGTTAATACTTTGGGATTTAACTTATAAGTATTGAAATCCATATTTGGGTTTGGCTCAACAAATTCGTCCATAATTTTAATTTCTTCAATCAATTTATTATCAGGATTTATTCTTCTGATTTTTGAATATTCAGGAACTCCCTGATAGGAGTAATTTATAAAAATTAAAATAATTCCATTTTTAATAAAAACACTTTCTTTTAATAAAGTACAGGGTTCATCATCTTCCTCTTCGCTATATTTATAAAAATAGCCGTTTTCAATTTCAAAAGTTTCAGAATATGAATATTCAATATCACCCATTTCAGTATGAATAAGAAACACAACTTTGTTTTTAGTTTTAGAAACTATTTCAATATAATTACTGCTTTTATTTACATCAATAGGATTAATACCACTAAAAGTATTAAAATCAATATCTTCATAATACTCCCTACTTCTAAATTTTAAAAAATTTGAAGAATCAAAATCCTGGCAACTAAACATTAAAAAAAATATGAATAAATAACGATATGACATCTCCAAAAATTTTAACTAAGTAAAAATTCCCACTACCCAAAGTCTCCCGACCTCGCGTAACTTTTCCAACACCATCATGCCTAACAAAGGTAATATTTAATCCAAAACAATCCTCCAACAATAGGAATTTAAATATCCCATATCAGTATAGTTTATAAAAATACACCCTAAATCTGATAGCTATCAGATCAAAAGACTTATGCCACTAATGGAACTCCTCACCCAAACTTGGTAACTCACTAACCAAATCCCATTGATTTCCACTTAACCATGACGATTCTAATAAAATTCCAATAACTCATCCCGATAGCTATCGAGACTCAATAACCAAATAACCCATTCAAACTGTTGGAACTCCCGACATGACTATTGGAACTCCCAACTTAGTTTTACTTTTCAGCATGTTGGTTTTACTTTGCAGCATGTTGTTTTTAGTTTGCATCATGTTGGTTTTACTTTGCAGCATGTTGGTTTTACTTTACATCATGTTTGTTTTAGTTTGCATCATGTTTGTTTTACTTTACATCATGTTAGTTTTACTTTGCATCATGTTAATTTTACTTTACATCATGTTTGTTTTACTTTGCAGCATGTTGGTTTTAGTTTATGTGTGTAAAGTTCCAAACTTCGCGCTGCTGAGGAAAGTGGAATGTCCAAATAAACCTTGTAGTTGGTTTGAAACATACTTAGGTACACTTATACTATTAGTGAATATTCATTTCTAAATCGTTTTCGCAAAAAATTATTTCAGAAATGCTTGCCAATATTTAACAAATGCTAAAAACCAACATAAAATACCCGTATTATTTGGGTCATCAAGTAAATTTAGAGTACTTTCGTTCTTTAATTTGACAAAACCTAATAACCAAATAGTTCAAAAGTTTATAGAAATCACCCTTTGATCAACCGAAGAATCAATCTTCAAAACCCTATAAACTTTAAGAACTTTACAAACTTTAAGAACTTTACAAACCAATCAACCATGTTAGTAACCAACTCAGTCATTACAGGTACAGGAAGTTATGTGCCCAGTTTAGTGAAAAAAAATGATGATTTTCTCCAACATAATTTTCTAAACGAAGATGGTACTCCATTCGAATATGACAATCCGACTATCATTGAAAAATTTAAAGATATTACCGGAATCGTTGAAAGACGCTATGCCACTCCCGATCTCAATTCTTCCGACCTAGGTCATTTGGCCGCCGAAGCCGCTATAGCAGATGCCGGTATCAATCGTGAAAAAATTGATTATATCATCGTGGCTCACAACTTTGGAGATGTCAAAAGTGCCGCCATTCAAAGTGATATTTTACCCAGCTTGGCTTCCCGAATCAAACAAAAATTGGGAATTAAAAATCCCAATTGTGTAGCTTATGATATTTTATTTGGTTGCCCCGGATGGATAGAAGGCGTCATTCAAGCACATGCCTTTCTCAAATCTGGCATGGCCAAGAAAGTCTTGGTTATCGGAACCGAAACTTTATCCCGTGTCGTTGACCCACACGACCGCGATTCCATGATTTACTCCGACGGCGCCGGTGCCTGTATCATCGAAGCCAAAGAAGAGCATATACGTAGAGGGATTTTGAGCCACGCTACACGTACCGATACTTTGGACGAAGCCTACTTTTTATTCTTCGGAAATTCATACAATCAAAATGAAGATCCCGATGTGCGTTATATCAAAATGTTTGGACGCAAAATTTACGAATATGCCATTACCAATGTTCCCGCTGCCATGAAAACAGCTTTGGATCTCACTACGGTTGATATTCACAATTTGAAAAAGGTTTTCATCCACCAAGCCAATGAAAAAATGGACGAAGCCATCATCAAACGCTTTTTCCGTCTCTACAAAGTTCCTACTCCCGATTTGGTCATGCCGATGAGTATTCACCTATTGGGAAACAGTTCGGTTGCTACCGTTCCTACGCTCTATGACCGGGTATTAAAAGGTAAAGTGGAAAATCAAAAAGTGGAAAAAGACGATGTAATCATGTTTGCATCGGTAGGCGCAGGGATGAATATCAATGCAATAGTCTATAAATTGTAAAAGAAATCTTTAGATTAAATAGAATTCTAATTACTTAATGTAATACCTTCATTTGGTGAATACCCAAATGAAGGTTTTTTTTTCTCAATATTTTACTTCATTAGAATTATGATCAAATCCAACTCTCAATATCAAATCAACATAAAATACGAATAAGTACGTATGTTGAGGTAGATATCATAAGTTTACTTTTATCACATTAATTCAATATCAAATGATAAAAAAAATCAATCTTTTAATGTTGTGTATGGGAATGCTTTTTGTCCCTATTACAAAGGGATTCTCTCAAAAAAAACAAGACCAACCCAAGTATTGTAGGTTTAGTTCGGATAACAATCCGGCTAATGATATTTGTCCCAATGTCCAGTTCAATAGTTTTAGAACAGATGAAGATATTGAAAAAGCAGTGAATGACATTACTTCAATTATTGGATTAAAACCAAATTTTATTCTCATTCCTTGTCCCGATATTCAAAATGCAGCGGCCTTGATTTACCAAGATAATTTAAGATACATTGTATATGATAAAAAGTTTTTGGATGGGATTTCAAAAAATGTGAAAAGTAATTGGTCCAATACCATGATACTCGCTCACGAAATTGGACACCATCTGAATGGACATACTTTAACAAGCGAAAACAAAGAAACTACTAGAAAAGAAGAATTGGAAGCCGATGAATTTGCAGGTTTTATTTTGGGAAAGATGGGAGCTTCCAAAGATGAGGCAATTGCAGCAATGAATGGAATTCCCCACCCTGATTGTGATGTGGAATATTTCTCAGATCATCCTTGCAAAGAAAAAAGAATTGAAGCCATTGAAAAAGGTTGGAGTAAGGCTACCGGAAAAAAGGTGAAAGCAACTTCAAAACAAAAATCGGAACAAACCAAATCCATACCGGTTCAAAAGTCAACCCTCAAAGGAACTTGGTACACTGAATTGGATAATGAAAGAGGTACTGATGGGATCATTTCGTTAGCCATTACCTTTATGGAAGGCAACATCATTCACTATCGTTTTTTTAATCCTGATACAGGAATAATTACCGATGAATTTGAATCAAAATATACATTAGAAAATGATGTTTTGATAGAGGTGTTACCTTACAATCCTAATTTTAAAGCTAAAGCCAAAGTTCAAATGTTGAGCAAAAGAGCCCTTCTTTTAACCATAGTCGACAATGGCATTGCCGGATATGAAGGATTGAAAAGAGTATATATAAGAGTAGAAGAATAAAATGATGTAAAATATTATATTTCGTGAATAATAATTTCCGAAGTAACCGGCATCACTTTTTTATACACGGCACTCACACCACAATAGCGTTCTTCAGATAGATTAACTGCTTTTTCGAGTTTGTCTAAGGGTAAATCTTTGCCCCAAAACTCGTATTTGACGTGCATGCTGATGAAGTGTTTGGGGTGTTCTTCGGTGAGTTCACCGTCTACGCTCACTTTTAAATCTTCCAATTCAACTCTCATCTTAGCCAAGATAGACACAACATCCATACTGGTACATCCTGCCAAGGCCAATAACATAAATGGTTTCGGACGCGGACCTTTATTGGTTCCTCCTACTGCTTCATCGGCGTCCAATATGATTTTATGACCGTTTACTTCGCCTTCAAAACTCATGTTTTCCAGCCATTTGACAGAAACTTCTTGATTTGCCATGTTCTTATTAACTTTAAATTTAATGATGTTTTTATTTAACCGCAAAAATACACACAAAAAAGGATTGTTGTGTTACTTTTATCGCATTTCAGCTTTTTCTTCTGCGATATCTTTGAGTATTTCTACAATATTGCCTGTAGGATATTGCCCTGTAAAACACGCTTTACAAACCGGAAATTGACTGAAAATTTGATCCAAATCTTCCGGTTTTAAATAAAAAAGGGCATCGGCTCCAATATATTCCCTAATTTCTTCTTGCGTCTTATTGGCGGCAATGAGTTCTGTTGTAACCGACATATCAATGCCATACACACAAGTATTGATAACTGGCGGCGCAGATGATACAAAATAAATTTCTTTAGCTCCGGCTTCTTTCAAAGTTTGGACAATGCGTTTGGAAGTAGTGCCACGTACAATTGAATCATCTACCACGACCACTTTTTTATCGCGAATGGCTTTTTTGATGGGATTCAATTTTTGCTTTACGATGTTTTCTCTTTCACTTTGTTGCGGCGCGATAAAACTTCTCCCGATGTAATTGCTTTTAAATAAGCCTCTGTGATAAGGCACGCCCAATTTTTCTGCCAATCCTGAAGCGGCAAAATAACCGGATGAAGGTACATCGATAACTACATCGGGTTGCAATCCGGATGCTTTGATTTGTTCCGCAATGTATTGTCCCAATCTCACACGGCTTCCTGCCACATTTTTATGGTGAAAAACGGCATCTTCACGGGCAAAGTAGATGAATTCAAATACACAAAAAGCTTGTTTGGTATGATGTCCAATGGTACTGTGCAATTGGTAGTCTTCGTCGATAAAAACGATTTCTCCGGGTTTTAAATCTCTGATGATGTCATATCCCAAATGGTCAAAAGTGATGCTTTCAGAAGCCAGTCCATAGACAACTCCATTGGCAGTTTCTTTTTTCCCCAACACCAATGGACGGATACCGTTTGGATCTTGAAAAGCCAACAATCCGTGATTGGCAATGACGGCAATGACGGCATAGGCTCCTTGAATGCGTTTCTGGGTTTGGGTTACGGCTTCAAATATTTGCTCAACAGTAATGGTCTTGAGATCATTCTTTTTCAACTCTGCTGCCAATGTATAGAGTATGATTTCCAAATCATTGGACGAAGTAGGCATCACGTGATAATCTTCATACATCGCTCGGTTCATTTCCTTGAAATTGGTCACATTGCCATTGTGCACCATGGCTATCCCAAAAGGAAAATTGGTGGTAATGGGTTGTGCATTTTCAATGTCTTTGGTTCCATGCGTCGTATAACGCACATGACCCAACCCGATGTTGCCATCCAATCGGTCAAAATGCTTGTTTTCAAAAACCTCATTGACCAAGCCAATGCCTTTTTTCATTTTGAAATTGTCCTTAAAGGTTACAATTCCCGCTGAATCCTGTCCACGATGTTGTAGTGTCAACAATCCCGAGAGAAGGTCGTATACTACTTTTTCATTGCCTGTAAATCCTACTATTCCGCACATGTTGAAGTTAGAAATTAGAAATTAGAAATTAGAAATTAGAAATTAGAAATTAGAAGTTTGAAGTTGACTTTATTTATCGGCTCATTCATTTTTTAAGAATAATTCTTTTAAGGTTTGAGCGTAAAATTGATGTTCGATGGCTAGCCCGCGTTGTTCTACTTCATCCAAGGTTTGGGCACCGCTTAAATCTACTGAGGTTTGGGCGATGATTTGACCGGTATCCACACCTTCATTGACGTAGTGAACGGTAACTTTGGTTTCCGACATTTGATTTTGAAAAGCCCATTCATAGGCGTGTAAACCTTGATGCAAACGGGTATCTGCCGGATGTATGTTGATGATTTTCTGGGGAAAATTGCGTATGAATTCGGAACTCAAGATGCGCATATAACCGGCCAAAATGAGGTAATCAAATGCGTAATCCTTTAAAATCTCTATTACTTTTTGATCATATGCGGTGCGTTTCAAACCTTGTGCATCCAAACTCAAAGTTGGGACACCTAATGCTTGCGCTAGAGTCAAACCCATAGCCTCAGGTTGGTTGGAAAATACCAAAACCGGTTCGGCAATTCCTTTTAAAATACCTTCTTGGGTGGCCCGAATCAAGGATTCCATATTGGAACCTCTACTGGAGATGAAAATAACCATCTTGATCATTTCTGTATGATTTTTTATAGGCTAGGTTGCGATTATTGTAGGTGTTTGTTATCTCTTTTGCCAATATCTCTTCTAAAGAACATGCCTTCAAATTGGATTTTATCAACCATACGATAAGCTTTTTCCAAACTCTCTTCCAAGGTGCGTCCGTGTGCCACTACATTTAAAACTCTTCCTCCATCGGTTTGGATATGTTCTCCCACTTTTTTAGTTCCGGCGTGGAAAACCAAAACTTCTGTATCTTGATAATCCAATCCATGAATGTTTAAACCTTTAGGATAGGCTTTCGGATATCCTCCTGAAACCAAAACCACATCTGTGAAAAATCCTGTCTCAAATGCCAATTCGATATCACTGAGTTGTCCTTTCAGACAAGCTGCAATCACTTCGGTCAAATCATTTTTCAATGCCGGAAGTAAGACTTCGGTTTCCGGATCTCCAAAACGAGCATTGTACTCAAGCAAATAAGGAATTCCGTTTTCTACCATGATTCCGAAATAAATCATGCCTTTGTAATCCATTTGCTCTTCATGAATACCTTGTAAAGTGGGTTTGATGATGCGCAAGTGAATTTTTTTCATCAACACCGGATCGATACCTTCAACCGGACTGTAGGCACCCATGCCACCGGTATTGGGACCTTTATCTCCATCCAATAATTGCTTGTGATCTTGAGACGCTTGTAGTAATTTGACACTTTTACCATCTGTAAATCCAATGATGGAAATTTCATCTCCTTCCAAACGTTGTTCGACAATCAAAGGCACTTTTTCTCCATACACTGCTCTGATTTCTTGAATGGCAGCATCTAGTTCGCTCAAACTACCACACACAAAAACGCCTTTTCCGGCAGCCAACCCATCGTATTTCAAAACGCAAAAACCGTCCATTTCTGTGGCGTAAATTTGGGCATCGGTTGCATTTTGAAAGGTTTTAAATCGCGCTGTGGAAACTTCGTATTTATGCATGAAATACTTGGCGAAAATCTTGGAGGCTTCCAATTGGGCAGCTTTTTGAGTAGGTCCGAAAATTTGAATATCTGTTTTTCTAAAATAATCCACGATACCGGCTGCCAAAGGTTGCTCCGGTCCAACAAAAATCAAATCCACACCTTTCTCCTTGCAAAAACGTTCCACTGCTTCAAAATCCATGGGGTTGATGTCAAAACTGTTTGGAATGCCCCCATTACCGGGTAGGGTAAAGACGTTGTCCCAATCGTGTGTTTGAGCAAATTTCCACGCTAAAGCATGTTCCCTTCCACCACTTCCGATGACGAGTATTTTAGATATT
Organism: Flavobacteriaceae bacterium; assembly: GCA_020854235.1. Classification (GTDB taxonomy): domain Bacteria; phylum Bacteroidota; class Bacteroidia; order Flavobacteriales; family Flavobacteriaceae. The sequence goes on from JADZFW010000199.1 coordinate 25,421, forward strand.
TTAGTAATCATTCTTTTCAATTATGAATTCAGAATTCAGCTTTAATTAACACATTGGCATCCCGATATTTATCGGGACACATTGGCACATTAACATATTGACACATTGGCAAATTGGCACATTGACACATTAACACATTGACACATTAAAATCATCTTCAATCAAACCTTTTTTCATCGCAGCTATTTCCTCGTTGATTTGTCTTTTGAAAGCGGGCACATTTAATGCTCTTATGGCGGCTAATGCTGCATTTTTAGGATCAATTACGGTCAAGGCAGGTGTATCGGATGGCATTAACAAAGAGGAGTTAATATTGGCTAGAAAATCTGTTTTATCTGAAAAAGGTGGGCAATTAATCACCGGAATACTTAGATTGGCTGACAATGCACCACCCAAACCATTGGACCTACCGGCGATGGCAATCACTACAATGGGTTCGATACTGTTGTTGTATTGTTCGGCTAAGTCAACGATGCGTTCCCCGTTTTTATGCGCCGAAATGACCCGCATTTGGGTTTTAACTTGGTACTTTTTCAAATATTCGATGATTTTTTCTGCATGGGGTACATCTGATTTGGAACCCATAATCAAACTCACAAATCCAGGTTTAATCAAACCTTTATATACCAAATTTCCATACATACGTTGGCTGATATCTTGATTTGAAGTTTGATACGTTTCACCGGTAATAATCTGATAAATCTCTCGGTAACGTTTGGATGTTTCTGCTACAATAGCATCGGGTAGGAGTAAAGGGATTTTGCCATCTACTTTGTTGGCCAACATCCATTGGCGCACAAATTCTTTGTCAATTTGTTCTGCTTTTTCCGGATTTTTTTCGTAATCGGCTTTGTCCCAAAAGCGAGAAGAATCGGGTGTGTGCATTTCATCCATTAAGATGAGTTTGCCATCGTAAAACCCAAATTCATATTTGGTGTCCACTAAAATAATGCCTCTTTCGGCCATGTGTTTGGAGCCAAATGCAAACAATTCCAAGGCTTTTTGTTTCATCAATTGATACGTGTCGGCATCCACCAATCCTCTTTCCAAAATTTCTTTTTCGGAAATTTCGGTGTCGTCGGCATCTTTGGTGGTAGGTGTCAATATAGGCGTAGGAAATTTTTGATTGAAAGTCAAATGGTCTACAACCTTTATCCCGCAAAATTCGCGTTGTCCTTCTTGGTAGCCACGCCACATCGAACCGGTGAGGTAGGCTCTCACAATCATTTCTACCCGAATGGGCTCGCATTCTTTTACCAAATTGATGTTGTCGTCAATTTGTTCGATCAAATGATTTTCAATGATGTGTTCGGTTTTTTTAAACCAAAAATTGGTCAGATTATTCAAAACGCCACCTTTATATGGAATGGCATTGATCAAATTTTTATTGAAAGCCGAAATCCGATCTGTCACAACAATCAATCTACTCTTGGCATCTAAGGCGATACTGTCACGAACTTTTCCGGCGTGTATTTTTTTTAATTGTGGACTCTCAAAGTTATAGAGTGTATTCATAATTTTGATTTTAGATTTACGATTAATGATTTTAGATTTTAGATTTATAGTTTTTATATAAAGGGTAATCTTTTTAAATATTATAATAGACAAAAAATAGGTGTCATTTTTTAAATTTAAGTCTAATAACTCAATAACTCAATAACTTTATAACTTTATAACTTTATAACTTTATAACTTTATAACTTTATAACTTTATAACTTTATAAAATTAATGTTTAAAATGTCTCGTACCAGTTAAAATCATATTTACCTGTAATTCGTTGCACTTTTCAATGACAGATTTATCCCGAATACTACCTCCGGGTTGGACGATGGTTTTGATGCCGGCTTCTGCTGCCATTTCCACATTATCGGCAAAAGGGAAAAATGCATCGGAAATGAGGATGGCTTTTGAAATTTCCATTTGATAATATGGGTCAAATGTTGTTGCATCGCCTTCAAATTCCGCTTTCAAGAAAGCTTTGGCTTTTCGCAAAGCGAGTTCGGTAGAAATCAACCGATTGGGTTGGCCGGCACCCATTCCCATTAAATAAAGTTTCCCTTGTTTTTGTCCAACCACCGCGATGGCATTGGACTTGATGTTTTTTATGGCTTTTAACCCAAAGGCAATCAACGATTGTTGAGCTTGTAAATCAAAAGTTTGTTGGGTTGCCAATTCCATTTTGTCAAAAAGTTGATGGTCGTAATCCTGAGCGAGTAAGGTGCCGTTGATGTAACGGTAATCCATGATTTCCGGCAAATGTTCGGGTATGTATTGCAATACTCTCAAGTCTTTATGGTTTTGCAAATAGGCGAATGCATCTGCTTCAAAATCGGGAGCGATGATGACTTCGACAAATTTGCGTTTGGATTTGTCTTCATTGGTAAGTTCAAAAAAAGTAACCGTATCCAAGGTCAGTTTTTGATTGAAAGCAATGATGGAACCGAAGGCTGAAATGGGATCGGCTTGCCAAGCGGTTTCCAATACTTGGCGTTGATTTGAACCTTGAGACAAACCGCAAGGATTGGAATGTTTGATAATCGCACAAGCCGAATCGGTCAGTTCTTTTATTGAATTGACAGCTCCGGAGATATCGAGAATATTGTTGTAAGACAATTCTTTTCC
>JADZFW010000200.1 GCA_020854235.1 Flavobacteriaceae bacterium
CGGATGATAATATTACCAGCATTGGCAACTTGACCACCGAAAATTTTAACGCCTAAACGTTTGCTTTCCGATTCTCTACCGTTCTTGGAACTACCTACTCCTTTCTTGTGAGCCATGATGTTATAGTTTAAAGTTTAAAGTTTAAAGTTTAAGGTAGGTTTTTCTTTTGAGAGTTGTCCTCTTGTATTAGAATTTTACCTTAAAACAGTACTTTATATGGTTAATTAATTATTCAAATATTATTCTTCAGCTTTTGGAGCTTTTTTAGTTGCCGGTTTTTTGGCAGCTTTTGGAGCTTCTTCGGTTGAAGTTTCAGCTTTCTTTTTAGGACTTGCTTTTTTAGGTTCGGCTTTCACTGTTTCTACTACTTCAGCAACAGGTTCGGCTTTGGGAGCAACTTCTTTCACAGCTTTAGGTTTGGCTTCTGCTTTAGCAGCTTTGTATCCTGAAGCAGTAATACTTTCAATCAAAATTTGAGTGAAAGATTGTCTGTGTCCATTCTTTTTGCGGAATCCTTTACGACGTTTTTTCTTGAAAATAATTACTTTATCACCTTTGAGGTGAGTTAAGATTTTAGCCACAACTGCGGCTCCTTCTATAGCCGGGGCGCCAATAGTTACTGTACCATCGTCTAATAAAAGCACTTTGTCAAAAGTGACAGAGTCACCTTCGTTTCCTGCTAAACGGTGTACAAAAACTCTTTGATCTTTTGCAACTTTAAATTGCTGCCCTGCCATCTCTACGATTGCGTACATAAGCTTTTGTTTAAAAATATTAATATGAACTTGTTATCTCTATGCTTTATAGAGAGTTTGCAAAAATACAACTATTTTGAATATAACAAATTTTTAATTGTAAAAAATTGAGTTATAGGTATAAAAAGTTTGAAAAAAGTTTGTTGTACAATCAAATGTTCCGTTTATCCATGATGTAAAAGTCCTTGAATATTGCTGGCAAACAACTTGATTGCAATGGCCATCAATACAATTCCAAATACCTTTCTAATGACAGCTAAACCACCCTTACCAAACATTTTTTCTAGTTTGCGTGAAGATTTTAGGACTCCATATACAAATATAACGTTAAGAACAATGGCAATTATGATGTTGATGGTATCAAATTCAGCTTTTAGTGATAAAATAGTCGTCATACTGCCGGCACCGGCTATCAATGGGAATGCCAATGGAACTACACTAGCCGTTTCTGGAGCGTCATCTTTGTACAATCTAACCCCTAAAATCATCTCAAGTGCGAGGAAAAATAAAACAAATGAACCTGCAACGGCAAACGAATTAACATCGATTCCAATCAAAGTTAACAAGGATTCCCCAATGAAAAGAAAAGCAATCATGATAACCGCCGATACAATAGAGGCTTTTTCACTTTGAATATGGCCCACTTTGTTGCGTAAATCAATAATGATAGGAATACTCCCCACAATATCGATAACGGCAAACAAAACCATGGTAGCGGTAACGATTTCCTTAAAGCTGAAATTCATTTTTCGTAAAATTTAGTTGATAATTAGTTTTTAGTTTGAAATATATTCTGTAAAATTGCTGCAAAAGTACAATATTCGCAAATATTTACAAGTGAAAGGTATTATTATTTTGTTAATTACACTCCATTTAGTGATAAACTTTAAATAAATGCCGAATCTTCATCCCGTAATAGTGGTACTTTAGTTGTTTCAAATTTTAAACTATTTATATCTTTGCCACATGTTTCAATTAGGTAAAACCATTATATCGGAGGATATTCTCGACAAAGAATTTGTGTGCAATCTACAAGCTTGCAAAGGTGCTTGTTGTGTGGAAGGTGAAGCCGGTGCACCTGTTAGTAAGGAAGAAGGACATATTTTAAAAAAAATATATCCAAAAATACAAGGTTTTTTAAGACCTGAAGGGATTAAAGCTATCGAAGAGCAAGGTGTTTACACTATCAATCCTATTGGAGATTTTGAAACTACATTGGTTGACGGACACGAATGTGCCTATGCTATTTTTGATGAACATCAAATTGTAAAATGTGCCATTGAACAAGCACATAAAGCAGGTGTCATTGATTTTTACAAACCGGTTTCCTGTCATTTGTATCCTATCAGAGTTAAAGAATACAGTACTTTAACAGCAGTCAATTATCATTCTTGGCCCATTTGCCATAATGCTTGTACTTTGGGAAAAGAGTTGAAAATTCCAACTTATCAATTTGTTAAAGATGCCTTAATCAGAAGTTTTGGGTCTGAATGGTATGCTGAATTGGACGAGTTGGCTCAAGAATATTACCATAATAAGGAGCAAAAAAGACTGAGAAAAGAAAAGAAATAGAAATTGTTTACACAATATTAAGATTGCCCTTTTTTTACATTTAAAAAAAAACGTATTTTTGAAAACTGACTAAAAATACAATTTGATACTTGTTGTACGATGAATTTATCATCTGCGACATTACATTAGTATTTATGTTGGATTATTTTAAATTATTACCTCTTTTAAGAAAACCCCTATATTTTATATGGGCTGTTTTTATTTTATTGGTTGGATGTCAATCCAAAGATGAGGTATCCAATTTGAAGAAAGATTTAATTGTTGCTAATGAAAAAACGGCTTCTCATTTTTACTACGATGAAACTGAACTGAAATGGAAACGCATTATCACCGATAATGTAAAAAGAGACAGTTTGGTTAATAAGGTTTTGGATTTAAACAATAAAGGAACCGATTTTCGAGACAATGCTCAATTTAAAGATGCTTTAACCATTCATTTTGAAGCTTTTCAACTGGCTGAAGAAATCAATGATACTTTGGGTCAAATATTGGCCTTAAACAACATTGGTACCGACTTACGGCGTACTTCTTCCAATCTTGAAGCTTCCGAATACCATTACAAAGCTTTGGAATTGGCCAATCGGAATGAACAATATGCCAAAAATAAAGCGATTGCCATGAATGGTTTGGGTAATATTTTTTTGGCGTTGAAAAAGCCAATTGAAGCTCAGAATTATTTTGAAAGATCTTTAGAAATTGAAAAAAAACTCAAAAGTAATTTGGGTCAAGCCATCAATTATGCCAATTTGGGTGAAGTCATGAGAATGAAAGGTGATGCTGTAAGGGCTATTCAGTTGTATAATTATTCTTTGCAGCAAAATGAAATTATTCAATCCCATATAGGTATTGCCATTTGTAAAAAAGCAATTGGTTCCATTTTATATGAACAAGGTCAAAAGGATAGGGCTAAATTACTGATGCGAGAAGCCATTGACATCATCAAACTTACTCAGGATGCTTTTCACGACATGGAAATTCAAATGGCACTTTGCGAAGTTCTCATAGCCGACCATCAATTGGATGAAGCACAAATTATTTTGAACAATATTTTAAAAAATGCACAGGAAATTAATTCTTTTGAGCATTTGAAAATAAGTTATGAATTGCAATCCGACATCAGTCGTAGAAAACAAGATTTTCAACAGGCACTTCATTCCAAAGAATTGGCTATTGTATACAGAGACAGTATGTTGGTTCAAAATAATGAAGTTAGAATTCTAGAACTTGAGAATCGGTATAAAAATAAGGAAGCCATACAGCAAATCAAGCTTTTAGAATCGGAAAAGAAATTGTTTGAAAAGAATAAGATCAATCAAAATCGGATATTTTTATTAATTTTCTTGCTATTACTTACTTTGTCGGGCTTTATGTATTTTCGATATTTACAGAGAAGGAAAATTAGTGTGGAACTCAATAAAATCAACGAAATGAAATCTAGATTTTACAGCAATGTTTCACATGAATTTCGCACACCTCTCACCCTTATCAAAGGACCACTTGAAAAATTATTGCAAAAGGAAATAGACGCATCTATTCGCTCCGACGCTGAAATGATGTATAGAAATACCCAAAGATTACAATATTTAGTCGATCAGATTTTGAGTTTGTCCAAAATTGACGCCGGTAAATTCCAAATCAAAGCTCAGAAAGCCAATCTTTCAGATAATATAAAAGGAATTTCACATTCATTTGTTTATCAAACTATTGAAAGAAATTTAGATTATCATGTTGATATAGTTGAAAGTGGAATGGTCTATTTTGATGTGGAAATCATCGAAACTATTTTGACCAATTTACTTTCCAATGCTTTTAAATTTTCCCTTCAGAATGGTCAAATTAAGCTGACCGGAACTTCATTAGATAAGCACTACCAGATTCAAGTTTCCAATACTACCGATGTTGTTGTTAAAAATGAATTGAGTAAAATTTTTGATCGGTTTTACAGCAGTGCGCAATCACATCATACCGGAACGGGCATTGGGTTGTCATTGGTCAAGGAACTTTGTGTATTGTATAGAATTGATTTGAAAGTGAAGTATAATGAACCCGATGAATTGGAATTTACACTGAAAATCCCAACCGATAAAGAGCATTTTAAAGCATCTGAAATTATTGACATAAATTCCGATGCTGCTAGTCAGAAGGAAACTTTAGATTTACAACAACCCAAAATACTAACTGAACCAAATTCACCGAGTGACCAACCTATTATCCTGGTAGTTGAAGACAATGAAGATATGCGTAAATATATCGTAAGTTGTTTTTCGGATGATTATCAAGTATTGGAAGCCAAAGATGGAAAGGAAGGCATAGACATGGCTCTCCAATTGATTCCAGATATCGTACTTTCGGATGTTATGATGCCCAATTTAAATGGTATTGAATTGTGTAATATTCTAAAAAATGAAGGTAATACCTACCATATACCTATTATTTTACTCACTGCCCTTTCGGATGAGGAACACATATTGGAAGGTTTGCAAAACCAAGCCGATGATTATATCACCAAACCGTTTGGTGTCAAAATTCTACAAACTAAAGTGAGGAATCTCATCGAAATAAGGCGTAACCTCAGTAATAAATACAGGGAAGAAATTGAAGTAAAACCCTTGAATTTGTTATTAAAGTCGGGAGAGAATTCTTTTCAAACGGTTTTGAAAGACGTATTTGAAAATCAATTAATCAATCCTGATTTTGGCGTTGAAGAATTTTGTAAAGTTGCAGCTATGAGTCGGACGCAACTCCACAGAAAACTCACTGCTTTGACAGGAATGTCGGTTACGGAATTTATCAGAGTTCACAGATTAAAAATTGCTTCCGAACTGCTTAAAAACCCTGATTTAAACATCTCTGAAGTATGCTATGCTTCTGGATTTAGTGATCCTTCTTATTTTTCCAAACAGTTTAAATTGGTTTATGGGATTTCTCCCATTCAATACAAAGAAAAAAATGCTGCTCAGTAAGCTTTTATATTGATTGATTTTTTTGTTGAAAATCAATGAGATATGATTGCTGTTTTATTGTTGGAACAATAGGACAAGTATTTGGAACAATACTACAAGCCACTTTTTATCACTTCAAGTACTTTTGTGCTACAATTTTTGAGAATGTTCTAGACGCTTTAAAAAAGTTGTATAACACCTTTAATGTACCCAATGTTTCACCTATTAATTTTTTAATTTTATTATGAAAAATCTGAAGTTTATCCTCAGTATTATTGTTGTTATATCCCTATCAACCTCAACACATGCCCAGTTTATAGATAAATTGGCTAAGAAAGCAGAGAAAAAAGTTGAACGCGAAGCCGAAAAACGAACCGAAAAAAGAGTAAACAATGGAATAGACAATGTATTTGACGGAGTTGAAGAAGGTATTGATGAAACGGTTGATGGCGATTCCAGTAAAAATGATGATGCTAAAAAAGAAACCGAAACTAAAAAAACTGATGAAAAAAACAATACGAGTTCCGATCAAACAAAATCTAAAACGAATACAAACAAGCAAGACAATTCTGTAGGAGAAGTCAAACAGGAACCAGTTCTAGTTTGGAATAAATACGACTTTATTCCCGGTACTGAAATCATCTTTGAAGACGATTTCGTTGGAGAAAGTAATGGTGAATTTCCATCTCGTTGGGATGTGACCAAAGGTACAGTTGAGATAGCCAATTGGGGTGGAGAAAATGTGGTTTGGCTTAAAAAAACCAATGCTAATGTTCCTGA
>JADZFW010000201.1 GCA_020854235.1 Flavobacteriaceae bacterium
AGAAACTAAGCATTTTGACATTGGATTTGCCATACAAGTTGCTTTACTTCATGATACGCTAGAAGATACCCATGCAACTTTTGAAGATTTGAAAGAGAAATTTGGAATAGCAGTAGCACATGCGGTTTCTGCTTTGACGAAAAGGAATGATATTCCGAAGAATGAAAAAATGAAGGATAGTTTAAACCGCATTAAAAAATTATCGAAGGAAGTTTGGTCGGTAAAATTAGCTGACAGAATAACGAATCTACAAGTTCCACCTAGCCATTGGAGTTTGGAGAAAAAACAAGCCTATCAAAAAGAAGCCATACAAATCCTTCAGGAATTAAATGGGGCCAATCTTTATTTGGAGAATAGATTGAAAGATAAAATCGAAGAATATTCCAAATATTGTGTGACTACAATTTAGAAGTTCAACTGTTTACAACAGAATGTCGCAAATAGGACAAAAGATGATCTTAAAAATCTTTATAGATAAAATCTTCACATTACATTAATACATAAGCTCTTTATATCTGTGACCGGACAGATAATTTTTATAAAGTGAATTTTAACGGCACTTCTCATAGAATACGACATTTTACGTATTGCTGATAATTGGAATTTAATATTTATTTGACGACTATATCAATCAAATTCACCTAAATTTCAACCATTCCTATCCCGACAATATGAAAACAATAACCTTTTTCCTAATCCTACTCGTGCAAACTTCTTTTGCACAGCAGAAGCTCACCTTTGAACGACCTAATTTTGCCGGCGAAACCATTTATTATGAAGGTGAAGTCAAAAACGGCAAGGCCAACGGCTACGGTACAGCTACTACTAGTTTGAAGAATGCCTACAAAGGCAATTGGAAAGACAATGACTACCATGGACAGGGAACGCATACTTGGGAAAACGGGATGCAGTATTCCGGAAGTTGGGTAAATGGGCAAGGCACCGGCAAAGCAATACACACTTGGCCTAATGGTGATAAATATGAAGGAGATTTTGTAAATGGAAACTTACACGGCAACGGGATTTATTATTTTAATAATGGTATGCAATATTCCGGTAGTTGGCTAAATGGAAAGCGAACCGGTAAGGGAATCCACACTTGGCCCAATGGTGAAAAATATGAAGGAGATTTTGTAGATGGAGCTTTTCACGGCAACGGGATTTTTTATTTTAATAATGGTATGCAATATTCCGGTAGTTGGGTAAATGGAAAGCGAACCGGTAAGGGAATCCACACTTGGACTAATGGTGAAAAATATGTAGGAGATTTTGTAGATGGGACATTCCATGGAGAAGGAACTTACTATTTTAATAATAGCGAACAGTATTCGGGCAATTGGGTTAATGGACAACGCACCGGTTACGGAAAGTATACTTATGCAAACGGAAATGTACAAGAAGGTCAATTTTTAAATGGGGTTTTACAGGTTAATAGTTATAATAACACTAATCCCGTAGCTACAACCCTAGACGTACCTTACGAGGAAAAGGATGATTTAACGATTCTAAGAGAAATGTCTCAAGTCATACAGGGAGAAACCGTGTACTTGTATAGTGATAAAACCAATTATTTTATACCGAATCCAATTTATTTAAAAAGTGTAAATGATGAAATTACATTGATACCCTTTTATGCAACATATGCTTACTCATACTCCACAGGAAGAAACGAATTTGGCGTCAATACATGGAAATCCAATGCCATAAAGATTAAAATAACAGACTTGATGACTTTGCTTTATGAGACAGGTGGAGCCTATATCGTTTCAGAAATTGGACCTTGTATGCATTGCTCAGGGCAAGGAAGTTCTTGGGATAATAGTAGCCGGACTAGGGATTACTGCGAACATTGCGGGGCTACGGGATGTGTACCGGTTTATTAAATTTTGGTAAAAGTTGTAAGTGGCATTCTGAAAGAAATTGACAAACCAATGCCTCTCTCACAATTGAGGTTAGCTCAACGTCATTCAAAACGAGAAAATGACTTAGAGAAAACCTACCTAATACAACGAAGTTTGAGAGAAGGTATCCCAAACAAGAGCTACTAGCATCAAACACCTTTCAAAGAATAAAATAGGATGAGATAGACTTTCGTTATACATTATGACTATACTTGATGTAAACATCAAGTTGGTAACGAGTATGCTAGTAGTAATATGATGATTGTTTCAGCTCCAAAATCAGCTAATTGCCTAACTAGAAACAGTTAGTTTCCGTTAGTTAAAAATCTTTAATACCTGATTTACAAGAAATAATTTCTACTTTGATTACTAGTAAAATAATCTATTCCAACCAAGACTTATAATAATCAGCCACTTCGATTCCTGCAGCAAATGCAGTCATTTTCAAAGGCCTAAAGGTGTCGACCATCACAGCCAACTCTTGGGTTTCTTTTTGACCGATGCTTCTTTCGGCTGCACCCGGATGTGGACCATGGGCTATTCCCAATGGATGTAAGGTAATCTGTCCTACTTTGATGTTGTTGCGACTCATAAAATCGCCGTCTACATAATACAATACTTCGTCACTGTCCACATTGGCATGGTTATAGGGTGCCGGAATGGCTTTTTCATGGTAGTCGTACAATCTGGGTACAAAGGCACATAACACGGCTCCACCACATTCCCATGTTTGATGGATAGGTGGCGGCAAATGCAATTTTCCGGTTATAGGAGCAAAATCGTGAATTGAAAATGCATAGGGATAATAGTAGCCATCCCAACCGATTAGGTCAAAAGGATGCGCTTGATAATGATAGGGGTAGAGTTTGTAGTCACGTTTGATAAAGATTTTATAGTCACCCAGTGCTTCATGGGTTTCCAAATTTTGAGGCAACTTCAAATCTCGGTCGTAGAATGGAGCATGTTCCATCAATTGTCCCGAACTACTCACGTATTTTTTGGGAAATCGGTAAGGCGTAGTGGATTCTACAATAAACAGGCGGTTTTGTTCAGTTTCGAATGTCAATTGATAGGTAATTCCTTTGGGAATAATCAAATGATCTCCGTAGGAAAAAGGGATGGAACCCAACATGGTTTTCAAAGTGCCCTTGCCTTGATGTACAAAAATCATTTCCCAAGCTTGAGAATTTTTGTAAAAGTAATC